>DASXDD010000126.1:0-7905 GCA_036490775.1 Solirubrobacteraceae bacterium | reverse complement strand
GCGGAGGCGTGCACGATCATCCGGCGCCTGTGGTCAGAGGCCGAACCGTTTGACTTCGACGGCACCTACCACCAGCTGACGGGAGCGTTCTGCAATCCCAAGCCTGTCCAGCAGCCACGCCCGCCAATCATGATCGGCGGGCGCACCCCCGCGACGCTGCGCGTCGTCGCAGAGCATGCCGACCTATGGAACATCCCCGGCGGCGACATCGACGACTGCGTCCGACGAGGCCGCGTGCTGGACGGATTCTGTGCGGAGATCGGACGAGATCCAGCCTCGATCATCCGCTCGATCCACCTGCGGGTCTCCTACGAGAAGCCCACCGCGACCCGTGACTCGATCGTGGAAGCGATCGATGCCGGCTTCCGGCACATCGTCCTCGGGCTCCCCGCTCCGTATCCCGAAGGGGTTGCGCAGTGGGTCGTGAGCGAGTTCGTCAGTACGCCGACCTGAGCGATTCACCGCGGGCATTACGCGTGTCCGAGTTTCGTGAATCACCGGGATTAGGCGATGCGTAGTCGCCTGATCGTTCGGCAGGCTCGCCACTGGTTGTAGACGAAGAAGCTCAGCCCGGCTACGCAAGGGAGCCCGCATGACAACGACGACGTCGGATTCCATCACCACCGAACTCGAGGACCGTCTCGCGATCCTCGAGTTGATCGGACGCCTCGCGCTCACGATCGACGGGCGCGACTGGGACGCGCTCGGGCAACTGTTCACCGACACGGTCTACCACGACCGCACCTCATTGACCGGCGGCGAACCGACGACTCTCGGCGTTGCCGAGTTTGTCGACGGATGGCGTCAAACGCTGCAGAACATGGACGCAGTCCACCACCAGATCACCAATCACGTGATCAGCCTCGACGGCGACCAGGCGACCTGCGCGGCCAACATGCAGGGGACGCACGTCCTCGCCAACGCGTCAGGTGGCCCCATGTGGACGGTCGGCGGCCGCCACGATTACCAGCTGAGGCGGACCGCAGATGGTTGGCGGATCGCCGGGCTGACCTTCACCATCCAATGGGCGACGGGCAACATGAATGTCCTGAACCTCGCGATGGCTGCGGGACAATCCTAGAACGCGCGTTGGGCCAGCTGGGTCCGGGACTTCACGTCGAGCTTGCGAAAGGCTTTGCGGAGGTGGTACTCGACGGTGCTCGGGCTGATGAACAGCTGGGCGGCGATCTCCCGGTTGGTGTGTCCGTCGGACGCCATGCGCGCGATCTGCGTCTCCTGAGGCGTCAATTGGCCAAGCGTGTCGACAGTGCGTTTGCGGGCATGCTCGCCGGTGGCCAGCAGCTCGCGTTCGGCGCGGCGCGCGAACGCCTCGGCGCCCATGACGGAGAACGCTCCGAGCGCGGTCCGCAACTGCTCTCGGGCATCCAGGCGCCGACGTTGGCGGCGCAGCCACTCGCCATAGAGCAGCTGTGTCCTGGCGAGCTCGAGCCTCACCCGCGTACCGCCGAGGTGGGTGATCGACTGGCGATACAGGCTCTCGGCGACCTCGCCCTCGCTCAGCAGCGCGCGCACGCGCGCTTCGATCCCGCTCGCCCACTCGGAATTGAGCACCCGAGTCCGCTCTGAGAGCCACGCCTGGACGGACTCGAGCGTCTCTCGGTCACCGGTCCGCGACGCTGCCTCGGCCAACTCGGGCATCAGCAACGATCCGTATCCGACCGGATCGGGCTGCAGCGCCTCGGAGGCGGCGTCGCGCGCCGCGTCGTGTCGGCCCAGGCCGTTGTAGAGCACAGACCGCGCGTAGTTGTTGGATGACCATCGCCGTGCGGCGGCCTCCTGTGACGTGGCCTCGATCAGATCAGACGCGTGCGACTCCTCGCCGCGCCACGCCGCCAGGATCATCGGAGCGTTCACGAGCGCTGGGTTGCCGGTCGCCCCGGCGATTGCGCGCGCTTCATCGATGAGCAGGGCAGCAGCGCTCAACTCACCGGCGAGCATGTGGCTCCTGGCCAGGAAGCTGATCGCAAACTGGAGGTGAACCAGGGCGCCGGTGTCGCGCGCGAGCTGCACCTGGCGAGAGGCCAGGCCGTGGACCGCGTCGTCATCCCACAGCTCGAGCGCGACGATGTTGCTGTTTCTGCCGGTCGAGACCGAGAGCCACCGGCCGACGTCGCCGTGGGCGACATCCGCGGCCAGCAGTAACTCCAGCGCTCGCGTGAGTGCCGGCACCGCTGCCGCGTACCCGTCAGTCAACCGGATCGCAAACGCGTCGAGCAGGGCGTCGGCCGTCCGCGGGGATGCTGCCGCAGGCGGTGCTGATCGCGCCGCGGCCGCGACTGCCGGCGCGCCGCCGCGGACCTCGACGTCGCTGGCCATGGCGCCACCGAGCGCCTCGAGGTACGTCTCACGGGCCAGCTCGGGATCGAGTGGCTGCAGGCGGCGCGCCGCGCTGAGAAACAGGCGGCCGGCATCGCCGGCGCGTCGCTGCTCCAACGCGATCTGCGCCTGCAGAAGATCGGTGCGGCCGCGCCCCAACTCGTCCAGCTCACCATCCTCGACGTCCGCCAACAGCCCGAGCGCTGCCTCGGGGTCGCCGGCGTCGCGCGTGGCGCCCGCGGCGGCGAGCAGCCGCTGCGCGCGGTGCCTGGGCTCGGGGGTCAGCGCGGCGGCGCGCTCCAGGAAGGCAGCGCCTGCCGCCAGGCCGCCGCGTGCCTGGGCCCGTCCCGCGGAACGCTCGAGGGCGGCGGCGACATCCTCGTCAGGCACCGCGACCGTCTGCGCTTGATGCCATGCCCGGCGATCGGGATCGATCTTCGGATCGGTGGCCTGCGCCAGGGCGCGATGCACCGCGCGGCGCTCCGCCAGCCCCGCCGCCCGATACACGGCCGAGCGCACCAGCGGGTGCCGAAAGACCACTCGGGTGCCCAGCTCCAAGAACCCTTCGGCCTCGACGGTCTCTGCCATCGACTCCGGGATCCCGAGGCGCCGAGCCGCGCGCCACAGCAGCGCCGGATCGCCGACCGGCTCGGCCGCGGCGATCAGCAGCAGTCGCCGTGCGTCACCGGGAAGCCCGGCCAGCCTCCGGGTAAAGCTCTCCTCGATGCTTGCCGACAACGGCACCGCTGCGGGCAGACCGAACCCGCCCGCGAGCTGCGTCGGGGTGAGCCCGCGCGGCAACTCCAACAGCGCTAGCGGATTGCCGTGTGTCTCGGCAACGATCCGCTCCAGCACCGGCTCATCCAAACGACTTGGCAGGACACCCTCCAAGAGGGCCCGTGAATCACGATGCCCCAGTGGCGAGACACTGAGCTCCGGCAGCCCCGCGAGCACGTCGCCCGGCTCGCGTGCGCAGAAGATGAGCGTGATCCTCTCGGCCAGCAGGCGGCGAGCGACGAAGGCGAGCGTACGGGCCGTCGCGCGGTCGAGCCACTGCGCGTCGTCGACGACACAGAGCAGCGGTCGCTCCTCCGCAACCTCGGACAACAGCCCGAGGACCGCCAGCCCGACCAGGAACGGAGTCGGAGCCTTCCCGGCGCTGAGCCCGAACGCGACGTCGAGCGCGTCGCGCTGGGGATCGGGCAGATGCGGCGATCGATCGAGCACCGGCGCGCACAGCTGCTGCAGCGCCGCGTACGGGAGCTCCATGTCCCCCTCGACCCCGACCGTCCGCAGTATCCAGAACTCCCGAGCCTCCTCGATGGTCCACTGAAGCAGCGCGGTCTTTCCGACCCCTGCTTCGCCGTGTACCACCAGGACGCCGCCTGCGCCGTCGCGCCCAGCCCTGAGCAGCCGCGCCAGTAGCTCGCGCTCGCGGTCTCGACCGACGAGCTGGCCCGCGGGCACCCGCGCGAGCGTCTGGTCCTGTGACGGCGAGCCCATCTGAGCCCACAGCATGACTGAGGCCGAAGCCGCGGGGTTGCCGCGCGAGCTCAGGCAAAACGCCCCCGCCCGTCGATGTCTCTCAGAGCGTGCTTCCGACCTGCGCCAGGCGTGGGATCAACCGAACGGCCGAGGCACCCAGGACGCCCGCGCGCTCGCCGTCGTCAAGCTCAGCCGTGTTCCGAAGCTGACGCAGGCCGCCGATCGAGATCGCGTTGGTGGGGTACGGATAGTCGGTCCCGAATACCACGTTCTCCAGGCCCGCGACCGATCGCAGCATGTGCAGCACGGGGTCGGCGAACGCCGAGGCGGTGTCCCAGTACAGGCGAGGAAGGACGTGGGCGAAGGCACCACGCTCCGGCGCCCCCGGGATGACGTCCATCTCATCGACGATCGCAAATCGCGAGGCTACGAATGGGATCGTGCCGCCGGCATGTACGAACACGTATTTGATGTCCGGGGTGCGGGCGAACGTATTGCTGTAGTGCAATTTCGCGATTGCGCGCGATGTGTCGACGGGATAATCGAGGAGCGTGTCAGGGAGCCCGAGCGTGTGGGCGATCGGATCGGGTGACGCCGTGGGATGGACGAACACGACGGCGGCCCGCCGCTGCAGCTCCGCGAAGATCGGGTCGAAGCGGCTATCTCCCAGGTACCTGCCTCCGGCGTTGGTGAAGATCGATACGCCGTCGAGCTCGAGCACGTCCAACGCGTATTCGAGCTGTTGCAGCGATCCCTCGATGTCGGGCAGCGGAAGCGCGGCGAACGCCCCAAACCGATCCGGGCGGTTGCGTTTGATGTCGGCGAGGTATTCGTTGACGCGACGCGCGAGCGTCCGCGCTGCCTGATCGTCGCCGAAGTGCACGCCAGGGGTGCTGATCGACGGCACCGCGACGTCGATCCCTGCCTCGTCGAGGTACGCGATCGCGCCCTCCAGACTCCAGCGCGGCGGATTGATGCCCCCAGCGGCATTCCCGTCCTCGTTCGACGCCTCCCAATAGAAATCCGGGATCACGTGCTGGTGCAGGTCGACGGTAAGACTCATGCCGCCGGCGGGCTAGACGGTGGCGTGCTGCTGCAGCACCGCGCCGAGGTTCCCGAGCACGCCGAGCTGGCCCAGGATCACCGTTCCCGACGGGTAGCAATCGAACAGCTGGATCCTGCCGTCCTCAAGCTTGAAGACGTCGCAGCACGGCGCGTCCATTCGGTTACCCGTAGGCGGGAGGATGCCCTGTGGCAGCCAGAGCGGCCCGTCCTGCGTCCCCTGCAGCGCCAGTTCGACGATCACCACATCACCGGTGACGTAGATGTCGTAGAGCTCACGATGCATGTCGGAGAACGCGGTTCCGTAGTTCTCCACGGGCTTTCCAACTTCGCTGGGGCCGCGATAGGTCATCCCGACCGACTCGTCGACGAACACCCCGTCTGGGTTAAAGCAGGCGACCCAACCCTCCAGGTCCCTCACCTCGGCGAGTGCATAGGCGTTTCGGACGAACTCTTCATTTGTCATGTCGTTCCTTTCCGTGCGGTGCGGCGTAGCGCTCCAGCGAATGTCCCAACCAGTCAGGTGAACCGTCGTCGCCGGATCCAGGTGATCCACGTTCCCGGCCCGTTGGCACCCCGCCAAGGACTGTTGCCGAGGTCAGCGCGACGCAGGCCGCGGGGAGCGTCCGCCGGGTTCCGCGCAGCACCTCGATGCATTCGAGCACGGCGTCGAGCGCCGGCCGCTGCAAGCTGTAGCGGCCGGCGACGATCGCCAGGGGCAGGCGGACGCTCCCGGGCCCATGCGCCGCCAGCGCCGCCTCGGCCAAGAGGCTCCCGAACGCGAGCGGGCGGACGGCGAGCCCAACTGCTTCAGCGGCGAGCACCAGCTCGCGTGCTTCGCGAGCGTGCATGCCGACGATCGCGATCTCCTTGATGTCGGTCAAGGCTCAGGCTGCTGGAACCACCTGAGCCCGAGGCAGACGTTCGCCCGTATAGACGGCTTTCGCGATCCGCTCGGCGATCATGATCGTCGTGGGGTTGATCGCCACCGATGGAACGACCGGCATGATCGATGCGTCGATGACGCGAAGTCCATCGGTGCCCTTGACGGCGCCATGCGAATCCACCACCGCCCATGGGTCGTGCGGCCCGCCCATCGGCGCCGTCGCGACTGGGTGGCCGTAGGACGCCAGGTTGGAGGCGATCGCATCGGCGAGCTGGTCGTCCCCGACCGTGTCGCCGGGCAGGATTTCGAGCTCGAGGAACCGAGCGAGCGCCGGATGGCGGCCGATCCGGCGGGCGAGCTTCACCCCGTCGAGCATCCGGCGCGCGTCGCGGTCCTCGGCCAGGAAGTTACAGTCGATCTCAGGCTGCTCACGCGGGTCGCGGCTGCGCAGGGTCAGGGTTCCGCGCGAGTCGGGCTTGACGACAGCGACGCTCAGGGCGATCGCCCCACCGGTCGGGCTGTACTGCGGAGGCATCAGGTGCGTGACCGCGATGTGCAGGTCCAGCTCCTCGCCGCGCGCCTGGGTCGACGATGTCCAGAGCAGCGCGCCGACGGCCGGCCGCATATCGAGCGCATCCGTCTTCAGCGCGTAGGCGTTGTAGTAGAAGGGCTGATCCTGGAGGCGCCGCCCGACGGGCAGATCGGCAACGATCCCGATCCCAAGCTGCGCCAGGTCAGCCCCTGGGCCGATGCCGGAGCGCAGCAGAATCGCCGGACTCCCGTATGTGCCCCCGGCGAGGATCACCTCGCCCCCAGGGATCTCATGGCCGCTTGCGGTGACGACGCCGACCGCACGACGCTCGTCGAAAAGGACCCGATCGACGAGCACGTCTCCTGAGATCTTGAGATTGGGGCGGTGACGCACCGGCTCGGTCAGATACACCAGGCCCGTGTTCTGGCGCACGCCGTCGATGACGTTGACGGGTGACGCGCCGACGCCGCGCGGATTGGGCCCGTTGAAATCATCGACCCGGGAGAACCCTTCCGCGACCGTCGCATCGATGAACCCGCGCAGCGAACTGGTCAGATCGTCGTACTTCTGCTGTCGGATCGGGAAGGGGCCCGTGCGGCCGCGGTCTGCGTCGTCGCCGTCGGGCGTGTTCTCCATCGCCCGGAACGTGTCGTAAACGTCCTCGATGGTCCAATCCTCAAGGCCGTGACGTTGCCACTCGCGGACGTCGCTGGGGCGTGCCCGCATCGCGACGGTGGCGTTGTGGGCCGAGCACCCGCCGAGCACCTTGGCCCGCGCGGCCGCGATCTCCGGTGACGCCGCCAGACCGCGGGCGGTGTAGCCCCATTCGTGCTCGGGGTTGGCCGGCACGTGCGCCGCGTCGAGCAGGTCGTCCGGGTACCCATCGACGCCGTAGGCCCTACCCGCCTCGAGCAACAGGACCGATCGAGTCGGATCCTCGCTGAGGCGGCTGGCGAGGACGGCGCCCGCTGCGCCTCCTCCCACGATGACTACGTCGGCTCGACCGGCGCGACCGTTGCCGAGATCGGACATGGACTTCACTCTCCTCGGATCGATAACTCGCGGCTCATCGTCTCCAGCGGATGGGTGACGTGTCATCGCCAGATCCCGGTGATCGGACGGCAGCCGGTAGGAGCCCTGCGGTACGCGGGCTGCACCGCCACGCTCGATCAGGACTACGTCAGTCGCTCTGAGAGCTGCGCACGTGACTTGACGCCGAGCTTGCGAAACGCCTTGCGCAGGTGGTATTCGACGGTGCTGGCGCTGATGAACAATCGCGCAGCGATCGCTCGGTTTGTCTCCCCCTGCGCGGCCAGGCGGGCGACCTGCGTCTCCTGCGCAGTCAGCTGGTCCAGGGTGTCCGCGGTCCGTGTGCGGGCGCGCTCACCTATCGCCTCCAGCTCGAGCCGCGCGCGCTCGGCGAACGCCTCCATTCCGGAATCTCTGAAGAACTCGTGAGCGATTCGTAGCTGCTCGCGAGCATCCAGACGGCGGCGCTCACGCCGCAGCCATTCGCCGTAGAGGAGGTGGGTACGGGCGAGCTGTACGCGGATGCGTGTGCGCTCGAGCCTGCCGATCGCCTCTTTGTAGAGCGCATCGGCGT
>DASXDD010000125.1:0-29191 GCA_036490775.1 Solirubrobacteraceae bacterium | reverse complement strand
TGATCGAGCACCTGCGCGGCACCGAGCACATCCTCGCCGGGCTGCTTCCGAAGCTCGCAAAAACTCCTTGACTTGAGATCTCGGCCGGGCGTATGGTCCGCGTCTAAGGAAGGACCATTAGACCTTTTGTGAGGAGGGGCCCGTATGGCGACCAGTACCGAGACGCTGTCGAGCGACGAGCAACGGCTCGCCGAGCTCGGCTACAAGCAGGAGCTGAAGCGGGGATGGAGCGGGTTCTCGAACTTCGCGATCTCGTTCTCGATCATCTCGATCCTCGCTGGCTGCTTCACCACCTATGGCCAGGCGTGGGTGAACGGTGGGCCGATCGCGATCTCGATCGGGTGGCCGCTGATCAGCGTCATGGTCCTGCTGGTCGCGTTCTCGATGGCCGAGCTCGCGTCGGCGATGCCGACGGCGGGCGGGATCTACTACTGGGCCTCAAAGCTCGGCGGCCCGGGCTGGGGGTGGTTCACCGGCTGGTTCAACCTGATCGGCCTGGTCGCCGTGACGGCCTCGGTCGACTACGCGGCGGCGACCTTCCTGAACTCGACGCTGTCGTTCTACAACCTGCACTTCATCACGAACTTCGGCACCGCCAACGTGCAGTCCTCGCTGCACCACGTGTTCGTTCTGTTCATCTTGATCCTGATCGCGCACGCGCTGATCAACATCTTCTCCTCACACCTCGTCGCGATGTTCACGAACATCTCGGTGTGGTGGCACGTGATCGGCGTGACGGTGATCATCCTGCTGCTCGTCGTGGTTCCGAGCCATCACCAGAGCTTCACCTTCGTGTTCGGTCACCGGATCAATCTCTCGGGCTTCAGCAACAACATGTACTGGTTCTACGTGCTGCCGCTCGGGTTCCTGCTGACGATGTACACGATCACCGGGTACGACGCCTCGGCGCACATCTCTGAGGAGACCAACGACGCCGCCGAGGCGGCGCCGAAGGGCGTCTGGCGCTCGGTCTTCTACTCGGCCGTGATCGGGTGGATATTGCTGCTGGCGTTGACGTTCGCCGCCACGCACGTCACTGAAATCAGCGCCGCCGGCGGCACCTCGCAGTCGATCCTCGAGACGTCGCTCAGTTCCGCCGCCGCCAAGGCGGTGCTCGTGATCTCGACGGTCGGCCAGTTGTTCTGCGGAATGGCGTGCGTGACCAGCGCCTCGCGGATGACGTTCGCATTCTCGCGCGACGGAGCGGTTCCGGGCCACAACCTCTGGCGCCGGCTCAACCACCGCCAGACTCCGACCTGGGCGGTCGCCTTCGTGTGCGTGTCCGCGATGATCATCACGATCCCCGCCTACTGGGGCACGCACGCGGGCCTGCCGGTCGCGTTCGTGGCCGTCACCTCGATCTCGGTGATCGGGCTCTACATCGCCTACGCGATTCCGGTCTTCCTGCGGTGGCGGATGGGCGACAAATTTGAGACCGGGCCGTGGACACTCGGAGGCAAGTACAAGTGGATCAACCTGATCGCGATCATGTGGGTGAGCGTGTGCGTGATCATCTTCTGCCTGCCGTTCACCCCGGCCGGGGTCTACTTCAGCTCGTCGTTCAAATGGGCCAGCGTGAACTACGCGCCGCTGGTGACAATCGGCGTGATGGCGGCGGTGACACTCTGGTACCTGTTGTCCGCGCGCCACACGTTCAAGGGCCCGGTCCGCACGATCGATCTCGACGTCGGACCGGGGGCCCCTCCGCCGGGAGTGGCGCCGGCCAGTCTGTCCTAGAGCTGGCGTGGGCGAGACCCTCGCGATCATCGAGCCCGCCACCGAGGCGGTGCTCCAGGAGGTGCCTCGTGCCGGGCTCGCGGAGGTCGACCTCGCGGTGGCCCGGGCCAAAGAGGCGTTCCCCGCGTGGCGGGCTCTGGCGCCGGCGGCGCGGGCGCGGCTGCTGCGCGCGGTCGCCGACGCGGTCGCCGATCGACAGGAGGAGCTGGCGCTGCTGGAAGCGCGCAACGCCGGCAAGCCGATCGGCGACGCTCGCGGCGAGATCGGGATGGTCGTCGACACGTTTCACTACTACGCCGGCGCTCCCGAGCGCCTGCTCGGCGACACGATCCCCGTCACTGGCGGGCAGGCGTTCACCGTTCGCGAGCCGATCGGGGTAGTCGGACTGATCGTCCCGTGGAACTTCCCGCTGACGATCGCCTCGTGGAAGCTCGGGCCGGCGCTGGCGGCCGGCAACACGGTCGTGCTCAAGCCCGCCGAACTGACGCCACTGACCGCGCTGCGGTTCGCCGAGATCGCGCTGAGCGCGGGCCTGCCCGAGGGCGTCGTCAACGTCGTCGCCGGGCCGGGGCGCACGTGCGGGCAGAGGCTGGTCGAGCACCCGGATGTGGCCAAGATCGCGTTCACCGGCTCGACCGAGGTCGGCCGCTTGATCGCGACGGCGGCCGCGAGCACGATCAAGCGCGTCACGCTGGAGCTCGGTGGCAAGTCGCCGAACATCGTGTTCGCCGATGCCGATCTCGAGGCGGCCGCGGCGTCGGCGCCGATGGCCGTGTTCGGCAACGCCGGGCAGGACTGCTGCGCTCGCTCGCGATTGCTCGTGCAGGCGTCCGTGCTGGACAAGTTCATGGCGCTGCTCGAGCCGGCGGTGCAGGCGGTGCGCGTCGGCGATCCGCTCGAGCCCAAGTCCCAGATGGGGCCGCTGATCTCGGCCGCGCAGCGCGACACCGTCGCGTCGTTCGTCGGCGGCGACGCCCCGGTGGCGATCCGCGGCTCTGCGCCCGACGGACCGGGCTTCTGGTTTGCGCCGACGGTCCTGTGCCCGGTCGCGCCGGACGCGCGCGCCGTCCGCGAGGAGATCTTCGGACCGGTGGTGACAGTGATCCCGTTCGCCGATGAGGAGGAAGCGGTGCGGCTGGCCAATGACACGATTTACGGGCTCTCGGGCTCGATCTGGACGCGCGACGGCGCCAGGGCGCTGCGCGTCGCGCGCGCGCTCGACGCCGGCGTGCTGTCGATCAACTCCAACACCTCGGTGCGGGTCGCGACCCCGTTCGGAGGCTTCAAGCAGTCGGGCTACGGACGCGAGCTTGGCCCGCATGCGCTCGACGCCTACACCGAGGTCAAGTCGATCTTCTACGCGACGTCATGAGGCTCGAGGGCAAGGTCTGCGTGATCACGGGCGCCGCCGGCGGAATCGGAGCGGCGACGTCAGAGCTGTTCACGCGCGAGGGCGCCCACGTCGTCGGCGTCGATCTGCGCGAGCACTCCATCGGCGAGCTAGCGCTCCAGGCCGACGTCACCGACGAGGCCGCGGTCGCCGCGCTGTACGACCGCGCCCGCGAACAGTTCGGGCACGTCGATGTGTTGTTCAACAACGCCGGGATCTCGCCGACCGACGACGCCTCGGTGCTCGACACCTCGTTGGAGGCCTGGGAGCGCGTGCAGTCGGCCAACCTGCGCAGCGTGTTCCTGTGCTGCAAGCACGGGATCAAGCACCTGCTCGACGCCGGCGGCGGCTCGGTGATCAACACCGCCTCGTTCGTCGCGGTGCTCGGCGCCGCGACGTCGCAGATCTCCTACACCGCGTCGAAGGGCGGGGTGCTCGCCCTGTCGCGCGAGCTCGGCGTCGAGTTTGCGCGGCGCGGGGTGCGCGTCAACGCGCTGTGCCCTGGTCCGGTAGACACGCCGCTGCTGCGCGAGCTGTACGCCAAGGATCCCGAGCAGGCGGCGCGGCGACTCGTGCACGTGCCGATGGGGCGCTTCGCTCGCGCCGAGGAGATCGCCAACGCGGCGCTGTTCCTCGCCAGCGACGAGTCGAGCTTTGTGACCGCTTCGACGTTCCTCGTCGACGGCGGCATCAGCGGCGCGTACACCACCCCGCAGTAGACCGGCTGGCGCATTATGCGTTCCACCAACTACCCGGTCGTACGCCGCTACGCTTTGTATTGAGATGGGCGATCCACCACCGTCATGGCCACCGCATGCGCTTCCTGAATCGCTGCGCGGCTATACGGGCTTTTTGATCAGCCGGATGGGCGTGATCGCGCAGAAGCGCTTCTCGGCGAAGCTCGAATCGGTGGGGCTGACGCCGCGGATGTTCGGCGCGCTCAACGTGCTCGAGGCCGAGGGTCCGGTCACTCAGGGCGCACTCTGCAAGGGCATCGGAATGGACCCGAGCTCGATGGTCTCGACGATCGACGAGCTCGAGGCGAAAGGTCTCGTGGAGCGCCGTGCGCACCCGGGCGATCGCCGGGCGCACGCCCTGCATGTCACCGACTCCGGCCGCGAGACGCTGTTGCGCGGCAGCAAGGTCGCGCTTGCGGCCCAGGACGAGCTACTGGCGCCGCTGAGCGACGACGAGCGCGAGCAACTGCGCTCGTTGCTTCTGCGAATCGCGGTCGCGCCTAGTCTGTAGCGCAGATGTCGCTGACGATCCTCGGAGCCGGAGGCTGGCTGCCGGCGCACGGACGCCACACCGCCTGTGCGGTGATCCGCAACGGCGACGAGGCAGTGCTGATCGACGCGGGCACTGGCGTCGCGCGGCTGCTCGAGCAGCCGCAGCTGCTCGCCGGCGTCACGCGGCTGGACATCCTGCTCAGCCACTTTCACCTTGACCACATCGCCGGGCTGGCGTATCTGCCCGCGCTGGAGATCTGCGAGAACACGACCCTCTGGGGCCCCGGGCGGCTGCTCTACGACACGTCGACCGAGGCGGTGCTCGCGGCGGTGTCGCACGAGCCTGTGCACCCGGTACCACTCGAGGCGCAGGACATCGAGGTCCGCGACGTGCCGGCGGGCGAGCTCGAGCTGGCGGGGATGCGGCTGACCACGCGCCGCCAGGACCGACACTCGGCGCCGTCGCTCGCGATGCGCTTTGACGATGACCTCGCGTGGATCACCGACACCGCCTACGACCCCGAGTCGGCACGGTTCGCGGCCGGCTGCAAGCTGATCGCCCACGAGGCCTGGTTCACGCGCTCGCACGCCCGCAACACCGACATCCACAGCTCGGCCAGCCAGGCCGGCGAGGTCGCCGAGCAGGCGGGCTGCGAGCGCCTGCTGCTGATCCACCTGCCTCCGTTCGCGGAGTCAGTGCAGCCGTTGGTGGACGAGGCTCAGGCAGTCGCGCCGGAGGCGACCCCGGCCCGCGACGGCGTCGTGGTCCCAGGGCTCTGACGAGCGCTCCTGGGCATCGCGGCGAGCGCCGTCCCGATGCCGAGCAGCAGCCACGCGACCGGGTCCTCGAGGAAGTCTGCGTACAGCAGCGTGTGGAACACGAGCGCGAAAAACGCGGCTGCGATCGCCGCGCGTGGCGGATCGTCTCGAGCTCCGCGGATCAGCACGACCAGCGCGACGAGCACCAGCGCGATGTACGCGAGCTCGCCGATCAGGCCCTGCTCGGCGGCGATCGTGATCGCGATCGTGTGCGACGCCGCGAGCGTCGTCGAGCTGTGCGGATGTCGCCTGCGGTATTCGGTCACGAACGCGCCCGAGCCGTACCCCCACAACGGCCTGGCCTTGAACATGTCGATGCCGCCGGAGACCAGGCCGGCGCGGCCGCTCGAGGCACCGTTGAGGCCCTGGTTGAGCCCGAACGTCTTCGGCGAGACGGCAACTGCGACCGCGCCGATCGCGACGACCGCGACGGCGACGACGACCGCGCGCGACACCCGCCAGCGCAGCGCTGCGAGCGTCGCGAGGCCGACGAGCAGTGCTCCGAGGCTCGACCGCGACAGTGTCAGCAGCAGCCCGACCCAGAGGACGGCGAGCACTCCGATCGCCATCAGTTGGTCGCGCTGGCGCCGGTTGTAGAGCAACACCGCGGCCAGCAGGACCATCACGAGCGCGAGGAACCGGCCGAAGATGTCGGGGTCGAAGAACACCGAGTTGACCGTGAAGTACGTGTGCAGGTCGTTGGCGACGACCAGGCGCGGGTTCAGGATGATCGTCTTGGTCGCGTATTCGACGAACCCGATGAACGCGAACAGGACCGAGAGCACGACCACGAGCTCCATGCACCGGCGGATCAGCCGGCGGTCCCACTCGACGCGGCGCAGCAACACGAACATCAGCGCGAACGGCACGTAGAAGAACACCATCTGCTGCAGCGCCTTCTCGAAGTCGGGCGAGTACACGGACTGCACCGCGTACAGCACCACGTACAGCGCGAGCAGTCGCTCGATCCACGTCGAAACGCGCGCGCGCGGCTTGCTCGGCGCCGCCGCCGCTTCGCGAGCCCGCGCGGCCTCATCGCGCCGGCTGGGCCGCGGTAACGGCGCCGCCGCTGGCCCTTCGTCCTCGCGCAGCGCCGGCACGATGAATGCGAGCGCGCCGGCCGCGACCACGACGTACAGCGGCACCAGCAGGTTCGATGTCGAGCCGCCCGCCTGGATCGGGACTCGGAAGGGCACCGCGAGCACCACCAGCGGCGCGATCAGCGTCGGCCGCTTGGAGATCGCGATCGCGATTGCGACGACCACCGCGAGCGCGAGCAGCGCCGCGACGAGCCCGAACAGCGGGTGACGGTGCACCGTTCGCAGCTGCGGCGAGTGCCAGATGTCGGCGAGCAACAGCACCGGCGCGAGCATCAGCGCACCGAGCATCGCGCTCGCTCTGGCGCGCTTGGACTCGACCAACAGCGTCATCGCCACGAGCCCCGCCGCGACCACCACCCCCAGTTTCGGCAGTGGTCCCGTCAGGGCGGCAAGCGCGATCACGCTCGGGATCATCCTCTACCCTGTCGGCGGATGCCCCGTCCAAAGCGCCTTGCGATCGCTGCCGGCTGCCTCGTCGCGATCGGCCTGTCGGCGTGCGGTGCCGCCGTCAAGCCCGCGACCGGTAGTCGCGGCGTGTTCGACGACCCCCGCACCGCAAAGGCCGACCGCGTCCTGTGCATCTCCCAGCACCACCTGCCCGTCCAGAAGGTCGGCCTCAACGAGCTGCTAATCGGCGCACAGCCCGCTGGGCCGCGCGTCGTGTTCGAAGCGACCGAAGGCGCGGCGCAGGGCGTGCAGATCTCCGGACTGCGCCAGCAGCAGGGCGCGGAGGTGATCGGCGGCGCGTTGTTGTTCCCCGATCAGGCGCCTGACCAAGAGGTCAGCGCGATCGAGACGTGCCTGTCGCACGGCGTGAAGGGATAGCAAGCTGCGACAGCCTCTAAGCGGATGCCAACAATCCCCCGTACCCCAAGCGATTAGAATTCCGGCCCGATGCCCGCGCATCTCTGCGCGGGCTCGTGTGCGTCTGCCGCTGTTTTGCGACTTGCCCGCAAGCGCGGCACCCGACCCCCTTTTCTCGTGTCCGTTCCCAGTGCAGAGCTGACCGTTCCGTCCGCCAGCGCCGACCCTCGTGCGGCCTGGGCGGCAGCATCCACGCGCCTGGCCGGCGGCCGCCTGTACATCGCGATGGGCGCCGCGGCGCTGGTCGTCGCGTCGCTGTCGCTGCTGATCCCGTCGACCCCGAGCTACGACCCGTGGTCGTGGCTGGTGTGGGGCCGCGAGGTCGCGCATCTGAACCTGCAGACGACCGGCGGCCCGACCTGGAAGCCATTGCCGGTGATCTTCACGACGATCTTCTCGCTGTTCGGCAAGGCCGCTCCCGACCTCTGGCTGGTGATCGCTCGGGCCGGCGCGCTGATGGCCGTCGGGATGGTGTTCAAGATGTGCGCGCGGCTCACGCGCCAGCTCGCAGTGTTCGACGACGAGGAGACGCCCCGCTCGTGGATAGGGCCGGCAATGCTCGCCGGTCTTATCGCGGCGTTCGGACTGGTGTTCGCGGGCGGGTTCATCACCTCCAGCGCACTCGGATACTCCGAGGGCCTGATGACCGCGCTCGTCCTGATCGCGGTCGACCGCCACCTCGACGGAAAGCACCGCCAGGCGTTTGCGGTCGGGTTCGCGGCCGCGCTCGATCGCCCGGAGATCTGGCTGTTCTGGGGCCCCTACGGGCTGTGGCTGTTCTGGAAGGACCCCGGCGCGCGCAAGCTCGTGATCGCGCTGTTCGCGCTGATCCCGGTGTTGTGGTTCGCGCCCGAGTACTGGGGCTCAGGGCACTTCTTCCGCGGCGTCACCCGCGCCCACACCCCGCGCTCCAACAGCGCCGCGTTCGCCAACTGCCCGTTCTGCACAGAGTTCGCCAAGCACGCGTGGCCGACGGTTCCAAGCCGCACCAAGGGCGTCGCGATCCTCGCCGGGCTGATCGCCGGCGCCGGGCTGTGGCGGGCCTACCGCGCAGGCGGCCGCGCGGCGCTGTCGACGCCGCGCCGTCAGGCGATGGCCGGGATCGCGATCGCGGCGGCACTCGGGTTCGGCTGGTGGGTCGTGATCTCGGTGATGACGCAGATCGGCTTCTCTGGCAACGACCGCTACCTGATCCTCGGCGCCGCGCTCGTCGAGATCGCCGGCGGCGTCGGCTTCGCCTGGGCGGCGATCGAGCTCGCCCGAGCGCTGCCGCGCTGGCTCGGCGCTGCGCGTGGCCGGCTTGCCGGGAGCATCGGCACGTGGGCTGTGGCCGGCGCGATCGGCGCCTGCTTCCTCCTGCTCCCGTCGTGGATCGGCGGCCTCGTCCACATCCGCAAGATCCACAGGGCGCTCGTTTACCAGGCCCACCTGCGCACCGACCTAGCCAAGGCGGTCGCCGAGGCCGGCGGGCCCGCGCGGGTCCTGCGCTGCGGCAGCGTGATGACCGAGGGTTTCCAGGTGCCATTAGTCGCCTGGACGCTCGGCGTGCACACGCTCCAGATCCAGGCGCCACCGACCGGTCCGCCACCGCCGGCGCCGAACGTGATCTTCCGGACGCGCGCACAGAGCAACGCGACGCCGCTCCCGCAGCTCTCCGACTGGCCCAACGTCGACTTCAAGCGGGCGGTCCACGTGCGGACGTTCAGCGTGTACAGCAACTGCACCGGTAACGTGACGCTGTGACCGTGGCTTTCCTGCGCATACTTCCCTCGATGAGCTCCGGGACCGAGCGCTGATGGCCACCACTGTCGCACGCCCGCGGCACACGGTTCCGACGGTCGACGTCAGCACGCCGCGGTGGTTTGAGCGGATCCCGATCTGGGCCAGCACCGGCGGCTTCCTGCTGCTGTTGATGCTCGCCTCGACGTTCATGCGCACCCGCTACCTGAGCGGGCAATTCTGGATGGACGAGGCGATCACGACCGGGATCGCGTCGCACTCGCTCTCGGCGATCCCCGGAATCCTGCGCCACGACGGCAACCCGCCGCTGTACTACATGATGCTGCACGTCTGGATCCAGATCTTCGGCGCCAGCGAGTCGGCGACGCATGCGCTGTCACTGGTGTTCGGCCTGCTGACGATCCCGGTCAGCATGTGGGCCGGCTGGAGCCTGTTCGGCCGCCGCGCCGGGATGATGGCCGCGGTCCTGTTCGCGTTCAGCGCGTTCCTCACGCAGTACGCGCAGGAGACGCGGATGTACGAGCTGATGGGGCTGCTGGGGCTGTTTGCGACGGCCGGCTTCGTGCACGCGTTCGTGTATCGAAGGCGCAAGTACCTGATCATGTTCTCGGTCGCGCTCGCGCTGATGCTCTACACGCAGTCGTGGGGCGTGTTCTTCTGGGGCGGCGCGGTGCTCGCGCTGATCCCGACCTTCCTGCGCAGTGACGACCGCCGCGGACTGTTGCGCGATGCCGCGATTGCGTTCATCGGCGCCGGGATCCTGTACCTGCCGTGGCTGCCCAACTTCCTCTACCAGGCCAAGCACACCGCGGCGCCGTGGGACTCCTCGCCGCACTTCGGCGCGCCCGTGCAGCTGTCGCGCAACCTGCTGGGCGGCGACCGCGTGTCGATCGCGCTGCTGCTCGCGACGACGATCGGCGTCGCGGAGTTGTTCACGCGAGCGCACCGGCGCACGCGCGACGCGACCGTGATGTGGACGCTGATCGCGATCCCCGCCGCGACGCTGGCGCTGGCCTGGATCGCCTCGCAGATCACGCCGGCGTGGGTGCCTCGTTACTTCGCGCCGGTGCTCGCCGGGATCTTGCTGCTCGCCGCATTCGGGTGCTCGCGGGCGGGTGTTGTCGGGATCGTGGCGGTCGTGTTCTCGGTGATCTTCCTGATCAACCCTTCCTCGTACACGCCGGCCTACAAGAGCGATGTGCGCTCCATCAGCGGCGAGATGACGCCCCACCTGCGTGCCGGCGACCTGGTGATCTCGGCCCAGCCCGAGCAGATCCCATTGACCTGGTACTACCTCCCGCCGAACCTGCGATATGCGAGCTCGATCGGACCCGTTAAGGATCCGAGCTACATGGACTGGATCGACGCGCTCAAGCGCCTGCAGAACGCCAACCCGCAGGCGACGCTCGCGCCGCTGCTTGCTAGCCTCAAGCCCGGCCAGCAGATCCTGTACGTGCGCCCGCTGACGGAAGGCGCGTCGAACTGGAAGGCGCCGTGGACACAGCTGGTGCGAAGGCGCGCCGCGCAGTGGGGCGCGCTGCTGGCGGCCAACCCCCATCTCCGCGAGATCGCGGTGGCGCCGCACAACTACCGAGGTGCGTGCTGCGTCGCAGACAGCGCGGTGCTGTACCAGAAGACCTCATGAGCGAACCCACATCCACCCCAGCCGCCGGCGACGAGATCACGCCCGAGCGGCCGGTCCTCGTGATCGGTGGCGGTCCCGCGGGCCTCACCGCCGGCTACCTGCTCGCCAAGCAGGGCAAGTCCGTGATCGTGCTCGAGTCGACCGACCAGGTCGGCGGCATCGCCCGGACCGAGGTCCGCGACGGCTACCGCTTCGACCTCGGCGGCCACCGCTTCTTCACCAAGGTCAAGGAGGTCGACGACCTCTGGCACGAGATCATGAAGGAGGAGTTCCTCAAGCGCCCGCGCCAGTCGCGGATCTACTGGAACGGCAAGTTCCTCGAGTACCCACTGCAGGGCATGGACGTGATGAAGAAGCTCGGCCCGGTCGACCTGACCAAGGCGCTGAGCTCCTACCTGTACTCCGCGGTCAAGCCCAGCCCCCGCGAGGACACGTTTGAGGAGTGGGTCACCAATCGCTTCGGACGCTGGCTGTTCAACCAGTTCTTCAAGTCCTACACCGAGAAGGTCTGGGGCGTCTCGACCTCGGAGATCCGATCGGAGTGGGCGGCACAGCGGATCAAGGGCCTGTCGTTCTTTGCCGCGGCCAAGTCCGCGTTCTTCGGCAACAGGGGCAACAAGATCAAGTCGCTGATCTCGGAGTTCAACTATCCCCGCTACGGCCCCGGCCAGATGTGGGAACAGATGACGTCCGATATCCGCGAGCACGGCGGCGAGGTCAGGCTCAACGCACCGGTCACCCGGCTGCGGCTGTCGCCCGAGGGCAAGGTCACCGAGGTCGTCGCCGGCGGCGAGACGCTCACCCCGTCGCACGTGATTTCGTCGCTGCCGCTGCGCTCGACGGTCGGGATCTCCGAGCCCGAGGCGCCGGGCGAGGTCCGCGACGCCGCGCGCGGGCTGCGCTACCGCGACTTCCTCACCGTCGCGCTGGTGATCGAGAACGAGAACATTTTCCCCGACAACTGGATTTACATCCACGTCCCGGACGTACAGGTCGGGCGAATCCAGAACTTCCGCTCCTGGAGCCCGTGGATGGTCCCCAACGACCGCGACGCGTCAATCGGGATGGAGTACTTCTGCTTCGAGGGCGACGACCTCTGGAACATGGACGACGACGACCTGGTCAAGCTCGCGACGCGCGAGATCCAGCAGCTCGGCCTCGCCAAGGCCGACAACGTCAAGTTCGGGTTCGCCGTCCGCGTCCACAAGGCCTACCCGATGTATGACGCCGAATACAGCGACCGCGTGGCGACGATCCGCGGCTGGCTCGACGGCATCTCGAACCTCCAGCAGGTCGGGCGCAACGGCCTTCACCGCTACAACAACTCCGACCACTCGATGCTGACCGCGATGCGAGCGGTCGACAACATCCTGCTCGGGACGCATCACGACATCTGGGCCGTGAACGCCGAAAGCGTCTACCACGAGGAAGACGTCGCCGACGAGCACCCCTACGTCAGCGCACCCGAGACCCCCGCAATGGAGCAGCCGCTCGCTTCGGAGAAGTAGGTCGCTGGTGAAGCGGGTTCGGGTTGCTGTGCTCCTGGCGTTGGCTGTGATGGCGCTGGCGCTACCGACGGCCGCGCTCGCCGCTACGACCAACCCGCTGGCGCCGCTGACGCCGTCGGTCCCACAGGCGACGCCCACGACCGCGACGCCGTCCGTAGCCGTGCAGACGACGACCACGTCGGGCAGCAGCACGCTGAGCGGCACCAACGCGATCGTGATCGCGATCGGCGCACTCGTCCTGATCGCCGGGATCTCGTTCTACATCTGGTACGACGCCCGCCGGCGGGCGCCGGTCCGCCACCGCACCGCCGAGTTCACCGCGAGCGGTAGGGAAGCCCGTCCCGGCACCAAGTCCAAGCCCAAGCCGCGCAAGCCCAGCCCGGCTGAGCGCAGGCGCCGAAAGCGCGGACGCGCGAAGTAGCCGCCGGTGGCGACCGGGGGCTGCTTGTGCGGAGCCGTCCGCTACGAGGTCCGCGGGCCGCTACGTGACGTCCTGATCTGCCACTGCGAAGAGTGCCGACGCTGGCACGGGCACGTGGCCGCGTGCACCGCGGCCGCCCGCGAGGATCTCGTGCTCTTGGAGGGGCGGGGGCTGCGGTGGATCGACAGCCCTGCGAGTGACGCTCGCGCCCGGCGCGGATTCTGCGGCGAGTGCGGGTCGAGCCTGTTCTGGGACGCGCCCGGCCGCCCGACGGTGAGCATCGCAGCGGGGACGCTCGACGGCGACACCGGTCTACGGGTCGCCGGGCATTGGTACGTCTCCCAGCAGGGCGACTACTACGAGCTGCCGGACGACGGCCAGCCGCTCCACGAGCGCGGCGGGGCGCCGCCCGGCATCGGTTTCTAGGGCTGTTTCGCGGGTCTAGTTGCTGCCCTGGGCCAGCTCGGCCACCGGCTGCCACTCGCGCCACGTCGACAGCCTGCCCTCGTAGTCGCGCTCGGCGATCGAGAGCGGTGCGGTACCGAAGAAAACGCGCAGCGGCGGGTTCTCGGCGTCGACGATCCGCAGCACGGCCTCGGCGGACGCGTTCGGGTCACCCGGCGTGTTGCCGGCGCGCCGCTGCTGCGCAGCATCGTGCATCGGCTTGTAAGCATCGAGCGGCTCGGCGTGCCTGGCCGACGACCCACCCCAGTCGGTCGAGAAGCCGCCGGGCTCGATCAGCGTCACGTTGATCCCGAATTCTTTGACCTCCTGCGCGAGCGCCTGGCTGAGGCCCTCCAGGCCCCACTTAGAGGCGTGGTACATGCCGATCCCAGGGAACGCCGAGATGCCGCCGATCGACGACACCTGCAGGAAGTGCCCGCTGCCCTGCTCGCGCAGGAACGGCAGCGCCGCCTGCGTGACCCATAGCGCGCCGAACAGATTCGTCTCGATCTGCTCACGCGCCTCCTGCTCGCTGAGCTCCTCGACCATCCCGAACTGGCCGTACCCGGCGTTGTTGACGACGATGTCCAGGTTGCCGAAGTGCTCGTGCGCGCGACCGACGGTCTCAAATACGGCGTCACGGTTGGTGACGTCGAGCTCCATTGCCAGCACGGTCTCGCCGTACTTCTCGACGAGGTCTTCGAGCGAGCTCGCGTCGCGAGCCGTCGCTGCTACCCGATCGCCGCGCTCAAGCGCCGCGATCGCCCACTCGCGGCCGAAGCCGCGCGATGTTCCAGTGATGAACCATGTTCTAGTTGCCATCTCAACGATCCTAGTAGCCCCGCGGTGGTCGCCCTGTCGCCACCCCGCCGACTTACGCACTTTCTACGGCTATATGCCGTACTAACTGCGTCGGTCGAGTCACTCCAGCTCGAATCCCCTGACGGCGCGCTTGGCCCTGAGCAACTGGCGCTCGACCGTACGTGGCGTGTCGCCCGTTCGCCCCGCCATCTCGGAGTAGTTGAAGCCGAGGCCTTGTAGCCACAGCAGGCGCTGCTGGCGAGTGGGGAGGCGGCCGACCTGAGCGAGCCGCTCGCGCGCCGCGAACATCTCGTCTGGTCCGGGCGCCGTCTGGCACAGCGGTGCGTCGCCGGATGCGTCGAGGGCCGCGTCGAGCGAGAGCTCGCGGCCCTCACGGCGGATCTGCTTGAAGGCCTCGTGCGTCGCGGTCTTCACGAGCCACGGCAGTGTCGTGTCCCGATGCACCCGATCGCTGTGGTGAACGAGTCGGCTCCAGGCGAACTGGCATGCGTCCTCGATCACCGGATCGGGAGCCCGCACGCCGATGCGGACGATCTGCTCCAGCCGCTTGGCGAGCTCTCCGTACAGCTCACCGACGTCCCCGACGCGGGCTTCCTGCTCCGGCAATTCGCGCACCTTCATGGCGATCCTCCAGCTAGTGAGTCTAATTGAGACTAATTTGAGGCGAATCAAGCTAGCAGAACTAGATTGGATCGACTAGGGTCAAGCAATCGTAAATTGGCTCAATTGGATTCAGGAGGATCGCCATGTGGATGCTGTCTCCGCCCGAAGTGATCGCGGCTGTCTCGGCCACGCCCAACCCGAAGGCACTGCCGGGCAGCAACGTCCTGCAGCAACTCGTCAACGGCGCCGAGGCGTGGGCGCTGGCGATCGCGTTGCTCGGTGCGTTCATCGGCGCCGCGATGTGGGCGGTGGCGTCACACACGCACAACCACCAATACGCCGCCCGCGGGCGGATGGCGGCGCTGATATCGGCCGCGTCGGCGCTGATCGTCGGCGCCTCACCGGGACTCGTGAACTTCTTCGAGCGCCTCGGGACGACGGCGAAATGAGCCGCCGCCGTGCCTTGCCCGCATGCGTCGCCGTCGTGGTGATCGCGCTGATCACCTGCGCGGGCGCCGCAGCCCCGCCGGCCGCGTCGGCAAACCCGCTCAAGACCGCCTGCGGCGCAGCATCACTCGCCAGCGGTCTCGCGGGAAAGGCTTGCGGCGTCGTTGCCCAGGGAGGCAAGTGGGTCAAGGCCGGCAAGAAGCTCGCGACCGGCCACGTCGGCGGCGCGGCGAAGGCGGTACTCGGCCAGGGCGCGAGCACCGCGGCCAAGGCGGTCGCCGGCACCGCCGCTATCGCGGTGCTTGCAGCGTCGGTCCTCGGCGGCGCCAAGTTCTCCCTGCACGAGACGGCGACGCTGCTCGGCGACACCAGCAGTCCGCAGCTGACGTCCACCTGGTTTTCGTCGAGGTACTGGCGCGTGGCCGGAATCGCGGTCGTGTTGACGCTGCCGTTCCTGTTCGCCGCCGCGATCCAGGCCCTGCTGCGTTCGGACTTGACGCTGCTGCTGCGAGCCGCGTTTGGCTATTTGCCGCTCTCGATGCTCGCCGTCGCCGTGGCCGCGCCAATGACGATGCTGCTGCTCGCGGCATCGGACGAAATGTCGGGCATCGTCTCCTCAGCGACCGGCGTCACCAGCACCCGGTTTGTTACGGAGGCCACCGGGGGCCTCGCAGGTCTGACGCTATTCGCCGGGCCGTTCATGACGTTCTTCGTGTGCCTGCTCGTCGTCGCCGCCGCGGTCGTCCTGTGGATCGAGCTGCTGATGCGAGAAGCGGCGGTGTACGTGGTCGTGTTGATGCTGCCGCTGGCGTTTGCGGCGATGGTCTGGCCCGCACGTCGGATCTGGGCGATCCGCGCCGTCGAACTGCTGGTCGCGCTCGTGATCTCAAAGTTCGCGATCGTCGCCGTCCTGTCGCTCGGCGGCGCCGCGCTGAGTTCGGGCTCGAGCCTGGGTAACGCCAGCATCGCGGACGTGCTGATCGGGCTCGTGCTGCTGTTGATGGCCGCGTTCACGCCGTGGGCACTGCTACGCCTGCTCCCCCTCGCCGAGATCGCGTCGAGTGCCGCCGGTTCGCTGAGCTCGCAAACGCGAGCCCGCGCGCACGCCGGCGCCCAGCTAGCGAGCGGTATCGCCACGCCAGCGGCTGATTGGGCCGAGGCAACGATCGCGTCGATGCAAAGCGACGCACGGGACGTGTCTCCCGGGTCTTCTTGCGTCCGAGCCCAGCCACAGCTGCCGCCGAAAGCAACGACAGCCGGAGAAGACTCGGGAGACACGACCGCGAGCGTCCCGGAGCCCGCGGAGGAACCCGAGCCCGACCCAGAGCCAGTCCACAACGTCTCCGACGTCCCGATCGATGAGATGCACAAGCCCGAACACGAGGGCGAGTGGCCGCTGTGAGCGAGCGGCTGAGCTACCGCTTCGGACCGCTCGAGCGGCGCGGGATCCTAGGCCCGGTTCGCGCCGGTCAGGCGGTGGCGATCGCTGTCGGAGCGGTGGTCGCGATCGTGATCCTCAACAAAGCACCAACAGCGACCGGTGCAGTCCTCGCCACGATCTCGTTCGGAGCGCTGGTCGTGCTCGCCGTCGCGCCCGTCGGCCGCCGCACGGCCGAGGAGTGGGCTCCGGTCGTGGGCACGTTCGCGTTGCGGCGGCTGCTGCGGCGGGGACGGTTCCGTTCGCCGCTGCCGACCGAAGGGGTGCTCGCCGACGAGAGCGCAGCGCCGCGAAGGCGAAGCCTCCGTCATCCACGGCCACACCCGCCTCGGACGGTCCGCGGCGTCTCGATCGTCGAGGCGGCGCACCGCGACCGTCCGATCGGCGTCGTCTCCGAGCACGGCGGTCGGCGGCTGACGGCGGTGCTCGCGTGTCGCGTGGTCGCGTTCTCGCTGCTTGACCCGGAGGCTCAGGAACGGCGACTCGCGGGCTGGGGACTGGTGCTTTCCGGCGCCGCGAGCAGCTCGATCCGCAGGCTCCAATGGGTCGAGCGCACGGCGCCCGCGCAAGGCGACGAACTCGCGCGCTGGCTTCAGTCTGAGCGCGACCCGGCGGTGCCGCTGCGAGGCACCGCGATGATCGAGTCCTACCTCGAGCTGATCGAGGCGACCACCCAGGTCAGCCACGAGCACGAGATCCTCGTGGCCGTCCAGGTCGACGTGCGTCAGGGGCGCGACCGCGGTGCCGGCTCGCCGTCCGACGTGCTGGTCGAACAGACCGAGCGGATCGCCCAGGGGCTTGAGGCGTCAGAGGTCAGCGTGCTGGGCGCGCTCGGCGCGGGACAGCTCGCGCGCACGCTGCGAACCGCGTTTGATCCGTATGGGCGCGCTGAGCTCGCCACGCTCGAGGCGGCCGATCGCAGCCGCAGCGGCCTCGCCGAGGCGAACGCCTGGCCGCTGGGCACCAGCGAGGCGTGGGATCACTACCGCAGCGACGGCGCCGTGCACGCAACACACTGGGTTGGAGGCTGGCCGCGCGTCGACGTCTCGCCGATGTTCATGGACGCGTTGCTGTCGCGCTCGAGCGCGGTCCGCACGGTCGCGGTGACGTTCGAGCCGATCGCGCCCGAGCGCTCGACACGCGACGTCGAAGCGGCGGTCACCCGTGACCGAGCCGACCACGACTTGCGTAGCCGCTTCGGCCAGTCCGAGACGGCCAGGCAGCGCCAGGCCGAGGAGGCAACGCTTCGCCGTGAGGCGGAGCTTGCCGCCGGTCACGGCGAGGTTCGCTTCGCTGGCTTCGTGACCGTGTCGGGCCGCGATGGTGACGATCTGCGCCGGGCATCTGCGGAGGTCCACGAGCACTCGGCGCGGGCGCGAATGGAGCTGCATCGGATGTACGGCCAGCAGGCCGAGGCGTTCACGTTCACGCTGCCGCTCTGCCGGGGGCTCAGATGAGGACGCCGACCGCCGAGCGGCCCGGGCATCGCTGCACAACCCGGCACGCGCAGGCGATCTACCCATTCGTTGCGGCGGGCGGCCTCGGCGGTAGCGGCATGTTCGTCGGCCGCGACACGAGCGGCGCTGCCTTCTGCTTTGACCCGTGGGTCCTCTACGCCGACGGCACGCTCGATGACCCCAACGCGATCGTGCTCGGCAAACTCGGGCAGGGCAAGAGCGCGCTGGTCAAGACGCTGTTGTGGAGGATGCTGCTGTTTGGCCGGCGTGCGTTCGTGCTCGACGTCAAGCGCGAATACGGTCCGCTCTGCGACGCGGCCGGCGTCAAGCCGATCTCGCTCGTGCCGGGCGGCGGAATCCGCCTCAATCCGCTCGCATCGCGTCCCGAGGAGCACGCGCAGCTCGAGTTGCTCCGGGCGGTCGCGACCACGGCGCTCGGATCACAGCCGACTCAGGTCGAGGCGGCGGCGCTGCGCGAGGCGCTGCGAGTCGTGCGCGAACGCGGCGTCACCGAACCGACGCTGCCGCAGATCGCGGCGGTGCTGTTCGAGCCGACCGGTGAGATGTCGACACGCCTTCAGACCAACGCCGGGCGGCTGGCGGCCGACGTCCGCCGCGTCGCGCTGGCCCTCCAGGATCTGTGCGAAGGGCCGCTGCGCGGGATGTTCGACGGGCCCACGACCCCGGGGCTCGATCTCGATTCGAGGCTCGTCGTGCTCGATCTGCACGCGGTCAAGGACTCGCCGGCGGTCGGGATCCTGATGGCCTGCGCGACCGCGTGGATGAGCGCGCTGCTGGCCCAGATGGCGCAGCGTCCCGGTCGCGAGCGTCTGATCAACGTCGCCGACGAGTCGTGGAAGATCGTCCAGCACACGGGGCTCGGCGAGTGGTTTCAGTCCAACTTCAAGCTTGCGCGCCAGTACGGGGTGATGAACCTTGTGGTTCTGCACAAGCTCGCCGACCTCAGCGCCGCCGGCGACGCCGGCTCGCGCGCCGCCCGGATCGCCGAGGGCCTGATTGCCGACGCATCGACGCGGATCGTCTATCACCAGGACGAGAGCCAGGTGCCGTTGACCCGCACGCTGCTCGGGCTGTCCGAGAGCGAGGCCCGGCTGATCTCGATGCTGACCGCGGGTCAGGCGCTCTGGCGCGTCGGCAGCCGCTCGTTCGTGGTCCAGCACTACCGGTCGCGACTCGAAGCGACGCTGACGAACACCGACACGGGCATGCGTCTCACAGACGCGAAGAGCGCGCGCGGATGAGCGGCGAACGCACCCATGGCGTGTCGGACGGCGCGGTTATCGCCGCGGTCGGCTGCGCGGTCGCGATCGGCGCGTGCCTGTGGCTGTGGGGCGGCATCGCCGGTGCACTGTTCGGTCACGGCTGGCCGCGGGTCGCCGGTGCGCAGCTACCGACGGTCTTGATCCGGCTGCCCGCGCGCCTCTCAGATCCCGCGGCGGCGTGGCCGGCCGCCGCGCGCCCGCGCCTGCCAGGGCCCGGGGGTTTCTACGCCGCGCTGGCGCTGCTCGCCGCGACCGCCGCAGCGATGGCGACGATCGCGGCGCGCGCGATCTCCTGGCCGCTGGCGCGTGGCGACGACGGCGCAAGGTGGGCGCGCGGCGGCGATCTGCGAGCGCTGCGAAGCAGGTCGCGCCGGCGCGGTGCCCGGCTCTGCCTCGGTCGCCGCGGATCGCGCCTACTGTGGGCCGAGCAGCGCCACGCGCTGGTTGCGTTCGGGCCGCCGCAGTCGGGGAAGTCGGCCGGGCTCGCTGTTCCGGCACTGCTCGAGTGGGATGGGCCGGCGGTCGCCTCGTCGATCAAGACCGATCTGCTCGGCGTTACGGCCCGGCGCCGGCGAGCGCTGGGCACGGTGTTCGTGTTCGACCCGTTCGGGCTCGCAGGCGAACGCTCGCACACGTGGTCACCCGTCCACGGCGCCGCGACCTGGGACGGCGCACTCGAGGTCGCCTGGCGGCTCGCCTCGGCTGGCGAGGTCGACCAGCGAGGCGTCGATGGCGGTGACTTCTGGGCGATCGCGGCCGAACAGCGACTCGCGCCGCTGCTGTACGTGGCGGCGAGGACCGGTGCGGGAATCGACAGCGTGGTCCGCTGGGTCTACGGCCAGGGCTCGCGCGAGCTCCACGAGGCGCTCGCCCAGGCGACGGGCTCGGCCGGGGACGAGGCCGCACTGGCCGACGCAAACTCGGCATATGACGCGGTGCGGGCGTTCGAGACGCAGGCGGACCGCACACGCTCCTCGATCGAGGCGACGGCGCAAGCGCTGCTTCGCGCCTACCGGTTCGCGCGCGTGGCCGGCTCGGCGAGCTCCTGCGAGATCACCGCCGACCGGCTGCTCGACGAGCGCGCGACGCTGTATCTGATCGGCGACGCGAAGGCCTCGAAGCTGCTTCGGCCGATCTTCCTCGCGCTGCTGTCGGAGATCGTCGATCGAGCCTACGAGCGCGCGACGCTTGCCGGCGGTCGGCTCGAGCTGCCGCTGCTGTTGTGCCTCGACGAGGCGGGCAACGTCGCGCCGCTGCCGAACCTGGCCGAGATCGCATCGACGGCGCCCAGCCACAACATCCAGCTCGTCTCGATCTTCCACGACCTCGCGCAGGCACGCGCGCGCTACGGACGACAGGCCGAGACCGTCGTCAACAGTCACCGCGCGCGGATGCTGCTTCCCGGCGTTGCCGATCTCGACACGCTGCGCTACTTCGGCGGGCTCGTCGGCGAAGAGGAGGCCCGCGAGCTCACGCGCACGACCGGGGCGGGCGGCACGACGCGCTCGACCGCGCGTCGCCGGCGTCCGCTGGTCGCGCCCGAGGCACTGCGCCAGCTGCCCGACGGCCATGCGCTGCTGCTGTACGGACGGCTGGCGCCGACGCGGGTGCGGATGCGGTTGTGGTTTGCGGACCGGCGGCTGCGGCGTCTGGCGGACGCATGATGAGCTGGCTCGACGGCGACGACGGCCAGTGGGACGAGCAGCCCGACGAACTCGAAGACGTCGAGTCGCGGGTTTGGCCGCTGGACTGGCGCAGCCTGTACCCGCGCGAACGATGGATGTGGTTCGAGCAGCTGTGGACCGACGTCTGCTCGCTGCGTGAGCGCTACCGGCTGGCCGTGCGTGCGGGCTGGTGGGAGGACGGCGTCCAGGTCGAAGCGCTCGCGGCGCTGGCGGCGTGGGTGCATCTGTACGACTCGGGCGACTGGACCGACCCGCCCGGAAAGCTTGCGCTGCTCTACGACCTCGAGCGCGTCGGGTCGCTGCTGCGCGACGGCGCCGAGCCGTTTCACCCCGACCGCGACCGGATCGCGTTCGCTCGCCACCTGGTCGAGCTCGGCTGCCAGCCGCCGCCCGCGCGCGCTCCGCCGGAGCGGTGATGCGATCCTGGCGGTATGAGGCGCGAACAGCGATTCCCGCTAGGCGCAAGCATCACGGTCGGCGAGCTCGAGGACGATCCCCACCCGGCCCAGGCCGCGCTGCGCGAGTCAGAGCCGGTGTCCTGGATCCCCGCGCTCGATTGCTGGCTGGTGACCCGCCACGAGCTCGTGCTCTCGGTGATCCGCGACGCGGCGACGTTCACCGTCGACGACCCGCGGTTCTCGACCGGGCGCGTCGTCGGTCCGAGCATGCTCAGCCTCGATGGCGACGCCCACTCGAGCCACCGGGCGCCGTTTGCGCCGCCGTTTCGGCCGCTCGCGGTTCGCGACCGGTTCGCAGAGCTCGTCGCACAAGAGACCGAGCGGCTGATCGATGCGCTCGCGCCGGCCGGCGCGGCCGAGCTGCGCCGGTCGCTGGCGGGCCCGCTCGCCGCCTACGCGATGACGCGCGCGCTGGGACTCGAGCCCGATGAGGTTCCCGCGGTGCTGGCGTGGTACGACGCGATCGTCGGCGCCGTGACCGAGATCACCGCCGGCGCTGCCGTGCCCGCAACCGGAGCAGAGGCGTTCGCGGCGCTGCGCGAGCGGCTGATCGAGGTGATCCACTCGGCCGACCATTCCTCGTTGCTGGCGACAGTCGCCGGCGACGGGACCCTCAGCGACGAGCAGATCGTCTCCAACGCGGCGGTGCTGCTGTTCGGCGGGATCGAGACGACCGAGGGGATGGTTGCCAACGCCGTGCTGGCGCTGCTCGAGCGACCCGAGGAGCTCGCACGCGCGCGGACCGACCGCAAGCTGCTCGAGACAGCGATCGAGGAGTCCCTGCGACTCGAGCCGGCGGCGGCGGTCGTCGATCGCTACGCGACCGAGGACGTCGAGCTGGCTGGCGCGAGCATCGCCCGCGGCGAACTCGTTCGCGCTTCGATCGCCGGCGCCAACCGTGACCCGGCCGTGTTCGCCGATCCCGATCGCTTCGACCTCGACCGCGAGAACGCCGGGCGCCACCTCGCGTTCGCCCACGGCCCACATGTGTGCGTCGGTGTCCACCTCGCGCGCCTGGAGGCCCGAACCGCGCTCAGCATGTTGCTCGCGCGTCTGCCGAACCTACGCCTGGACCCGGAGCGACCGTCTCGTACCCGGGGGCTCGTGTTCCGCAAGCCGCCCGCGCTGCACGTGATCTGGTGAGGCGAGATGATCCGGACCCAGCCTCGATTCAGAAGGAGCCCGATGGCGCTCGCCAAGCAGCAGCACACGCACCCCAGCCGACCCCACCGCATCCCGCTTCCGCTCCACCACCCGACGCTCGAGCTCGAGTTGCCGCTGCACGAGCTGCCCAAGCACGGGATGGAGGCCGACAACGCGTATGAGCTGGTGTCCAGCGAGCTGCTGCTCGACGGCCAGGCGCGGCTGAACCTGGCGACGTTCGTGACCACCTGGATGCCGTCGATCGCCGCCAGGCTGATGGCTGAGACCGCCGACAAGAACATGATCGACAAGGACGAGTACCCGCAGACCGCCGAGATCGAGGCGCGCTGCGTGAGGATGCTGTCGCGGCTCTGGGGATCGCCGGAGCACGGGCAGGCGACCGGCTGCTCGACGACGGGCTCGAGCGAGGCGGCGATGCTCGCCGGGCTGGCGCTGAAGTGGCGCTGGCGCGAGCGGATGCGCGCGGCGGGCAAGCCGACCGATCGCCCGAACCTCGTGATGGGTGCCAACGTCCAGGTCTGCTGGGAGAAGTTCTGTCGCTACTGGGACGTCGAGCCGCGGCTGGTGCCGATGGAGGGCGAGCGGTTCCACCTCGAAGCCGACGTCGCGGTGGAGCGCTGCGACGAGAACACGATCGGTGTGGTCGCGATCCTCGGCTCGACATTCGACGGAAGCTACGAGCCGGTCGCCGATATCGCCAAGGCACTCGACGCGTTCGAGCACGATCGCGGGATCAACGTGCCCGTCCACGTCGACGCCGCCTCGGGTGGCTTCGTTGCCCCGTTCATCCAGCCCGAGCTCGTCTGGGACTTCCGGCTGGACCGCGTGCAGTCGATCAACGCCTCGGGCCACAAGTACGGGCTCGTCTACCCGGGTGTCGGCTGGGCGCTGTGGCGCGACCACGAGGCGCTGCCCAAGGACCTGATCTTCGACGTCAACTACCTCGGCGGCAACATGCCGACATTCGCCCTGAACTTCTCGCGTCCGGGCAGCGAGGTGGTCGCGCAGTACTACATGTTCGTCAGCCTCGGGCACGGGGGCTACCACAAGGTGATCCAGGGCGCCCAGGACGTCGCCGTCTACCTGGCGGAGTCGATCGGCCGGCTCGGCCCCTACTGGCTGCTATCGGAGGGTCGCGACCTGCCGGTGTTCGCGTTCGCGTTGAACTCCGACGTGACCAACTACAGCGTGTTTGACGTCTCCGAGCGCCTGCGCCAGCACGGCTGGCTGGTCCCGGCCTACGCGTTCCCCGAGAACCGCCAGGACCTGAACGTGCTGAGGGTCGTCGTGCGCGCCGGGATGACGCACGAGATGGCCGACCTGCTGCTCACCGATCTACGAACCGAGACCGAGTCGCTTGAATCGCTCGACGGACCGCTGCCGCGCGAGCGCAAGACCGGCCGCGCGGCGTTCGCCCACAACTAGTGCGCCCCCGCGCTAGATGATCTCGGCCAGCGTGCGGCCCGCGGCACGCAGCCGCTCAGGGGTGCCTGCCTCGAGCACGGTCTGGAGGTCGAGCACGCGCGTGCCGAACGAGTCGAGCTCGCTGCGGCCGACGATCGCGTAGCAGGGGACCCCGTTCTGGCGCGCGCGCGTGGCGATCTCCGAGACGAGCTTGCCAGCGAGGCTCTGCTCGTCGAGCTTGCCCTCGCCGGTGACGACCGCCCGCGCCTCGTGCATCCGCCGGTCGAACTGGACGGCATCGAGCACGAATGACGCGCCTGGGGCGAGCTCGGCCCCGAACGCCGCCCACAGGCCGCCCGACAGGCCACCGGCGGCGCCGGTCATCGGCACCCCGCGGGGGTCGCGCTCCAGGCGCTTGGCGAGGTCGCTAAGGCGCTTAGTCAGGCGTCGCACCTCGTCCTGGTCGGCTCCCTTCTGGGGCCCGAACACGCGCCCCGCATCCTCAAACGGCGTCCGCACGTCGCACAGCACGATGATCTGCGCGTTGCCGATGCCGCCCTGCTTGCGGATCGCGCGGATCGCGCCGGCGCCGCCGTCGGTCGTCGCGCTGCCGCCGACGCCCACATAGACGACCTCCGCGCCCTGCTCGATCGCAGCGGCGATCAGCTCGCCGGTCCCGTAGGTGCTCGCGGCAAACGCGTCGCGCTCGTCCTCGGCGACGAGCGCCAGCCCGCTGGCGGCGGCCATCTCGACGATCGCGGTTGTGCGGCGACGGCCGTCGTGCACCAGCGCGTATGACGCCTGCACCGAGCGGTCGAGCGGATCGTGAACCTCCGCGGTGCGCAGTTCGCCGCCGAGCGCGACTCTGAGCGCCTCGAGCGTCCCCTCCCCTCCGTCCGCGACCGGGCAGCGGTCGACCGGGAGGCCGGCGCTCTCAAGCCCCTCACCGATCGCGTCGGCCACCTCGACGGCGGTCAGCGTTCCCTTGAACGAGTCGGGCGCGACAAGGATCGTCTCGGGGACGCCTGCGATCGAGGGCACCGCGGCAGTATGGCCGCGAGCTCGCCGATCCGTCATCATCGCTTCGCACTCGCGATGCACGAGACCGACGCCGACATCGTCGCCCTTCAGGCGCTGCTCGACCGCAGCTACGACGCAGCGGGTCCGCACCTGCGCGACATCACCACCCCGGAGCGACGGGTCAGCGCACAACAGCTTTGCGAGCAGCTGACCGGGATGGTGCTGCTCGTGCTCGCGACCGTCACGTCCGACGGGCGCCCGATCGCCGGACCGGTCGACGGGATCTTCTATCGCGGCGCGTTTCACTTCGGCACATCGCCACACGCCGTCCGGGCGCGACACATCCGCGCGCGGCCCCAGGTCAGCGCGACGCACCTGCCACGCGAGGAGTTTGCGGTCACGGTCCACGGTCGCGCGGTGGCGATCGACGTGCGCGCCGCCGAGGGAGCGGGGCTGCGCGAGACGCTGATGGAGATCTACGCGCCGCGCTACGGCGAGGAGTGGGAGCAGTTCATGGACCCGCCCGAGGACGAGGAGCGGCCGGTCTACTTCCGGATCGAGGCCGACAAGCTGTTCAGCTTCCAGATGGTCTCCGGCGGCACGTAGGCGCGCCGGGCGCTACTGGGACATCTGCTCGAGCTTGCACTCCGTCGGCGCTTTGTCGTCGCGCCAGCGGAGGATCTTCGTGCCGTGGCGGATGCGTCCGCCGCTGGTGTGATCGAACGTGATCTCGACGACAAGCTCGGGGCGCAGGGCGATCCACTCGAGTTCCTTCTCACTCTTCCAGCGGCTTGCGTCCCCGTGCCCGCGGTCGCCGCTCTCGTAGGGCTCGAGCTTGGCGACCAGCTTGCGCTTGTCCGACGCGCGGATCCCAGACGAGTGCCCGACCACGTGCAGCGTGCCGGCATCGTCGTAGAGACCGAGGATCAGCGATCCGACCGTGCCCTCCTCCTTGCCCGGGCGCCAGCCGACGACAACCGCGTCGATCGTGCGCAGCCGCTTGATCTTCATCATCCCGGTCCTTGACCCGGGCCGGTACGGCGCCCCGACGTCCTTGGCGACGACGCCCTCGCCGCTGCGCAGCCACGGCTCGGCATCGGCCGGATCGCGCGACAGCGGCGTCACGTCGACCGAGCCGCCAAACGCCTGCTCGAGCACGCGCCGCCGTTCCTCAAAGGGCCTATCGAGCAGCAGCTCGTCCTCCAGCGCGAGGATGTCGAACGCCACGTAGCGCGCGGGCGTCTGCTCGGCGAGCATCTTCACCCGGGACTCGGCCGGGTGCAGCCGGTTCTGAAGGGCGTTGAAGTCCTCGTGGCCGTCCTCTGCGTCGATCACGATCTCGCCGTCGATCACGTAGCGCCCCGGAGGGAACCGCAGCTCGGGGAAATAGCGCAGCAGCGGCCTGCCGCTGCGCGACTGGATCGACCACTCGTCGCCGTCGACGAACGCGATCGCCCTAAAGCCGTCGTACTTGGGCTCGTAGGCCCACTGGTCGCCGACCGGCAGCTCGGGCTTGGAGCGGGCGAGCTGGGGCTCGATCGGGGACTTCAGCGGCAGCGACAAGACCCGGCGATGCTAGCGATGGAGGTAACGCTACGATCAGAACATGGCCGCCGAGCACGCCACAGTCGCAGAGGAGGAGTACCTCGAGAGGCTGTTCTGGCTCTACGAGGCGGGCCTGCCGATGACCGGCGCCAACATGGCGCGAGCGATGCAGTTGTCGGCCCCGACCGTGCACGAGATGCTCGGCCGCCTGGAGCGCGACGGGTACATCATGCGCAACCCCGACAGGGCGATTAACTTCACCGACCACGGCCGCGAGCACGCCGAGTACATCGTCAGCCGCCACCGGATGATCGAGCGCTTCCTGACCGACGTGGTCGGCGTCCCGTGGGACGACGTCCACGAGGAGGCAGAGCACCTCGAACACGCGATGACGCCGCGCTTCGAGGCCTACGTGCGGGCCTCGGTCGGCGACGCGAAGACCTGCCCGCACGGCCACCCGATCCAGGTCGGCGACCGAATCGCGGGCGTGCCACTGGCCGATTGCGAGCCCGGCGCGACGGTCACGATCCTGCGCCTTGAGAACGAGGCCGAGGACCTGCTCCACTACCTCAAGGAAGTGGGGATCGAGCCCGGCATGACCGGCCAGATCGCGACCAACGATGGCGAGACCGTGTCGGTGACAGGCAACGAAGGCACCTCGACGGTGACCTCGAGCGTCGCCGAGACGGTGTCGGTCGTCGCCGACCCCTCGCCGCCGCCGCGGACGGCGCTACCCGAGCAGCTCGTGCTCGGACGCGAGCGCTACGGCCGCTAGCGCTAAGGCCGCTGGCGCGGCCGCTACGCGGTGACGCCGGACGTGACCTCGCGGTATGCGTCCGCGAGCCGGTCGACGCCCTCTTCGATCTGCTCCGGCGTGACGCCGGAGTAGGCGATTCGCAGGCTCGAGTCGCCGCCCTCGAGCACGAAGTCCGAGCCCTTGACGAACTGCAGGTCGCGGTCGGCCGCGGCCGTGAACAAGGCTCCGACGTCGGTCCCGCGCGGCAGGTCGACCCACAGGAAGTAGCCGCCCTCGGGCTCCTCGAAGCGGGCGTCGGGAAGCTTGTCGCGCAGTGCCTCACACAGCGCTTGTGAGCGCTCGCGGAGTGCACCCTTGACGGTCTCGATCGAGCGCTCGAGTGCCCCCGAGGTGCAGAAGTTGTAGACGATCCCCTGCGAGACCATGCTGGGTGAGATGTACGTGCTGGTCGCGATCTTGACGATTCGTGCGATCAGCTCCGCCGGCCCGACGAGGTAACCGACGCGGATGCCCGGACAGACGGTCTTTGAGAACGACGAGGCGTACACGACGCGCTCGCCGTCCATCGACAGCATCGTCTCCAGCGGCGTCCCCTCGAAGCGCAGCGCGACGTACGGGTCGTCCTCGAACACCGTGAACTCGTAGTTGCGCGCCAGCTCGAGCAGCTGCTCGCGCTTGGGCGCCGACAGCGTGTAGCCGGCCGGGTTCTGGAAGTTGGGGATGATGTGGGCGAGCTTCGGCCGCGCGCCCGCGGCGAGCACGCGCTCGACCGCGGCGACGTCGATCCCGTCGGTCTCGAGCTCGACCATCCGCACGTCGGCGCCGCGGTTTCGCAGCGACAGCAGCGTGCGGTCGTACGTGGGACGCTCGACGATCACCGAGTCGCCTGGCTTGACGAGCGCTTCGAACAGGAACGCGTCTGCCTGCATCGAGCCGTTGGTAACGATCACCTGCTCGGGCGCGACCTGGTGACGGTCGGCGATCCACTGGCGAAGCGGCGGGTAGCCGATCGCGGTCCCGTAGCCGGTCATCCCGGCCGGGTCGGAGGCGAAGCCCTCGGCCGCCGCGGCCTTCAGGCCCTCGACGTCGACGATGTCGAGCGACGGTGCGCCGCGCGCAAATGAGATCGGCTTGGCCATCTCCCCTAGCTTACGACAGGTGCCCGCGGACGGCGGTCCGGCCAGCAGACGCGCGGGCAGCGGGCGCTAGGCGGTCGCGCCGAGCTGCGCGACGGCGAGCTCTGCGACCTGCGTCGGCGTCCTGCCGACCTGCACGCCCTTGGACTCGAGCGCCTCGGCCTTGGCCTTGGCGGTGCCCCGCGAACCCGAGACGATCGCGCCGGCGTGGCCCATCGTCTTGCCGGGCGGCGCGGTAAAGCCGGCGATGTAGGCGATCACCGGCTTGGTGACGTTGGCGGCGATGAACTCGGCTGCCTGCTCCTCGGCGTCCCCGCCGATCTCACCGCACATCACGATCAGCTCGGTCTCGGGGTCGTCCTGGAACAGGCGCAGGATGTCGATGAAGTCCGAGCCAGGGACCGGGTCGCCGCCGATCCCGACGATCGTCGAGTTGCCGAACCCGCGCTGGGCGAGCACGTTGCCGATCTGGTAGGTCAGCGTGCCCGAGCGCGAGACGACGCCGACGTTGCCGGCGCTGAAGAACGCGGCCGGGATGATCCCGACGTTGCCCTTGTCAGGCGACAGGATCCCGGGGCAGTTGGGGCCGACCAGGCGCGCGCGGCCGTTGTTCTTGATGACGTTGAACACGCGCAGCTCGTCGTGGGCGGGGATCCCCTCGGTGATCGCGATGATCAGCTCGATCCCGGAGTCCTCGGCCTCGAGGATCGAGTCGGCGGCAAACCGCGGCGGGACGAAGATCATCGCCGTGTTCGCGCCGGTCTCGGCGACCGCGTTGTGGAACGTGTCGAACACCGGGATCCCTTCAACGTCCTGGCCGCCCTTGCCGGGGGTGACGCCGGCGACCACCTGGGTGCCGTAATCGCGGTTGCGCAACGAGTGGAACGTGCCCTCACGGCCGGTGATCCCCGAGACGCAGAGCTTCGTGTTGGCGTCGACGAGGATGCTCATGACGCCGCCGCCAGTTCGACGACGCGACGCGCGGCGTCGTCCATCGTCGACTCGGTGTGCACGTTGGGGAGGTTGGCCTCGGCGAGCAGCGCGCGGCCCTCCTTGTCGTTGGTGCCGTCCAGGC
>DASXDD010000124.1:0-32097 GCA_036490775.1 Solirubrobacteraceae bacterium | reverse complement strand
CAGCCGGCGCAGCGCGATCAGCAGCGCGACCGCGGCCGCGACCCGAATCGGCCAGGGGCCTGCGCGGCGCGCGAGCGCCGATGCGCCAGAGTCGCTCGAACGGGCGCTCGCGGGCATCGCGAACGCCTCGGCGGCGAGGATGTCGTGGGGCTCGGCGATGCCGCTCGGGTCGTCGGGCAGCACCACTGGACCGTGAGTGAGTGATGGATCCGGCCCGGGCACGGCGAACGCCTCCGCGGCCAGCACGTCGCGGGCCGGGTCCTCGGTGGATCTGTGCTGTTCAGGCATCGGCGGCTCTCATGTTCCCAGATGCCCTCGCCGCCCGCAGACGTCGCTCCGCCGGGGCATTTCGAGGCGGCGCGATAATCTAAGTCACAGCGGCTCACATTCCGCCCCACGCGACCACCCAGAAGTGCTAACCTTCGCTTATCTGTCGTAAGCAACTAGCGAAAGTGAAGCATTGATGAGTCGACTACTACTAGTGCCGTTGGACGACGTTGTTGTCTTCCCGGGCATGAACGTCACTCTCGCCGTGGACGCGGGCGAGGACGACCGCGTGCTCCTGGTCCCCCATCACGAAGGCGAGTACGCCGGCGTGGGGACCGTCGCCGAAGTTTCAAATCGCGTCCGCCTGCCGGGTGGCGCTCGGGCCGTTGCGCTTGAGGGCCTTCACCGAGGCGTCGCCGGCGCAGCCCAGACGCTGCCCAACGGGCGCCTGTACGTAGAGGTCGAAGAGCGGCCCGATGAGGTTCCCGTCGACGGCCAGACCCGCAATCTCGAGCGTGAGTACCGCGCGGTCGTCGAGGAGATCCTCGAGCTGCGCGGCGACGATGGCCGCGTCTCGGCGTTCCTGCGCAGCATCACCGAGCCCGGTGCGCTGGCGGACACGAGCGGCTACTCGCCCGACATCTCCTACGACCACAAGGTCGAGCTTCTGCAGACGGTCGACGTGACCGAGCGGCTTGAGCTCGCCCTGTCCTTCCAGCGTGAGCGGCTCGCCGAACTGCAGGTGCGCAAGCGCATCCGCGACGACGTCGAGTCAGGCGCCGAGAAGCAGCAGCGCGAGTACTTCCTGCGCAAGCAGATGGAGTCGATCCGCAAGGAGCTCAACGAGGACGACGCCTCGGTTGTCGAGGAGTACCGCACCAAGATCGAAGAGGCGCAGATGCCCGAGGCCGTGCGCGAGCAGGCCGAGAAGGAGCTCGGACGCCTCGAGCGGATGGGTGAGCAGTCGGCCGAGTCGACTGTGATCCGCACCTACCTCGACTGGCTGATCGCAGTGCCGTGGAACAAGCGCTCGGACGAGCGTCTTGACCCCGTGCACGCGCGTGAGGTGCTCGACGCCGATCACGCGGGCCTCGAGGACGTCAAGGACCGGATCGTCGAGTACATCGCGGTCAAGAAGCTCCGCACCGAGCGGGGCATCAACGAGGACAAGCGCTCGGGCGCGATCCTGACGCTGATCGGACCGCCCGGTACGGGCAAGACCTCGATCGGCGAGTCGATCGCACGGGCCACGGGACGCGAGTTCGTCCGGATGTCGCTGGGCGGCGTCCGCGACGAGGCCGAGATCCGCGGTCACCGGCGCACGTACATCGGCGCACTACCGGGTCGGCTCGTCCGCGCCCTGCGCGACGCCGAGACGATGAACCCGGTGATCATGCTCGACGAGGTCGACAAGGTCGGCGCCGATTGGCGCGGCGACCCCAGCTCGGCGTTGCTCGAGGTGCTGGACCCGGCGCAGAACCACAGCTTCCGCGACCACTACCTCGACGTCGAGCTCGACCTGAGCGGCGTGCTGTTCATCGCGACGGCGAACGTCGCGGACACGATCCCCGGTCCGTTGCTGGACCGGATGGAAGTGATCCGCTTCGACGGCTACACGACCTCGGAGAAGGTCGCGATCGCCCGCGGCTACCTGTGGCCGCGCCAGCTGGAGCGAAGTGGCCTGCGCGCCGACGAGGTCGAGATCTCCGACGAGATCGTCGACACCGTGACCACCGAATACACGCGCGAGGCCGGCGTTCGCCAGCTCGAGCGCAACCTGGGCACGCTGCTGCGCAAGACCGCGACGAAGATTGCGTCGGGCAAGGCCACCGCTCCGGTGGTGCTGGACCTCGACGCCGTCCGCGACGCGCTCGGGCGCCAGCGGTTCTTCCAGGAGTCCGCGATCCGGACGGCCGTCCCCGGTGTCGCAACCGGCCTGGCCGTGACCGGCGCCGGCGGCGACGTGCTGTTCGTCGAGGCGACCTCGATGCCGGGTAAGCCCGGCCTGACCCTGACGGGCCAGCTCGGGGACGTGATGAAGGAGTCCGCGCAGATCGCGCTCTCCTACGTCCGCGGCCATGCCTCAGAGCTCGACATCGATCCGTCGTCGTTCGACGATCGGGAATTCCACGTGCACGTGCCGGCGGGCGCAATCCCCAAGGATGGCCCGAGCGCGGGTGTCACGATGATCACCGCACTGACCTCGCTGCTGAGCGAGCGCCCGGTGCGGCACACCGTCGGGATGACCGGCGAGGTGACCCTACAGGGCCGCGTGCTCCCGATCGGCGGCGTCAAGCAGAAGGTGCTGGCGGCACATGCCGCCGGGCTGACCGACGTGGTCCTTCCCGAGCGCAACCGGGGCGACCTGGACGACGTGCCCGAGGAGGTCCGCGAGGCGATGAAGTTCCACTTCGCGATGACGATCGACGAGGTCTTGAGCGTCGCGCTCGAGCCGGCGTCGTTGGCGGCGGCCGCGTAAGCGGTCGTCGTCGGTTCGTCACGCGAGCGTCGGGTAGCTTGTGGGCATGACCACGATCTCCGCCCCAGAAGAGCAGCAGGTACTCGAGCAGGTCCCCAAGCAGCTCTACATCGGTGGCGAGTGGCTCGACGGGAGTAAGGGAACCTTCCCCGTCGAAGACCCCGCCACCGGTGAGACGCTGTGCGAGATCGCCGACGCATCCGAAGCGGACGCGAAGGCAGCATTGGACGCAGCGGTTCAGGCCGGGCCCGAGTGGGCCTCCCATCCCCCGCGCGAGCGCGGCGAGATCCTGCGCCGCGCGTTCGAGACGATCACCGCGCGCGCCGACGAGCTCGCGCTGCTAATGACGCTCGAGATGGGCAAGCCGCTGAAGGAATCAAAGGCCGAGGTGACCTACGGCGCCGAATTCCTGCGCTGGTTCTCCGAACAGGCGGTCCGGATCGAGGGTCGCTACGCGACCTCCCCCAACGGCGTCGGCCGGCTGCTGACGATGAAGCAGCCCGTGGGGCCGTGCCTGCTGATCACCCCCTGGAACTTCCCGCTCGCGATGGGCACGCGCAAGATTGGCCCCGCGATCGCGGCCGGCTGCACGATGGTCGTCAAGCCCGCGCAGCTGACCCCGCTGTCGATGCTGATGCTCGCCAAGATCCTCGAGGACGCGGGGCTGCCCAAGGGCGTGCTGAATCTCGTCTCGGCGACCAGCTCGGGCGAGACGATGGGCCCGCTGATCGCAGACCCGCGGCTTCGCAAGCTGTCGTTCACCGGCTCGACCGAGGTCGGGCAGAAGCTGATGGAGCAGGCGTCGACCAACCTCCTGCGGCTTTCGATGGAGCTCGGCGGCAACGCCCCATTCATCGTGTTCGACGATGCCGACGTCGATGCCGCCGTCGAGGGTGCGGCGATCGCGAAGATGCGCAACATCGGCGAGGCGTGCACCGCTGCCAACCGCTTCCACGTCGCCGGCTCGGTCGCCGACCAGTTCGCGGAGAAGCTGGCAGCCAAGCTCGGCTCGATGAAGGTCGGGCGCGGCACCGAGGACGGGGTCGAGGTCGGTCCGCTGATCGACGACAACCAGCGCTCGAAGGTCGCAGAGCTCGTCGAGGACGCGGTCGGCCGCGGCGCCAAGGCGCTCGTCGGCGGTCACGCCCGCGACGGCGCCGGCTACTTCTACAACCCGACCGTGCTGACCGACGTCCCCGACGACGCGAAGCTGCTGCGCGAGGAGATCTTCGGACCGGTCGCGCCGGTCAAGGGGTTTGACGACGAGGACGAGGCGATCGCCGCGGCCAACGACACCGAGTACGGGCTCGTTGCCTACCTGTTCACGAGCGACATCAAGCGCGCCCTGCGCGTCTCCGAGAAGCTCGAGACCGGGATGATCGGCCTTAACCAGGGGATCGTCTCCAACGCCGCCGCCCCGTTCGGCGGGATCAAGCATTCGGGCTTCGGCCGCGAGGGCGGTCCCGAGGGGATCGAGGAGTACCTCGAGACCAAATATGTCGCGATCAACGTCTAGCGACACTTTCTAAACGCGCCGCGGCGGCCAATCTTGTGCCCGAGTTTGGCCGCCTTCGGCCAATCCGGGAACGCACTGCTCCGCTAACGTCCGCGCGGCGGGGGGATCTCCATCCAAGGGAGGAGCAACAGTGCAGTTTGCAGTAATCAGGCCCGCGTCGGCGGTCGTTGCGATCGTCGCCGGGCTGACACTCAGCGCGCCTGCGTGGGCGGCTTCAGCTCAGAAGGTCGCGATCCACGGCACGGCATCGCCCGCCGCCAGCCGCACACCACGCGTCGGCTCGGTTGCCGGCGGCACGTCGATGGACTTTCAGGTGATCATGAAGCTGCCCGACCAGGCGTCGGCCGATCAGTTCGCCCAGTCCGTTTCAACACCGGGCAGCGCGCAGTACGGCAAGTTCCTGACGCCCACAGAGTGGGAGCAGCGCTTCTCGCCGACGCAGGCTCAGGTCGACGAGGTGAAGTCGTTCCTCAGCTCGAACGGGTTCAGTGTCAAGAACGTCAGCCCGGACCGCCTGACGGTCGAGGCGACCGGCGACGCAAGCCGGGTCGAGAACGTTTTTGACACGACGCTGTCCTACCACCGCGTGCAGGGCCAGAGCCTGCTGCTGGAGGACAACAACCTGTCGGTGCCCAGTGACATCGCGGGCTTGGTCGAGGGTGTAAGCGGCCTGAGCACGACGCTGGCGCATCCCGACAACACGACCGGCGCCGCGTCGAGCACGTCGGCGGCCCAGCCGGCCGCCGCCGGACCGATCCCGCCGCCTGCCGGGTTCCGCGTCGCACCTCCGTGCGGCACCTTCTACGGCCAGCAGATCGATACGACGCTGCCGCCGTTCGGCCAGGGCTATCCCGGCAATCCGCCGTGGGCCGTGTGCGGGTACACGCCACCGCAGATCCGCAGCGCTTACGGCCTCAACAACCAGACCGACGGCTCCGGTGTCACGGTCGCGATCGTCGATGCGTACGCGTCGCCGACGCTGCTGTCCGATGCCCAGGAGTACGCCAGCAAGAACGACCCGTCGCACCCGCTGCCGAGCTCGCAGTTCAGCGAGAACGTCGCCAAGAAGTTCAATCAGGTCAACCAGTGCGGCGCGTCAGATTGGTTCGGCGAGCAGTCGCTCGACGTCGAGGCGGTGCACGGCGTCGCGCCGGGCGCGAACATCCTCTACGTCGGCACCAAGAACTGCAGCAACCTGTTCAACGGCATCCAGAAGGTCGTCGACAAGCACCTCGCGAGCATCGTCACCGACTCATGGGGCGATAACGGCGGCGACTTCCTGGAGACTCCGGCCGAGCGCAGCGGCACCGACGAGCTGCTTGAGATGGCCGCGTCGACCGGCGTCAGCGTGTTGTTCTCGAGCGGCGACGACGGTGACGAGTTCACAACCGTCGGCACGGTCTCGCCCGATTACCCGGCATCGAGTCCGTGGGTCACGTCGGTTGGAGGCACGAGCCTCTCGGTCGGCGCCAATGGCCGCACAGCCGGCGAGTTCGGATGGTCGACGGCGCGCAGCTTCCTCTGCAACCAGACCTTGGTTGACGAGCAGGGCTGCACGTCTGACCAGCTCAACCAATGGCTCCCGATCGATCTGGCGCTCGACGGCGGATCGGGCGGCGGTACCAGCTACGACTACCCGCAGCCCTTCTACCAGAGGGGAGTCGTGCCGAACGCGCTGTCGACGGCCAACGCTGGCATCACCGGTCCCAACGGCGTCGTCGGCAACCAGCCGATGCGGGTCGAGCCCGACATCTCGCTCGACGCCGACCCGGCGACGGGCTACCTGGAGGGCGAGACGCAGACGTTCCCCAACGGCGTGTTCTACGACCAGTACAGGATCGGCGGGACGAGTCTGTCCTCGCCGCTGCTGGCAGGCGTGCTCGCCAGGGTCGACCAGCAGCGCGGCAGCTCGGTCGGGTTCGCGAACCCGGCGCTGTACTCGCTGTCGGGCGGCAGCTCGATCTCGGACGTGCTGCCGGCGGGCAAGCTCGATCAATCGCGATCGGACTTCGCCAACAGCCTGGACCCGTCGGACGGGTTCCTGTTCACGACGCGGATCATCGACTACGAGGGTCCGGAGCAGTTCTGCGACCCGACGAGCAACGTCTGCAGCACTCGCAACGTGGCGCTCAACGTCAGGCGCGGGTACGACAACATGACCGGACTCGGCGCGCCGACGACCGGTTTCGTGCAGGCGCTCGCGCGGCGCTGACATCGATTGGCGGGGCGTGCGCCACCGAGCGCGCGCCCCGCTGATGTCACTCCACCCGGGCGGATTCTCCCAGCGTGTCTCGGAGTTTCGCATCAGAGAGGTCGCGGTCTGTACTCTCCTGGCGAGGAGTAATGGCGTACGCGGAGGAGAGACCCCCGAGCAGGCGGCCGCTCAATGAGCATGCCTCAGCGCTCGCGTATGAATGGCAGCGGCTGACACGTGCGGCCACCGCCGTCGCGCTGTTGACGGCGCCGGCGTTCTTCCTGATCCTCTACCAGTCCAACCACATCGGTCTGATCTGGTCGATCATCATCACGGCGATCGCGGTGGTGTCGTTCCGGGGGCTGGTCGAGGTCGTTGCGCGCAAGCTGATCCCCTCCCCCAGCCTGTATGGCGCCGACGAGAGCCTCAAGCAGGACGACATCGTCGCCCGCCGCCGCTATTGGTACTGGCGCACGAAGTTCCGCCGGCTGCCGATCTACATCCTGATCGTGTTTGCATTCCTGGCGCTGTGCCAGGTGTTCTTCTCGTTCTCGGGCATCAGCGCACCGTTCTTCCACCCGTTCCAGGGCCTGCACCAGATCTTCCCGCCGGACACGCTGCCGCAACTCGGCCTGGTGTTCGTGCAGCTGCCGCTGCTGTTCTTCGTCAACTTCGCGATCTTCTTCGGGCCGTTTCTGTTCTTCGCGGTACGGCAGATCCGCGGGTATGAGCCCGGCGACGCGAGCTGGGGCGTGAAGATCGACGACGTCCGCGGCCAGGCGGAGGCCAAGGAGGAGATCACGCGCGTGATCACCCTGTGGCAGTCGGGCGAGGAGTTCGAGCTGGCAGGCGGCAAGCGCGAGCGCGGCCTGCTGTTCCTCGGCGCTCCGGGCACCGGCAAGACGATGATCTCCAAGGCGATCGCGACGAACTTCAACTGCCCGTTCGTGACGATCCCGGGCTCCGGGTTCGCCGGAATGTTCATCGGGATGGACGCGATCACCGTGCAGTTCCTGGCCCACAAGGCACGCAAGCTCGCCAAGAAGTGGGGCGGTCAGTGCATCGTGTTCATCGACGAAATCGACGCTGTCGGAATGCGCCGCCAGGCGCTCGGGAGCTCGATGACGGCCTCGGCCGAGCCCAACTCGCTGCACGACTTTTGCTTCTTCGGCCCTAACGGCTCGCTGACGCCGACTGGCGACCTGGTGATCGAGTCGCGCGCGTGGCGCGAGCGGATGTTCGCCGCGCGGGCCGAGACCCCGCAGACCGGCTACAACTCGTTCAGCCAGGGAGCCGCCGAGCGGATCCGCCGCTTCTACCCGGGGTTCGGCGGCGGCGGCGGAGGCGGGGGCGGGATGGCGCTTAACCAGCTGCTGGTCGTGATGGACGGCATCGACGAGCCCCCGATGCTCCGCAAATTCGTCACCAACCGCACGAACTCGTTCCTCGATGCGATCTTCGTGGTCCCCCGAAAGATCGGCCCGATACGGCTGCGCATGCACCCGCCGCGGCCGCGCGAGGAGCAGATCTACTTCATCGGCGCCTGCAACGTCCCGATCACGGTGCTTGACCCGGCGCTGACGCGTCCGGGCCGGATGGGGCGACACATCTGGTTCCGCACGCCGACCAAGGACGACCGTCTCGACATCTTCGACCTGTACCTAGAGAAGGTCGACCACGAGCCCGACCTCGACTCCTATCGCCGTCGCGACGAGCTGGCGCGGATCACCAACGGGTACTCGCCGTCGATGATCGAGCAGTGCTGCTCGATGGCGCTGACGATCGCCCACTCCGAGGGCCGGCGGAGGTTCGGCTGGGGCGACATCGTCGAGGCGATGACGACCGTCGAAACCGGCACGGCGCAGAACATCGAGTACATCCAGGAGGAGACGCGCGCAGTCGCGATCCACGAGGCCGGCCATGCCGCCGCCGGGCACGTGTACCTCGAGGAGGACGTGTTGTCGACGCGCCTGTCGATCCGCAAGCGCGGCGGCTCGCTCGGCCACTATCAGAGCATGGAGAAGGATGAGCGCTTCTCGCACTTCCGCAGCCACGTAATGGGCACGCTGATCATGACGCTCGGCGCGATGGCCGCCGAGCACGTGTTCTACGGCGAGAACTCCCAGGGCGTCAGCGGCGATGTCGCGAGCGCTACCGCCACCGCAGCGGCGATGGTCGGCATGTGGGCGATGGGCCCGGACCCGGTCCACATCGAGGGAAGCATCGAGGTCCCCGAGGAGGCCGAGCACGTGCTCAAGCGTCTCGAGCGAATCGGCTCGGCGATCATGAACCGCGCAGGCGGCGGCGGGAGCTTCTTGATGGACGACCCGGTCGGATCGGTGCTGCGCAACGGCGACAAGAAACGCGCCGCGGCGCAGATCATCGGCCAGGCGTACGTGACCGCGTACGCGCTGATGGCCTCCAACCGGGACCAGATCGAGCGGATCGCCGACACGCTCGTCGAACGCAAGGAGATGCACGGCGACGAGGTGGTCGACATGCTGAACGCCGTCGGCCTAAAGCGACCCAAGATCGATCTCATGGATGACAGCACGTGGCCGAAGGTCTGAACGACGAGGATCGGCTCGTCAAGGCGAGCGACGAACACACGGCTGACGCGCGGCTTCCGGCGGCCGCGGCGGCCACGACCGGCCAGGGCTCGCGGCGCCGCCCGGGCAGCCCGCACTCGCTTCGGTTCCTCGCTATCACGGCCGCTCTGGTCGGGATCGCGATCGGCGCGATCGGCGTCGCGGTCGCGGTCCTCGTCGACGGCGGCTCGGCCGGCCCGGCCGCGAAGTGGTCTTCGTGGTCGCCACCTGATAACGGCGTCGCCGGCGAGCGTGACATTGCCAACGCGGTCGCGCCGCTGTACCGGGCCTCGCCCAGCAACCAGCTGGCGGTCGTCACCGTCCAGAACTATTCCGATACCGGCACCGGCACGCAGGTTGCGCTGCGCAGCCCCAACGACGGCACGCTCGCGGCGCTCGGCGGCACGACCGCGGTGTTCAACCTCTGCGGGCTGGGACCGAACTGCGGGATCTCGGGGGGCACGCCCTCGGCCGACCGCCTGTTGCTGCTTCGCCGCGAGGCGCTCGAGCTGTCGCTGTACACGTTCAAGTACATCCACAACGTCCAGAACGTCGTCTCGATCCTGCCCCCCGGCAAGGCGCTGACGGTCACGACCGCGAAGCTGACCGCCAGGCCGCCCAAGGCGGCCTCGTCGTCCAAGAGCCCGTCGCTGTACATCGCGGTCGCGTTCCAGCGCCACAGCCTCGAGACGTTCCTCGACCGTCCGCTCGCGCAGACGCTGCCCGAGGAGGTACCTCCGACGTCGACGACGATCTCCACGTCGCCCGAGGCAGAGCTCGTCAGCGTCCTCACCGCCCAAGCGCTGTTCAAGCAGCAGGTGATCCAGGCCCAGGATGGGAGCAACGTCCTGGTGCTGGATCCGCTTCCGCCTCAGTAGGTTCGTACCCCTCGCACTCGCTTACCGGCAGGCGCGGGTAGCGCGGGAACCGGTCGGGCTCATCGCGCGAGCGCAAGCACAGCGAGAACACCGAGCCGCGGCGGTTGGGCACAAGCTGCTGATGGCGACAGGAGTCGCACAGGCCGGCCGGCGGACCCGTCCCGCCCGGCAAGCGTCAGCCTCTGGTGAGCTGCTCGAGCGTGAGCACGAACGACGCGTACTGGCGCCCGGTCACCTGCTGGAGCGCGATCTCGCAAGTGCGGTTGCTCGAAACGCAGGCGTCGAACGACTGCCCGTCGAGCTCGCGCGTGACATCGCGCAACGCCGAGGCGGGCAGCTCGGGCCGCAGCCAGCCGCGGTCGCCCGCCATCCCGCAGCACCCGGTCGTGACAGGCACAACGACGTCGTCGGCGAGCCGCGACGCGATCGCCGCGAGCTGGCGCGTCAGCCCGAGGTGCCTGGCCGAGCAGGTCGGATGCACGACCACGCTCGACAGCTTGCGGGGGATCTCGAGCCGCTCGAGCAGCCGGTCGTGAACCCACGCGATCGAGTCGATCACGTCGACGCCGTCGGGCTCGACCTCTGAAACGAGCGCGTGAGAGCACGAGGTCGCATCGGTCACGACCGGCAGCCGGCCGCCGTCGGTCCAGCGCCGTAGCGCCGCCGAGGTCCTCGACGCCATCAGCTCGTGCCCGCGGGCGTAGCCCTTGGAGCTCCACGGCAGACCGCAGCAGTGTCCGGCGACGTCGTCGGGAATCCACAGCGGCATGCCCGCGCGCTGCGAGATCGCGACGAGCGCCTGCGGCACGGACGGCCGTGCCGACGCGCCCGCGGCATTCCCGAAGATCCGGTTCAGGCACGAGGGTAGGTAGACGGCCGCGGCGCCCTCGCGGACGGTGAACGGCAGCTCAGGCGCGGCGGCGGGGATCGACGAGCGCCAGACGCGGGCCGCGGAGCCGCCGACGCGCAGCCCGGCGCGCGTCGCACGCTCGACAGCGGCGTAGCGGCCGGCGACGGCGCGCCCGACCTGCTCTTCGCGGGCGCTGTGGCGCCGGACGCGCAGCTGCTTGACCAGCGCGCCGGTGTCGATCGCGACCGGGCAGGCGGTCATGCACGAGCCGTCGGCCGCACAGGTGTCGATCGCGTCGTACTCGTACTGCTCGAGCAGCGCGTCGAGCACCGGCGAGCCCGGCTCCTGGCGCGCCATCTCGCGGCGCAACACGATCCGCTGGCGTGGGGTTGTGGTGACGTTGCGCGATGGACATACGGGCTCGCAGAAGCCGCACTCGATGCACTTCGTCGCGACCTCTTCGATCTCGGGCGTCGACTTCAGATTCCGCAGGTGGACGCCCGGGTCGCGGTTGAGCACGACGCCGGGGCCGAGGATCCCGTCGGGATCGGCGAGCTGCTTGATCCGCCACATCAGCTCGGTCGCTTTGCTCCCCCACTCGCGCTCCACATGCGGCGCCATGTTCACGCCGGTTCCGTGCTCGGCCTTGAGCGAGCCGTCGTACTTGTCGACGATCAGGTCGGTCAGGCCGGTCATGAACTTGTCGTAGCGCTCGAGGTCCGCCGGCTCGGTGAAGTTCGGGGTCAGTAGGAAGTGGAAGTTGCCGGCGGACGCATGGCCCGCCAGCCCCGGCAGGAAGCCGTGCTCGGTCAGCAGCGCCTGCAGGTCCTTGGCGGCCTCGGCCAGGCGTGCCGGTGGCACGCACACATCCTCGACGATCAACGCGACGCCCGGCGGGCGGAACGCCGCGACCAGCCCCTGCATCCCCTCGCGTACGTGCCACAGCATCTCGATCTGCTCGCGCTCGCGCGAGAACCGCGGCTCGTCGACGAGCTCGCGGGCCGCGAGGAACTCGAGCGCGCGCTGCTCGGGCTCGTCGAGCTCGCTTGCCTGCGCAGCGCGGAACTCGACCAGCAGTGCGGCGGATTCGGGCGGCAGCGTCTTCCAGCGCTCCGGCGTCCCCGGCATGTTGTAAGCGGCGGCGATCAGCGTCGGAGCGATCATCAGCTCGGTCGCGCTCGCCCCGAACGCGACCAGGTCGCCGACGGCGCTCGCGGCGGCGTCGAGGTCGGGGAAGAACACGAGCGCGACCGCGGCGTGCGAGCCGAACGGGACCGTCTCGAACTCCGCCTCGGCGACGAATGCGAGCGTCCCCTCCGAGCCGATCACCAGCCGCCTGAAGATCTCGAGCGGCTCGTCGGCATCCAGGAACGCGCACAGCCGGTAGCCCATCGTGTTCTTGATCTCGAACTTGCGCGCGACGCGCTCAGCGAGCTCGCGATCGGCCCGCAGCTCGTCGCGGATCTCGATCAGCCCGCTCGCGAGCTCGGGCGCCGCGGCCGCAAACCGCTGCTCGGCATCGGGCGCAGCGGTGTCGATCACCTCACCGTTGGCCAGCACGAGCGTCATCGAGCGCACGGTCCGGTAGGAGTCGGCGACGACGCCGCAACGCATGCCGCCCGAGTTGTTGGCGATCACGCCGCCGACGCAGGCGATGTCGCTGGACGCAGGGTCGGGACCGAGCTTGCGTCCGTGGCGCGCGAGCAGCCTGTTGACCTGCCCGACGACGATCCCCGGCCTGACGCGGACCCTGGCGCCGTCGTCGAGCACCCGCGCACGCTGCCAGTGGCGGCGCACGTCGACGAGCACCGAATCGGTCTGCGCCTGGCCGTTTAGCGAGGTGCCGCCGGCACGGAACACGAGCGGCACACGCTCGGCGCGCGCGAACGCGAGCAGCTTGACGACGTCGTCGACATCGCGCGGCATCGCGATCGCCTTCGGAATCATCCGATAGGGGCTCGCGTCCGACGCGTACATCACGAGATCGGACGCCCGCGTCAGCACGCGATCGGCTCCGAGCGCCTGAGCGAGCTGCGTCTGCAGGGGCTCCGGCGTGCCGGTCGCGACCCAGTCAGGGGCGCGGTCAGCGGACGGCTGGGCCGTCTCGGGCGCGATCAGGCTGGCGCTACTCAAACCACATCCCGGGGGCGACGCGGGTCTGCACCAGGCGAGGCCCGTCGGCGCCAATCGCCTCGCGCAGCGCCGCAGTCAGCTCCTCGTGACTGTCGGCATTGACGCTTTGCACGCCGTAGCCGCTCGCGACGGCGGCCGTGTCGAGCGCGGGCAGCTCGAGGCCCGGCGCCCCGGCGACCTGCTCGAGCGCAGCGAACCACTTGAGGATCCCGTACTCGTCGTTTCGCAGCACCAGGAACGTCACCGGCGCGTTGTAGGCAACCGCCGTCCACAGGGCCGTGATCCCGTACTGCGCCGAGCCCTCTCCGAGCACGCACACGACCGGACGGTCGCGCTGGGCGAGCTGCACGCCGACGCCCGCCGAGATCCCAAACCCGAGGCCGCCGCTGGCGCCGAAGTAGTAGCTGCCGGGCGTCGACAGCCGCAGCCGGTTTCGCAGCGCCAACGTGCTCGACGGCGATTCGAGCACCGCGATCCCGTCCGCCGGCCATGCGTCAGCGAGCGCCGCCATCGCCGACGAGCCGGTCATCGGGTCGCTGGGCTCGGGGTCGCCGGGCGCTGGGCGCGGCTGCGGCGCCTCGCGCTCGGACTGGCCCACCAGCTGCACGAGTGCCGCCAGCGCACCGGCGACGTCGCCGACGATCGCATCCCCCATCGGCGCACGCGCGGCCTCTCCGGGGTCGCTCGTGATCGCCACCAGCGACGCGCCCTCGGGCAGCAACGGACCCGGCAGGTACGGGTAGTACGGGAACACCGAGGAGCCGACGACCAGCAGCAGGTCGTGGGCCTTCAGCGTTTCGGACAACGGGCCGATCGCCGGCGGCAGCACGCCGACGAACTGGGCGTGGCTCTCGGGGAAGCCGAGCCGGCTGCCGCCCGTCGCCGGGGACGCCCACACCGGCAGGCGTTGCTTCTCGGCCAGCGCGATCGCAGCGTCCCAGCCGCCGCTGATGTCGATCTCGGGACCCGCGATCAACACCGGGTTGCTCGCCGCCTCGAGCCTCGACGCGAGCTCGGCCAGCGCTGCCGGATCGGCGCCGCTCCGGCCGCTGACGGCGCGGCGCCGGGCGTTGGCCGAGCGATCCTCGTCGGCCTCCTCGCCCCAGTCGTCCATCGGGATCGAGACGAACACCGGACCGCGCGGCGGTAGCGACGCGAGCTGGATCGCGCGCGCGAGCGCACCGGGTACCTCTTGGGCTCGCGGCGGCTCGTGGCTCCACTTCACGTACGGCTGCGGTCCGACCGTCGCGTCGCGATTGGTCAGGTTCGCCTCGATCGTGATCTGGGGCCGCACCTGTTGGCCGGCGGTGATCACGAGCGGCGTCTTGTTGGCCTGGGCGTTGAAGATCCCGCCGACGGCGTTGCCGACGCCCGGTGCCGTGTGGAGGTTGACGTGGGTCGGACGGCCGCTGGCCTGCGCGAACCCGTCGGCCATCCCGACGACCGCCAGCTCCTGCAATCCGAGCACGTACGTGAAGTCGTCAGGGAAGTCGGCCAGCATCGGCAGCTCGGTCGATCCCGGGTTTCCGAAGATCGTCGTCATCCCGTGCGCGCGGAACAGCTCGAACGTCGCTTCACGGACTGTCGGCATCGATTGAGGTCTCCTCGTCGCGGTCGCGACGGGACCCTACAGCTCTGCCAGAACTTCAGCCGCGGCGCGCTCGCCCGAGCGCACGGCGCCGTCCATATAGCCGTTCCAGTACGTCGAGGTCTCGGTCCCCGCCCAGTGGATCCGCCCGACCGGCTGGCGGATCTGGGGGCCGTACGCGAGCAGCGCACCGGTGCTCGGAATCCCGACCGGGCAGCCGCGCGTCCACTGCTCGTCGGACCAGCTCGTCTCGAAGAAGTCGACGGCGTTGCTCGCCTGGGAGCCGAAGAACGTGACGAACTGCTTGAGCACGGCCGACTTGCGGTCCGCGGGGGACATCGCGTTGTACTGCCGGGCATAGTCGCCCCCGACGAACCCGAAGATCACGCCGGGGCTGCCGCTCTGCGGCGAGTCGTCGAACGTAGCCGTGACCGGTCCGTCGGTCGTCACCGCACTGCCGCTGAGGCCGGCAGCGCGCCAGAACGGCGACTTGTAGACCGCGGCGACCTTGGTCATCGTCCCCTGGCCGTAGCGTTGTGTCAGCTGATCGCGTCCGAACGGCAGGATCGGCTCGTAGTCGATCCTGCCGGCGAGCGTCGGCGGAATCGCGACGATCACCTGCTTGGCGGCGATCGTCAGCTGGTCGGACTTGACGGTCACGCCGCTCGAGGTCTGCGTGATCTGGCGCACCGGCGAGCTCAGTACGACGCGCGAGCCGAGCTGCTTGGCGATCTTCTGCGCGATCACCTGCGAGCCGCCCACGAAACGTGACATCTGGGCGCCGTTGCGCGTGTCGAAGTTGCGCTCGAACGTCCCCGGGTTGTTCTCGTCGCCCGAGGAGGCGATGTAGAACAGCGTGAACAGCAGCGACAGCTCGCGCGGCTCGGCGCCGAAGATCGGCCGGGTCGCGATCGGCACGACCTCCTTGAAGCGTGGGGTGACGCTGTTTGAGTCAAGCCAGCTCTTGAGCGTCTCGCTGTCCCAGTCCTCCGCGTTCTGCGCGGTCCACGGCGCGTCGACTGGGACGCTGGTCGACATCTGGTCGAGCTCGGCGACGATCGCGGTCAGCTCGGGCAGGATCAGCGGGTCGGGAGGGGCGCTGCCCGTCGGCCCGGTGTCGCTGTAGGTCATCCGATCTGAGCCGTTGACGTACACGGCGTCGCCGTCGTCATAGGTCGGGAACGTGCCAACGCCCAGCGCCGTCGCGAGCGCCATCAGGTGGTCCTGGGTCGGCCCGACGAACGTGCCGCCGCGCTCGGACACCTGTCCGTTGCCGAGGTCGTGGTTCCAGACGCGCCCGCCGACGCGGTCGCGGGCCTCGAGCACGACGACCGAACGCCCGGCGCGCTGAAGCTGGCGCGCAGCGGTCAGCCCGGCGAAGCCGGCGCCGACGACCACGACGTCCGCCGAGCTCGGAGTCGTGGTCGTAGCACCCGCGCGCGCGGGCCACACGGCGGCCGCGGCGCCCGTCGCGGCCGCGCCCGCAAGCAGGCTGCGGCGCGTGACACCACGCGTTCGCTCGACGCCGGGGTCAACCCCGTGGATGCGCGCTCCCGCTCGCATGAACGGAAACGTACACAGGTGAAAACGCGCGCGCGCCGGTTCCCCGGGGCCGCGCGTTAGAGCCGCTTGAGCGCCTCCGCCGCTGCACGCTCGCCTGAGCGCACGTGGTCCTGGCGCTCGATCAGCGGCAACACATCGGCGACCAAGCCGGATAGCGACGAGGTCAGCAGCGCCTGCATCTGCTCGCGAGTGAAGCGCTTGTGCGCAAGCCACTCGCGTGTCGCCGTCTCGGCGAACGCCGCGTAGGAGCGCAGCAGTCCGCGCAGCGTGCTCGACGCCTCGTCGGCCGGCCCGAGGCCGAGCACGCCGATCATGCTGTCGACGCTCGCGTCGCGCGCCCGGTCCCAGATCCGCTCCGCCTCCGGATCGCGCCCAAGTCCGGCGCCGCCGACAGTCGCCAGCCACATCCGCCGGTTTCGCCAGATCGCATCGAGCCACCGATCGACACTGTCGGCGAGGCGCTGCTCCGGGGTGACCCCCTGGCGAAACTCCGGGATCGGCACCGGGATCGCCCGCAGCATGTCGCGCGTCAGCTCGAGCTGCAGGTCTCGCTTGGTTCCGAAGTAGTGGTGCAGCAGGCCGCGGGTCACACCCGCGGCCGCTGCCACGTCCTCCATCGAGACCTCGCCGTACGGCCGCGCCGCGAGCAGGCTCGCGGCGCTGTCGAGGATCTGGCGCCGGCGCTGGTCGTGATCCAGCCTGGATCGGGGGCTGGCAGACGGCACGCCGGTGCCGGCTACACCGCTGTCAGCAGCGGCGCCTCGTCGCTATAGGGCTCGCCGCGCTCGGCGCGCTGCACCAGCGAGCCCGGCGGCTCGAACCGCTCGCCGTACTTGGCCGTGAGCTCGCGTGCGCGGGCGACGAACGCCGCCGGGCCGAGCCCGTGCTCGGGGTGCTCGTAGCCGTTGATGTACTGGAGCACGCCCCCGGTCCATGCCGGGAAGCCGATCCCGAGGATCGAGCCGATGTTGGCGTCGGCGACCGATTCGATCACGCCCTCGTCCAGGCACTTGACCGCTTCGAGCGCCTCGACGAACAGCATCCGCTCCTCGAGCTCGCGCAGCGACACCTGCGACGGGTCGCCGGTGACCGGGAACGCGTCCCGGAGGCCCTTCCAGAGGCCGGCGCGCTTGCCGTCGGCGTACTCGTAGAAGCCAGCGCCCTCGAGCTTGCCGGGGCGGTTGAACTCGTCGAGCATCCGGTCGATCACCGCCTCGGCCGGGTGGCCATTCCACGGGCCCGTCTCATTCGCCGCCTTGGTGGCGTCGCGGATCTTTCGCATCAGCTTGAGGTTGAGCTCGTCTGAGAGCTGGAGCACCGGCGCCGGGTAGCCGGCCTGCGAGGAGGCCTGCTCGATCGACGGCGCGGCGATGCCCTCGAGCAGCATCGCGATCCCCTCGTTGATGAACGTCCCGATCACGCGGCTGGTGAAGAACCCGCGGCTGTCGTTGGCGACGATCGGCGTCTTCTTGATCTTCTTGACGACGTCGAGCGCGCGGTACAGCGTCTCGTCGGAGGTCTTCTCGCCCTTGATGATCTCCACCAGCGGCATCTTGTCCACGGGGCTGAAGAAGTGCAGCCCGATGAACTCCTCCGGGCGGGTGACGTTCTCGGCGAGCCCGGAGATCGGCAGCGTCGACGTGTTCGACGCCAGCAGCGCGTCGGACGCCAGGTGCGGCTCGATCTCTGCGAACACCTCGGCCTTGACCTTCGGGTCCTCGAACACGGCCTCGATCACCAGCTCGGCGCCGGCGGCGGCCTGCGGGTCGTCGGTCGCCGTGATGTGGGCCAGCAGCTCATCGGCCTGCTCCTGCGTCGACCGCCCGCGCTCGATCGCCTTGGCGACCAGCTTCTCCGAGTAGCCCTTGCCCTTCTGGGCGGCCTCGAGCGACACGTCCTTGAGCACGACGTCGAGCCCGGCCTTCGCGCAGACGTACGCGATCGCGGCGCCCATCATCCCGGCGCCGAGCACGACCACCTTCTCGGGCTCGAACGTCTCGATCCCCTCGGGCCGGTCGCGGTCTCCGTTGACGCGCTGCATGTCGAAGAAGAACGCCTGGATCATGTTCTTGGCGACCTGCCCCGTCACGAGGTCGACGAAGTAGCGGCCCTCGATCTCGATCGCGTTGTCGAAATCGACCTGGGCCCCCTCGACGGCGGCGGACATGATGTGGTGCGGGGCGGGGTAGTTGGCGCCCTTGAGCTGCTTTCGCAGGTTGGCCGGGAACGCCGGCAGGTTCTGGGCGAACTTCGGGTTCGACGGCGTCCCACCCGGGATCTTGTAGCCCTCGGCGTCCCACGGCTGCACGCTCGCCTCGGGGTTGGCCTTGATCCACGCCTTCGAGGCGGGCACGAGCTGATCGCGGGTCGCGACGACCTCGTCGACGATCCCGAGCTCGAGCGCCTTGGCCGGGCGATGGCGCTGGCCTTGCAGCAGCAGTGACAGCAGCGCGTTGGCGATCCCGAGCATCCGCACGCTGCGCACGACGCCGCCCGCGCCCGGAAGCAGTCCGAGCTGGACCTCGGGGAACCCGAGCTGCACCTTGGAGTCGTCGAGCGCGATCCGGTGATGGCACGCCAGACAGATCTCCAGGCCGCCGCCGAGCGCGGCGCCGTTGATCGCCGCCACCACGGGCGTTCCGAGCGTCTCCAGACGCCGGAGCTGCGCCTTGACCTCGCGCAGGCCCTGTGCGATCTCCTCGGCCTGCTCGCGGGTCGCGAGCCGCAGGTCGTTCAGGTCCCCGCCGGCAAAGAACGTCTTCTTCGCCGAGGTGATCACCACGCCGGCGATCTCGTCGCGCTCGGACTCGAGCCGGTCGACTGTGTCGGCCATCGACTGCTTGTAGGCGGCGTTCATCGTGTTCGCCGACTGGTTGGGATCGTCGAGCGTCAGCACAACGATCCCGTCGTCGTCGCGCTCCCAGCGGATTGTGTTCGCCTCAGTCATCAGAGAGCCTCCACGACGGTCGCGATTCCCATGCCGCCGCCGACGCACAGTGTCGCCAGCCCGTAGCGGCCGCCCGTGCGGTGCAGCTCGTCGATCAGCGTCCCGAGGATCATCGCCCCGGTCGCGCCGAGCGGGTGACCCATCGCGATCGCGCCGCCGTTGACGTTGACCTTCTCCATGTCGAGCTCCATGTCGCGCACGAACCGCAGCACGACCGCCGCGAACGCCTCGTTGATCTCGATCAGGTCGAGGTCGTCGACCGTCAAGCCCGCACGCTTGAGCGCCTTGCGGCTCGCCGGCGCCGGGCCCGTGAGCATGATCGTCGGGTCCGCGCCCGACACGGCGGTCGCGAGAATCCGCGCCTTGGGCTCGAGCCCCTGCTCGCGGCCGGTTTGCTCGTTGCCGACCAGCACCAGCGCGGCGCCGTCGACGATTCCCGACGAGTTGCCGGCCGTGTGGACGTGGTCGATCTTCTCAACCCAGTGGTACTTCTGCAGCGCGACCGCGTCAAAGCCGCCCATGTCGCCGATCGCGGCGAACGACGGCTTCAGCCCCGACAGCGACTCGACCGTCGTGCCGGGCCGGATGAACTCGTCGCGATCGAGCACCACGTGCTCGTTGATGTCGAGCACCGGCACGACCGATTCCGTGAACTTGCCCCCGGTCTGCGCCGCCGCCGCGCGCTCCTGCGAGCGCGCCGCGTAGCCGTCGACGTCCTCGCGGCTGAACTCCTCGATCGTCGCGATCAAGTCGGCGCTGATCCCCTGGGGGACAAACGAAGTGTCGTAGTTGGTCTCGGGGTCCATCGCCCACGCACCGCCGTCGGAACCCATCGGCACACGCGACATCGACTCCACGCCGCCCGCGATCACGAGGTCCTCCCAGCCGGAGGCGACCTTCTGCGCGGCGACGTTGACTGCCTCGAGGCCAGACGCGCAGAAGCGGTTGAGCTGCACGCCTGCGACCGTCGGCGGCAGACCCGCCTTGATCGCCGCCGTCTTGGCGATGTCGGCACCCTGATCGCCGACCGGCGAAACGCATCCCAGGACGACGTCGTCGACGCTGTTTGGATCCAGCCGCTCGTTGCGTACGAGCGCTTCGTGCATCAGGCCGACGACGAGGTCGACCGGCTTGACCGTGTGCAGCGACCCGTTGACCTTGCCCCGGCCTCGGGGAGTGCGGATCGCCTCGAACACCAATGCTTCGCTGTTGCTCATTTGCGGGCTCCTAGTGGTGGGAATCCGATGCTAGCAATATTGGCGTTCTGCTAACTGCTGCTGGCAATACGCCAAATGGGTAGGGGCGAAACGTCCGCCGAGAGTTACTATACTTTGTGAAGTATGCTTATTTTCAGGCGACTGCTGACGTTTCTGCGCCCGTACCGGTCGGGTGTTGCGTGGTCGTTCGCGCTCGCCTTCGGCGCGATGGGAGCGACGGTTCTGATTCCGTACCTGACCGGTCGTGCGATCGACGCGATCCGGACCGGCGACCGACACACAATGACGCTGTTGGCAATCGCGATCGGCGTTGCGGGCATCTTCCGCCTCGGGCTCAGCGTCGGCCGGCGACTTGTCGCCGGCCGCGTGTCGCTCGGCGTCGAGCTCGACCTGCGAAACCGGCTGTACTCACACCTGCAGGAGCTCGAGCTGTCGTTCTTCGACCGTCAGCAGACCGGGCAGTTGATGTCGCGCGCAACCGTCGACCTGCAATCGGTGCGCTTCTTTCTCGGCTACGGGCTGATGTTCATCGCGCAGTCGCTGCTGTCGCTGGTGCTTGCAGCCGTCGCAATGTTCGCGCTGCAGCCCGGGCTGGCTGCGCTGGCGCTGGCGCCGCTCCCGTTTGTCGTGTTGATCGCATGGAGCTACGGCCGCACTTCGCGCCCGGCGCTGCAGGAGGTCCAGCAGCGGATCGCCGAGCTGACCGCCGAGGCCGAGGAGAACATCTCCGGCGTGCGCGTCGTCAAAGCGTTCGCGCAGGAGGAGCGTCAGCTCAGCCGCTTCGGGGACTCGGTCGGACGGGTGTTTGACCAGGCGATCGTCGCCACCAAGATCCAGGCGCGGTACACGCCGCTGCTCAGCTTCCTGCCGAACATCGGGCTCGCGCTGATCCTGTTCGTCGGCGGTCGTCAGGTGATCGACGGCACGATCACGCTCGGCCAGTTCACCGCCTTCTACGCGTACCTGCTGATCCTGATCTCGCCGATGCGCACGCTCGGCTACATGCTCAGCTCGGCACAGCGCGCGACCGCCTCGGGCGCCCGCATCTTCCAGATCCTCGATCGCGAGCCGCGGATCACCGCGCCCGAGTCGGCGCCGCCGCTGCCGGCCGGCCGCGGACAGGTGTCGCTGAACGGCGTCGGCCTGACGTTCGACGGCGCGCCCCATCCGGCGCTCTCAGATATCGACCTCGACGTCGAGGCCGGCCAGACGGTCGCGCTGGTCGGAGCGATGGGGTCCGGCAAGACGGCGCTCGTGTCGTTACTGGCGCGCCTGTACGACGTGAGCGAGGGCAGCGTCTCGATCGACGGCGCCGACGTCCGCTCGGTCAACGTGCAGAGCCTGCGCCACGAGATCGCGACGGTCTCGGACGACCCGTTCCTGTTCTCGGCGACGGTGCACGACAACATCGCCTACGCCCGCCCCGACGCGACCCGCGAGGAGGTGCGCGCGGCGGCCCGCGCAGCGCAGGCCGAGGAGTTCATCGACGCGCTTCCGAAGGGCTACGAGACGCTCGTCGGCGAGCGCGGGCTGACGCTGTCGGGTGGGCAGCGCCAGCGGCTGGCGATCGCACGTGCGATCGTCGCCAACCCCCGGATCCTGATCCTCGACGACGCGACCTCGTCGGTCGACGCGTCGACCGAGCAGGAGATCAAGCTGGCGCTGCGCGAGCTGATGACAGACCGGACCACGTTCGTGATCGCCCACCGGCTCTCGACGATCGCGCTCGCCGATGAGATCGTCGTGCTCGAGCACGGGCGGATTGCCGCGCAGGGCACCCACGACGAACTGCTCGACGCGTCGCCGCTATACACCGAGATCGTCGAGAAGGGGATGCCCGACCAGGTGTTCATGACGCGCAAGCCGCGCGAGGCGGAGGTGGCGGGCCTGTGAGCCGGCTGGACGACATCCGCCGTCGCCTGCACCAGACAACCGGTCGCGGCCGCAAGCTCCGCGGTCTCGCCGAAATTCTGGCGCCCTACCGCTGGCGGGTGATCGCGATGTTCGTGTCGCTCGTGGTTGCGACTGCCGCGGCGCTCGCCCCCGCCCCGCTGGCAAAGCTCGCGATCGACGACGGCATCCAGCGCCACGACGTCGCCGCGCTGGATCTGATCGTGCTCGCATTCCTGGCCTCCGCGGTGCTGTACCTGATCGCGTCCTACGCGCAGACGTACCTCGTCGGCTGGGTCGGCCAGCGGGCGCTGCAGGACCTGCGCCTGCGGCTGTTCTCGCACTTGCAGCGGCTCTCGATCGGGTTCTACTCGCGAAATCGCGCCGGCGTGATCATCTCGCGGCTGACCAACGACGTCGAGGCGCTCGACCAGCTCGTCGAGGACGGGATGGCGACGCTGTTTCAGTCTGGACTGACGCTGATCGGCGTCGTCGTGATCCTGTTCGTACTCGACCCCCACCTCGCGCTGCTGACGTTCCTGGCATTGCCGGTGCTGATCGTCGGCGGGCTGCTGTTCAGGATCGCCTCGGCCGACGCGTACCGGTTGACGCGCGAGAAGATCGCCTCGATCACCGGCTACTTGCAGGAGTCGCTGTCGGGGATCCGCGTCGTGCGCGCGTTCGGCCAGGAGCGGGTGCACATCAAGCGGTTCAACGACCTCAACGAGGAGAACCTCGCGGCGAACATGACGACCGTCAACCTCAACGCCGCGTACTTCCCCGCAGTCGAGTTCGTATCGGCGCTGGTGACCGTCGAGATCCTCGTGATCGGCGGCCTGGAGGCGATCAACGGTCACACCTCGACCGGCGTCGTGTTCGCGTTCATCGCCGCGCTGAACAACTTCTTCGATCCGATCCAGCAGCTCTCGCAGCTGTACACGACCTACCAGTCCGGAATGGCGGCGCTGGACAAGATCTTCGAGCTGCTCGACGAGCAGCCCGAGCTGGTCGACGCCGACGACGCGATCGAGCTGCCGCGCGTGCGCGGCGAGCTGCGCCTGGACCACGTCTCGTTCCGCTACGGGGCCGAAGACGACGGACGCTGGGCGCTGCACGATCTCGACCTGGTCGTTCCTGCCGGCCAGACGGTTGCCCTAGTCGGCGCCACCGGCGCCGGCAAGTCGACGTTCGCCAAGCTCGTCGCACGGTTCTATGACCCGACCGAGGGACGCGTGCTGATCGATGGCCACGATCTGCGGACGGTGTCGGCGCAGTCGCTGCGATCGCAGCTGGGGATCGTGCCCCAGGAAGGCTTTTTGTTCAGCGGCACCGTCCGCGAGAACATTGCGTTCGGCCGCCCCGACGCCACCGATGCAGAGATCTCGGCCGCGGCCCGTGCAGTCGGCGCCGAGGAGTTCATTGAGGCGCTCGAGCACGGCTACCAGACGCAGGTCGGCGAACGCGGCGTACAGCTATCGGCCGGGCAGCGCCAGCTCCTGGCGTTCGCACGGGCGCTCGTCGCCGACCCCCGGATCCTGCTGCTCGACGAGGCGACCTCGAACGTCGATGTGCATACCGAGAGCCTGATCGAGCATGGCATGCGCCGCCTGGTTGCCGGCAGGACCGCGATCGTGATCGCCCACCGGCTGTCGACGATCCGCAACGCCGGGCGGATCGTCGTGCTCGAGCACGGCCAGATTGTCGAGTCGGGCACCCACGATGAGCTGATCGAGGCCGAGGGCCGTTACTGGCAGCTTTATCGCGACTGGGCCGAGCAGGCCGCGGCGTAGTCCGTAAAGTCCGTGCCGTGGGGATCTCGGTCACAGGGCTGTCGGTAACTCCTGTCAAGAGCACGCGGCTGCAGACCGTTGACAGCATCGTGCTCGGGCGCGAGGGCGTGCGCGACAACCGGCGCTTCTACCTGGTCGACCATCGCAAGCACCTGATCAACGGCAAGCGGCTCGGCGAGCTGAACGCGATCGTCGCGCAGTACTCCGAGCCCCGGCTGAGCCTGACGTTCCCGGATGGCACAACCGTCGACGACGAGGTCCGGCTCGGCGACGAGATCGAGACGAAGTTCTTCTCTGCGACCGACTGCGGGCAGCTGGTCGAGGGGCCGTGGTCGGAGGCGCTGACCGACTATGCCGGGCAACCGCTGACGCTCGTCAAGGCTCGCTCGTCGGCGATCGATCGAGGCGCGCTCGGCGTCGCATCGCTGATCTCCCGTGCTTCGCTGAATCGCCTCGCGCAGGAGGGCGGCGACGACGAGATCGACTGCCGGCGGTTCCGGATGCTGATCGAGATCGACGGCGTCGACGCACACGCCGAGGATCGCTGGGTCGGACGGAGCACGCGCGTCGGCGATGCGACCGTCCGCTGGATGGGTCACGTCGGCCGCTGCCTGACGACCAGCCGCGATCCCGACACGGGCACGATCGACCTGCCGACGCTCGACCTGCTGCGCAGCTACCGGGGCAATCTCGATAGCACCGAGCCGCTCCCGTTCGGGATCCACGGGGCAGTGCTCGACGAGGGCGCAGTCCGCGTTGGCGACGAGGTCGTGCCGCTTGACTAGTCTCCCGGCGCGATGAGCGAGGACCGCGTCCGCATCGAGGTGGCAGACCACGTCGCGACCGTGACGCTCGTGCGCGCCGACAAGCACAACGCGCTTGACCGCGCGATGTTTGAGGCGATCATCGGGGCTGCCGAGCGGCTTGCCGGCGAGCCGGGCGTACGGGTGGTCGTGCTGCACGGCGAAGGACCGAGCTTCTGCTCGGGCCTCGATCTCGCCAGCCTCGTCTCCACCGACGCCGGGATCGACGCGATCGTCGCCCCGCTGCGCGACGAACCGCCCAACTGGTTCCAGCGCACCGCGTACGAGTGGCTGCGGCTGCCGGTGCCGGTGATCGCGGCGGTGCACGGCAACTGCTTCGGTGGCGGCCTGCAGATCGCGCTCGCCGCCGATGTGCGGATCGCGACCGCCGACGCGCGGCTATCGGTGATGGAGATCAAGTGGGGGCTGATCCCCGACATGTCGATCAGCCGCACACTGCCGCGGCTGATCGGAATCGACGTCGCCAAGGAGCTGACCTACACCGGCCGGGTGATCAGCGGTGCCGAGGCGGACGCGCTCGGGCTCGTGACGCGCCTGGCCGACGACCCGCTGGCCGCGGCGCGCGAGCTCGCCGCCGAGATCGCGAGCCGGTCACCCGACGCCGTCCGCGGAGCCAAGCGCCTGTTCGACACCGCCTGGACCCAAGGGCCCGAGCAGTCGCTCGCGCTCGAGGCCGAGATCCAGCGCTCGCTGATCGGCTCGCCCAACCAGCTCGCCGCCGTCACCGCCGGCTTGCGCAAGCAGCCGGCGCAGTTCACCGACCCAAGCTAACGGCGCCGGTCCGACACGACCACGACGCGCAGCTTGCCGCCGACGCCGGCCGGCAGGCGCAACGTCCCGGTGCCCGTGAACGTGATCGCCGGACTGCATCGCGGCGGCGCGCCGCCACGTGAACTCGTCACCGGGCACGCCCAGGCGCGCACGCGGCCGCGCGCGTGGCGCAGCTTGACCTCGAGGCCGTGGGCCGCGTGGTGGGCGCGGGCGGATGCCGCCGAGGCGACGCTCGCGAGCGCGAGCGAATGACCGTTGGCAGCGCGGATCGTCGCGCGACCCGAGCCGACGATCGCAAACCCAGCCGACGCCGAGGTCACCGGGCCGATCGAGCTGCCAGACCACAGGGTGTTCGAGCGGCCGCCGTTGGATGCCGTCTGCATCACCCGCAGCACCGCGCCGATGTCGGCGTCCGAGATCTTGTACCTGCGCGCGTTGCGCGCGCCGACCGCGACGCAGGTCTGCGTGCAGCGCATCACGCGCACGACGGAGTTGCCGGCGGACGCGCCGGAGATCGCCCCGCTCTTGATGGTCACATTGGCCCCGACGCTGGCGCGTCCGGAGAGCTCGGGCAGCACGGTTGCACCCGGTGCGGTGTGCGGCCCAACCGCCACGGGTGCCGAGCCACCCTGCCGGCCAGCCACCACCGGTGGCGCCGCGGCGATCGAGCCGGTCGGCGCGCTCGTGGCGGTGGCGCTGCCGTCGACGTTTGAGGTCGTGACGATCACCCGGATCGTGTCGCCGAGGTCAGTCGGAGACACCGTGTACGCGGTGCCGCTCGCGCCGGGGATGTTCTGGTAGCTGCCCGATCCGTACCGGCGCTGCCACAGGTACGCGAAGGTCTCGCCGGCCGCCGGGCTCCACCCCCCCGGCTGGGCGGTCAGCACCGATCCGACCTGAGCCGTGCCGGTCACCGCTGGCAGCGACGTGTTGATCGGCGGGGCGAGCAGGACCGGTCCGATCGCGGGGCTGACGGCGCTCGCGGTGCCACCGCTGCCGGAGGCCGACACGTACACGCGCAGGCGCGTGCCCTCGTCCCGGGCCCCGGGCGCATATGTCGCTCCGGTAGCGCCCGAGATGCTCGACCAGGTCGAACCACCGTCGGAGCTGCGCTGCCATTGGTAGACGTAGCTTGAGATGTTGCCGCTCCATGAGCCGGCCGTCGCGGTCAGCGTCGAGGCCCGCTGCGCCACGCCCGAGATCACCGGCGGGGCGCTGCTGACCGGGGGTGAGGCGCCGGCGGCGGCGGTCCGCATCGTGTAGTCGTAGCCGTACGTCGTCCCGGCGCTGTTCTGCGCGACCAGTCGGTAGTGGTAGGTCGTCGACGGTGTCAGTCCCGTGATCGTCGAGCTCAGCGCGACCGGCGTCTGGCCGGATCCGATGTCGGCCGGTGCCGTGTGCTGCCCGTAGGAGGTCGTCGTGCCGTACTCGACCCACCACGAGGTCGACAGCGCGTTGGGGTAGATGCCGCCCGCGAGCGTCGCGTTGATCGAGGTCATGCTCTGCGTATAGCTGTTGTTGGAGCCCGACCCGATCGACGGGCCGCCGACCCCGGGAGCTCCGGCCGCAATCCCGCCTGAGATCGAGCCGACGCCGGTCGGGCCGTCAAAGCCGGTGGCGGCATTGCAGATGTAGGCGATGTTCTGTGCGCAGCTCCCGTTCGAGCCCGACGTGACGTCGTTGAGCACGGCGCTGGACGCGTACGCCCACTGCGGCGTCACGGCCGACACGCCGGTGATCGCGTAGTAAGCGGCGACCAACGGCGTCGCGAGGCTGGTGCCGCCCATCATCAACCAGCCGCCGTTGCCACTGTCGTAGATCTTCAGGCCGGTCGCGGGGTTCGCGTCGGCCGAGATGTCGGCGTACGAGCGTCCTGTGCAGCCGGTATCGCTCTGGTACGCGGGCTTGGGAAGCTGCAGGTCACAGCCAGAGCTGCCGCCCCAGCCGCCGCTCAGCGACCACGCCGACTCGGCGAAGCCGCGGACGCCCTGGCCGCCGCTGGAGAGCGCCAGCGTCGTCCCGCCGGCGGCGGTCACGCCCGCAAACGCCGCCGGGTAGTTGTCTGTCCCGGCGCCTGGATAGCCATGGTCTCCGGTCGCCGCAACCACATCCACACCAGGGAACGTGTAGGTGCCCGCCGGCGGCACCGACGAGATGACCGACCAGCTGTCGGAAATCTGCTTGGCGCCCATCGCGGCAGCCGTTCGCATCGCGGCGGTGAGGTCGACAGAGCTGCTGGAGTTGGCCTCGACGAGCACGATCCGGCAGTTCGGGCACAGCGCCGAGACGGCGTCCAGATCGAGTGAGATCTCCTCCTCCCAGCCAGTGTTCTTGGCCGGCAGCGGCGACGCCGCGCCGGCTTCATTGACCTTCTGAAAGCACCCGTTCGCGGTCGTGCACGCAGACAGTCCCGACGTGCTGCGGTAGGTGCCAAGGTCGGCCTCAGCGGTCGGATCGTCGTAGGCGTCGACGACGGCGACGGTGTCGCCGGCGCCCCCGGTCTGCGACAGATAGGTGAGGTCGTAGGCCTGCTGCAGGTACGCCGGCGTGCCCGCCACGGGCGCGGTCGCAGCGGCCGCAACCGCAGGGCTGGCGACAGCCGGCTGGGCCGAGCCTGCGCGCACCCGCATCGGCCGCGTGTCGGTCACATCAGGCCGGACGAGGTGGTGGTTTGACAGCAGCACGAGCGCCTGCGCAGCGCAGCGCGCGTAGCCCACGCCAACCGCCGGGCAGACGTCCCGGAGTTGCACGTCGGAGGGAGCCAGGCCCGTCGTCTGCTCGAGCGTGCCGGACACCGCCTGGCCGGTCGGAGTCGCGCTCGGCACCCCGTTGGGAGTGCTTCCCGCGCTCGTCTGGGTGCCCGAGGTCTGAACGAGATTCATCGGCATCACGTGTCGCGCGGCGGATGCGGAAGCGGGCAGCAGGAATGCCACGAGCACTATGAGTAGCGTCGTGCCACGCGCAGCCGCAGCCCGAAGGCCCCCCGCCTGGAAGCTCATACCGCTCCAAATCTCGGCGTAACGGCGCCGGTTCAAACAATTGCGGATGTTTTAGGCCGATTCAGCTCTAAAGCTGAACGGAACCCTGCGCACCGGAGTCAGTGGTCTGACACCGGCGCCAGGAGTGTCTGTGAAGCTGCGGATCCAGGACTCGAACCTGGACTAACTGATCCAGAGTCAGCCGTGCTGCCAATTACACCAATCCGCATTGATCGCCCGGAACGGGCACTCGGTGTGATCCGGACCGTCGTCGAGCCCGACGATACCGGAGTTTCCTGCTCTCTTAGCGTTCATCGGCCGCGCGCAGCCGGGCTTTAGCGGCCTCCGCGGCGCTTAGATCGTCGCAAGGTCGGTGGACAGATCGCCGAGCTCGTGCGCCCGCTCGCCGATGCTCGCCGACGAGGCGAGTAGCCGCCGCGCGTGCTCGAGGTCGTCGGAGCGCCCGACCGACAGCGCGCCCGCGACTCGGCCCTCGTGCAAGTAGAACACGCTGAACTCACCGTCGTCAAACGAGCCGCGCACGACCTCACCATCCCATTGCGGCGCCGGGCCGACGTACTCGAGCGAGGCCCAGTCCGATAGGTCGGAGAAGAAGTAGGGGACGACGTCGTGCGGCTGCCCGGAGCCGAGCATGTTGAGCGCCGCGGTCTTGCCGTGGTTGAAGGCAACGTCCCAGTGCTCGATTCGCACCGACCGGCCGCCATGCACGACGCTCTCGTACTCGGCGACGTCGCCGCCGGCGTAGATCCCCGGGACCGAGGTCTGGAGCTGCGCGTCGACGGCGATCCCGCCGCTGTCGCCGAGCTCGAGCCCGGCCGCCCTGGCGAGCATCACGTCCGGAACCGCGCCGGTTCCCATCACGACTGCGTCGGCCTCAAGCTCGCGCCCGGACTTGGTCAGAACCTTGGTGACGCGCCCGTCGGCGCCTTCGAAGTGGTCGAGCTCGTCGTCGCCGTAGACCTCGATGCCGTGCTCCTCCAGGCGCTCCTGGAAGAAGCGTCCCGCCTGGCCGCCGAACCCGCGCTCCAGCACCACCGACTCGAGCATCACCAGCGAGCACGAGCTGCCGAGCTCGGTCAGCGACGCCGCGACTTCGCTGGCGATGTAGGAGCCGCCGATCAGCACGACTCGCTTACCGGCCGCGTCGTCGCGGATCGCGTCGCTGTTGCCCAGCGTGCGCAGGTAGTGGATGCCCTCGAGCTCGGAGCCGGGCACGTTCAGGCGCCGCACGTTGGCACCGGTCGCGACCAAAGCCTTGTCGAAGCTGACGGTCTCGCGGTTGGACAGCGTCACCACGCGCTCGCCGGGGTCAAGCTTCATCGCCGACACGCGCGTCAGCGCCTCGATCTGCTGGTCCTCGTACCACTCGGGCGGGCGGAAAAGTACGTCGGTGCGGGACTCCTTGCCCTGGAGGTAACCCTTCGAGCACGGCGGGCGGTTGTAGGGCAGGTCCGGCTCGCGCCCGATCAGCAGGATTGACCCGTCGGCCCCGGATTCGCGCAGCCACCGGGCGCAGTTGCCTCCCGCGAGTCCTCCGCCGATCAGTGCGTAGTCGACGTGGCGGTCAGACACCGGTTCGCGCCCCACCCACCGCGAACTGGGGCGTGATCTCGGATTCGAGGCCTGGGTCGAGGATCAGCAGCACCTGGTCGCCGGCCTCGATCATCGAATCGGCCTTGGGCACAAACCCCGCGCCTCCGCGCAGGACCGAGATGACCAGCGACCCGTCGGGCAGCGCGACGTCGGCTACGCGCCGGCCGGCGGCGGGCGAGCCGTCCGCCACCTCAACCTCGATGATCTCGAGGTGCTCCTCCTCGAGCGCGAGCAGCTGGATCAGGCCGTACTCGGGCACTTCGTGCTCGATCAGACGCAGGATCAGGTCAGTCGCCGACACGGCGGGCTGTACTCCCAGCAGCCTGAAGTGCTGGAGGTTGCGCGGGTTGTTGACGCGCGCGACGATCCGCTGGACCCCGTACTTCTCTTTGGCGACCTGGCAGATCAGGATGTTGTCCTCATCGTCGCCGGTGACCGCGATCACCAGGTCGGCACGCTGGATCCCGGCGCGCTCGAGCACCCACAGCTCGGTTGCGTCGCCGTACTGGACGGCGTGCTCGAGCTCCTCCTCGACCACGCGGTAGCGCGAGTGGTTGGATTCGATCAGCGTGACCTCGCGGTCCTTGGCGATCAGCTCCCTCGCGAGGTTCCAGCCGACCTTCCCCGCTCCCGTGATGATCACGTACATGCTCGTGCAGACCTCCTTATCGCTCGAGCACCAGGCGCTCGGCCTGGTCGATCGCGATCTGGGTGGGACAGATTGTCAGCAGGCCCTGCTCCGCGTACCACGAGGCGCGGCCTGGGTCGGCGACCCGCACCACCACGCGCGGTACGTTGAATCGCCGCTGGGCGATCTGCGAGATCACCAGATTGGTGTTGTCGCCGCTGGTCGCGGCAAGGAAGACGTCGGCATCCTCGATCCCCGCTTCGATCAGCCCGTCCACCTCGAGCGCGGTGCCGACGGTGAAGCGCCCGCCCGCGTCCTCCCAGGTGGTCGACTGGTCCTTGTCGAGCCGTTCGTGCGAAAGCGGGTCGCTGTCCAGCACCGAGACCTCGTGCCCGGCATCCAGCGCCCGTTTCGCCACCGCTGAGCCGACTCGGCCTGAGCCCACAATCAGAATGAACATGGCGGGCACTCTAGTGGGCGCGCGAACTTGATTGACGCCCGCGCAGATATGGCCGCGCAACCGCCACGGCGAGCGCCCGCCGCCGCCCCTGCGAGACGCCGTGCCAGGTGACCGTGACGGTGATCAGGCGCACGCCGTCGGTCGTCTGCAGCTGCTGCTCGGCCGGATACCAGTCGGCGTCCATCCCGAGACCCTTGATCGTCTGCGGCGCGGCGACGTTACGCGTGGCCGAGAACTGCTGAGTCGCCTCAACCGCAGTGCGCTCGAGGCGGAAGTACGGCTGCGGGCCCGAGTCGAGGTTGGCGACCACCGACATCCGCCGCCCATCGGTCAACCGAACCTTGAACGTGCATTGCGGCTCAGCGTTATCCCCCATCCCCGGATTGTTGGTGAGCTGCGACACGTGCGCCCCCACAAACCGCGACAGCGCCACCTCAGCCTTAGGAAGGCACAGCGGCGGCGCGACTGCAGTCTTGTGAGCGCTGGTCGTCGTCTTCGAAGCCGACGAACCCGAGCCGCCACACCCAGCGAGCGCGAAGCCGCCAATCAGCCCGCACATAGCCGATGCGACGGCGCGTGCCCGAATCGGGGCACTTGCGTGTCGTACGGCTCCTTCCCGCACACCGGCGAGCGTAGCGCGTGCCCCGAGCGGGCACGCGCCGTCGTCGCACGGGATCAGGTAATCAACGGGATGATCAACAAGGCGACGATGTTCGCCACCTTGATCATGGGGTTGATCGCCGGCCCGGCGGTGTCCTTGTACGGGTCACCGACCGTATCTCCGGTCACCGCCGCGGCATGGGCCTCGGAGCCCTTGCCCCCGTACGCGCCGTCCTCGATCAGCTTCTTGGCGTTGTCCCAGGCGCCACCGCCCGACGTCATCGAGATCGCGACGAACAGGCCGACGACGATCACGCCGATC
>DASXDD010000123.1:0-10023 GCA_036490775.1 Solirubrobacteraceae bacterium | reverse complement strand
CTGGCCCAGGATGAGCTCGATGTTCCCTCGAGCGTGTTTGGCATGCTGGCGGTCGCGGCTACGAATGCGAACGAGCCCGCGGAGGCAGTGGCGCGCCTCGCGCTCCGCGCGCTTGACGGAGCGCCGAAGCTGCTGCCGGAGACGGTCGACCGACCCCCGTTCTTCTACCACGCCTGCAATGCGCTCGCGTTCGCCGAGCGCTACGAGGAGGCACGCTCGCGGTTCGACGAGGCGCTGGCGGATGCCCGCCGGCTCGGCTCGCTCCCACACGTGCTCGGGCTCTCGTGCTACCGCGGTCTTCTTCATCTGCGTATTGGCAACCTCGCCGACGCCGAGGCGGACGCCGGCGTCGCGCTCGAGACCGGCCGCCGCCCGCCCGGCATCCACGCTGCAGTTGCCCTCGCCGTGCTACTCGAGACGCTGGCCGAGCGGGGGGAGCTCGACGCGGCCGAGGCGGCAGATCACCGCTACCGGCTCGCCGAGCAGTTCCCGACGATGATGCAGACAGGATGGCTGTTCGCCGCCCGGGGCCGGCTTCGCCTGGCAGAGCTTCGCCCGGCCGCGGCGCTCAAGGACCTCCTCGCCGCCGGCGACCTGTTCACTCGCCTCCTCATCACCACCCCTTCGTCCGCACCGTGGCGCTCCGACGCCGCGCTCGCGCAACTCGCGCTCGACGCGCCAGCCGAAGCGAGAGAGCTCGCGGGCGAGGAGGTCGCTCTCGCCCAGGCCTACAACGCCCCACGCACGCTCGGGATAGCCCTGCGCGCCGCCGGCCTGACAGAGGGCGGAAAGCGCGGCATCGAGCTGCTCCGGCAAGCCGTACGCGTGCTCGACGGCTCCGCCGCGCGACTAGAGCACGCCCGCGCCATGACCGACCTGGGCGCCGCCCTCCGCCGCGCGGGACAGCGGGCGGAGAGCCGCGAGATCCTCCGGCCCGCGCTCGACCTCGCCCACCGCTGCGGGGCGCTCGCGCTGACAGAGCGGACCCGCACCGAACTCATCGCCGCGGGCGGGCGACCCCGACGGCCTGTCCTCAGCGGGCTCGACTCGCTAACCCCGAGCGAACGTCGCGTCGCCCAGCTCGCCGCCGCCGGTCTCCCCAACCGCGACATCGCCCAACACCTGTTTATCACCACGCGAACCGTCGAAGGGCACCTCACCCACGCCTACCAGAAGCTCGCCATCACCAACCGCGAGCAACTCCCCGCCGCCCTCGCCACCCGCGACGTTGAAAAGACGGCTCCCGCGCCAACGTCCCACCTAGAGCCATCGACACCAGCGCATAGCGCCGGCCCCAGCGGGACTTGATAGCGCGCCCTCGTCCAGAAAGCAATCTCTAGGGGCGGGACGGCAGCGCTGAGCACGACACGCTCCGATCGATGACGAAGCAGCAACCACCCTCGACGAGAGATAAGCACGCCGCCAGCAAATGCTCCGGCCGAAGCAGCAGTCCCACGCGCATAACGCGTCTGTTCTCCTTTGGAACGAACGCGAGCGCCACCGCTAGCGATGTTCAAACTTCAGCTTGTCCGGGGCAATCCAGCAGAGGTCGTCCGCAACGGCGGCGCTGATGCTCAGGACGAGCAGTAGCACTAACGGCACAGTGCTCCTCGCTCGGGAAGCGGACGAGCGGAGCGTATCGGCGGGCCGCTCAACTCTGGTCGCGACGCGGCGCGGACAACCGCGTCCATTATCGGCGGCCTCGCCCGGCCCAAGAGTTCGCGGGTCTCGGGCTTTCGCTTTCGCATTTCGGTCGGGTCCCGCGGGATAGGTGCTCGGCGGCATCTCGATGCCGCGACGTCTGTCGTTTCCCGGGAAGGGACACCCGGGATAGCGATCGTCGGCACGATCGCTTCGGCCGTCGGGGCGCCCGCTAACGGGGCGATTGGTTCGCCACGAAGGCAATCGCCCCGTAGCTAGTCCACGCGACGAACACAGAAAGGTGACTAGGACTCGAGATCTTTTCCGACGTCGCTCGACTGGTTGCGACGAACGCCTTCAGGCATCGCATAGCGCCGCGTGGGTTTGTGGTCTACTCCTGCTCGACCGGGCGTGGTACTACGAGATTCTGAGATGGAAGGAGCGGTCGATGGCGCTGCGAACTACGGTGATTGGATCATGGTGGAAGCTCGACGAGCACGAGGATCAGCTTGCTCGTTACCACCGCGGTGAGCTTGATCCGGAGGAGCGCGAGCATTTGCTGGACCGTGCCGCCGCTGCGGCGATCGATGAGCAGCGTGCCCTCGGGCTCGACGAGTGGACCGGCGGCGAGTACTTCACAGACAACTTCATCGATCATATGCAGCGCGTCCTACATGGGTTCGAGATCGATAAGCCCGACGAGCCCGACCCGTTCGACTACGACGACCTCGCGCACGCGGTCATCACGGGCGAGCTCTCGGCACCGGAGGGGCTTGGGTACGCCGCCGCCTACCGGCGCGAGTCGAAGCTGCCGGGTGGAGTGCGGATGGCGACCGTGGTGGGGCCGCTCGAGATCACCGTGCACGCCCAGGACCAGCGCGACGAGCTCGCCCGCCAGATGCCGAACCTGGTCGGCATCGTCAACCGCGAGATCCGCGAGCTGGCCGACGCGGGCTGCCCGCACGTGCAGCTCGACGTGCCGTTCTTCGGCATGATTCTCAACGAGGGTCTGATGAGCCCCAAGGACCTGTCTGCGATGGTCGCGGGGTGCTTCGAGGGCGTCGATGGCGTGACCCGGGGCATGCACATCTGCAACGGGAATTTCAAGGGTAGGCCGATCTCGCCGATCGTCCGCAACGCCTCGTGGGTGCCGTTACTCCAGGAGTTGGATGGCGTGATCGACATCGCGGCCCTCGAGTGCAGCTACTTCGCCGAGTACCTGGAGCGCGAGGCTTTCGCCGACATGCCGCAGAGCATCGAGCTGGCGGCCGGCATCGTGGACGAGGCCAGCTACGGGATCGAGACGGTCAAGAAGATCCGAGACCGCGCTGCCGACTGGGCGAGGGTGGTGGGCGAGGAGCGGCTGTGGATCTCACCGTCGTGCGGCTTCGGACGCCACCCCGCACGCAGCCGGCCCGTGCTGAGCGCGAAGATGGAGCACATGATCGAGGCGGCCGCGTCGTTCTGAACGGCGCCCTAGCCGAGCGGCACTCCCTTGGAGCGCGAACCAGACGATTTCCGTTGATGGCCGCGCCGACGTCCGGCGCGACGTGAGTTGTTGCCCACGGGCGCGATCCACACCCCGGCACCTACCGCGGCGACCACTTCGACGCCCCGTTACGTTCCAGCGGTCGGTTCCCGCAAGGCGACGAGCGAAGTGTCAGCAACGTCCCACGGGTTGCAACACGGGGTTCGGGGGTGGCCACAGCCCGTTCGCGCCCGGAAGCGGCGATGCTCGCGCCCGAGGGTGCCTGGCTGGGTTTGTCCGTCGGACGTTCCCGGTCGTGCCGCCGCGGGGCCGGCGGTTCCGATCGGCTAGCCTCGTGACGCTGGCTGTGGTGCGCAGGGTTGCGCGCACGGGTTGGCGGCTGTGTCCCCTCCGGCAGGCCGCGGCCCTGCCGGCGCAGTAACGCTCTGGCCTGGAGGGGATCGGATCTCGAGATGAAGACTGCTGCGCGTGACCGTTGGGGTGCCCGGCCCGACCGTCTGAAGGACGGTCACGTGGGGCTGCCGGAGCCGACGCCGCAGGAGACCGGGGCCTTCGATCCGCCGCCGTACGGGATGGGCACGACCGCGAGGCGGCTAGTCCAGGTGTGGCGGGAGGAGCGGCGCCTCAGCCTCATCGGGCTCGGCTACGCGTTTGTCTACAGCTTGCTGTCGCTGGCGATCCCGCTGCTGATCGCGACGGCGATCGACAGTTCGATCGTCGATCATCGCTACCCGTTGGCGCCGCTGCTGGCGGCGATCGCGGCGCTATCGGTGATCCGCGCCTGGGTGAACTACCAGCGGCGGTATGCGACGTCGAGGGTCGGCATCGCGATCGAGGCACGCTTGCGCGAGCTTCTGTACCAGGCGTACCTGCGCTTCCCGCGCCCGTTCTATGACCGCCAGCCGACCGGGCAGGTCCTCTCGCGCGCGACCAACGACTTGTACCCGGTGCGGTACTTCATCGGCTGGGGCCTGGTCCAGGCCGTGCAGAGCAGCATGCTGATCGTCGGCACCGCCGTGCTTCTGGCGCTGACCAACTGGCAGCTCGCGCTCTGGAGCGCGCTGCCGATGCCGATGATCGCGGTCGTCGCCCGACGTTTCGGCCACTTGGTGACGCCAGTCTCGCGGGCCGTTCAGGCGCGCAAGGGCGACCTCACCGACGCCGCCAACGAGGCGGTTGTCGGCATCGAGATGGTTCAGGCGTTCGGACGCGGCCAGATCGTTCGCGATCGGTTCGCGCAGCGCGCCGGCGCGATCAGAACGGAAATGCTGCGCCAGGCACGACTCGAGTCCATCTATCTGCCACCGATCTTCTACCTGCCCTCACTGTCGGTCGCGCTGGTGCTGTTCCTCGGCGGGCGCTCGGTGATCGACGGCACGATGAGCTACGGGGATCTGGCCCTGTTCATCCAGCTGCTGCTCCAGCTCGTCTGGCCGCTGGAGTCGATCGGCTGGATCCTCGATCTCAGCCAGCGAGCGCTCGCCTCCGCCGGGCGCACCTTCTCCTGGCTGGACCAGATCCCGTTGCTGCCCGAGCCGCCGCCGGCGCAGGCGACCCGGCGGCCGCGGGACCGGCCCGCGGTCGTCGTCTTCGACAACGTCCAGTTCGCGTATGCCGAGGGGCCCGAGGTGCTCCGCGGCGTGCGGCTGCGGGTCGAGCCGGGCGAGGTGGTCGCCGTGTGCGGCCGGACCGGTGCCGGGAAGTCGACCCTGCTCTCGCTTGCCCCGCGCCTGTACGACCCGTCCCGGGGGGCGGTCACGCTCGCGGGGGTCGACCTGCGCGCGATGACGCTCGCGGAGGTCCGCAGCTCGGTTACCGTCGTGAGCCAGCGACCGTTGCTCTTCACCGAGACGCTCCGGGAGAACGTGCTGGCCGGATGCCCCGACGCCAGCAGCACCGAGCTCGAGCTTGCGTGCCGACGAGCCGGCGTGTTGACGTTCGTTGATCTTCTGCCCGACGGCCTTGACACGCTCATCGGCGAGCGCGGGATCAACCTATCCGGCGGCCAGCGCCAGCGCGTCACGCTCGCGCGCGCGTTGCTCTCGTCGGCGCCGGTGGCCGTCCTCGACGATCCCCTGTCGGCCGTCGACACCGAAGCAGAGCGCGAGATCGTCGAGGGGTTACGTCTCGGTCTGCACGGGCGCGCCGTGCTGCTGGCCACTCAGCGGCTCTCGACACTGGCCCTGGCGGACCGAATTGTCGTGCTCGAGGGCGGCAGGATCGTCGAGCACGGCCCGCTCGACCAACTGCTCGATGACGGCGGCGCGTTCACGGCGCTGTTCGGAGAGGAGGCGGTCAGCCGTGCCGGATGAGCGCGCCGGGAATAGCCGGCTCCTGGCGCTGCGCCGCTATCTCGCTCAGCATCCGGCGTGGGTATCCGCGCTATGCCTATTCGCGATCGGCGAGGCGTGCGCGCAAACGGGCAGCTGGCTGCTGGTCCGCGTGGCGATCAACAATGGGATCGTCGCGCACGACAAACGGACGCTCGACGTGACCCTGGCCGCGTTCGTGTTGGTCAGCGCCGTCGGCTGGGTGCTCTCAGCCGTCGTCACGCGCGGGATGGCCCGCGTCGGCCAAGACCTCGTCCTCGGCCTGCGCCGCGACCTGTTCGACCACCTCACGACATTGTCGCTGCGGTTCTTCTCCGAGCAGCGCGCCGGCTGGATCATCGCGCGCCTGACCAGCGACGTCGACGCGGTCTCCGATGTCCTCTCGCAGGGGCTGCCGACGATCGTGATGAGCTGTGCCCTGCTCCCGGCCGCGGTGGTGGCGATGCTGGTGAATGACTGGCGACTGGGTCTCGCCGCGCTGCTGGTGTTGCCACCGGCGATCGTCCTCAGCCGCTGGTTTCAGCGCATCTCCACCCGGGCCCAGCTGGAGGTCCGCACTCGCATCGCGGTGGTGACCGCGCATGTCGCGGAGTCGGTCGCCGGAATGTCGGTCATCCAGAGTTTTCAACGCGAGCCGTTGTTCCGCTCGCGTTTTGACGAGCTCAACGACGCCAACCGAGTCGCCAATACCTACGCCCAGCGGATCGTTTCGGTGTTCTTCCCGTCGATCGAGTTGCTCGGCGTGCTCGCCACCGTCGCCGTCCTCGCCGTCGGCGCGGGCGTGCTGCCGGCTAGCCAAATCGGCACGCTGGCGGCCGCCTACTTCCTTCTCTCGCTCGCGTTCCAGCCGTTGCAGTCGCTTTCCGATGTCTACTCCCAGCTGCAGTCAGCGCAAGCCGCGATGGCCAAGGTCTCGCTGGTCTTGGACGAGGAACCGGACATCCACAGTCCCAGCCGTCCGCGGCCGATTGGACGCCTCGAGGGCGAGCTGACGTTCGAGCGCGTGCACTTCGCCTACGGCGAGCGCGACGTCCTGCACGGGATCGATCTGACGATCCCAGCGGGCGCCTGCTACGCGATCGTCGGCGAGTCAGGCGGTGGCAAGTCGACGCTCGCCAAGCTCACGGCGCGCTTGTACGACCCGACTCAGGGCGCCGTGCTCGTCGACGGGATGGACCTGCGGGAGCTCGACCTGATCCAGTACCGACAGCAGCTCGGGGTGGTGCTCCAGGAGCCGTTTTTGTTCTCGGGCACGATCGCTGAGAATCTACGGTTCGCCAAACCGCAGGCAAGCGACGACGAGCTGTCCCAGATCGCCCGGATGGTCGGGTTGGACGTAGTCGCACGCAGTTTTCCTGCCGGCTTCCAGCATCCGATTCGCGAGGGCGGCAGCGGCCTCTCGGCCGGTGAGCGGCAGCTGATCTCGATCGGCCGCGCGCTGCTGGCCGACCCGCGGATCCTGATCTTCGACGAGGCGACGTCGAACATCGACCGGCCGACGGAGATGCTGATCGAGCGCGCGCTCGACCGGCTTCTACACGGGCGGACCTCGATCATCATCGCTCACCGACTGTCGACGGCTCGCCGGGCCAACCAGATCGTCGTGGTCGACCGCGGGGATATCGTCCAGCGGGGGACCGAGGCTGAGCTAATCGCGGTCGATGGGCCGTTCCGACGGCTCGCCGACGCGCACCTGCTCGGGTCGCAGTAGCGCTTCTTCGCTGGGTCAGACGACGGCGCGACGCCGCTCGGCGACGCGCCCGATAGGGGCTTTCTGGCATGGCCCCGACCGTCTTCTGGGACGCCGCCTACAACTGGCGGGCACCCTGCTGGTCGAACAGGACGAGAGCGCCGCGTCGCCTTGCGCCGAGGTTGACCTCAGGGCGCGGGGCTGCTTTCCTAGGGCAGCGGGCTGCTGGTTCGCAACGTTTCCGATCACGCGGGCGAGGTCGGCCGGACGATCGCATTCGGGTCTCGCGACCTCGACGCCGCGGCCATCCTATCGGCGATCGAGCACTCGTCCGGGAGTTGCGTCCTGTCCGCCGAACTCGTTCCGGGGCAGCACATGAATCGCCTGACCGTGGTCCGTTGTCGCGGCCCTCGTCCGGTCAGGTGGGAGGCCGAGGCTGCAGCCGCGCGCGGGGCGCGTTCACGCTGCCAACGTCGCCTGCCGCGGGCTTACGCCCCGACGGGGCGTCTTGGCTGGGCAGGCGGGAGGCACTCGCTCAATCACGAGACTTCCTTGGGTTTGGACATCACCCGGGATGAGAGCCCCGGCCGCACCTGGAGATAGAGTCTGTCTATCATGGCCGACGACCAATCGTTCACGCTGTCGGAGATTGCGCGGCGGCTGGATGTACCCCAGCACCGACTGATCCACCTGTGCGAGAAGGGCGTGGTCGTCCCCGATGTCCACGGTGCCGCCGGCCGTGGTTCGAGTCGGGTGTTCTCGTCGCGGAACTTCCTCGAGCTAGCGGTCGCGCTGCGCCTCCGGGACATGATGTTGCCGGTCGCCGCGATTGGCGCCGTCATCCACGTACTCGAGGCGCTCGAGGGGCGGCTTCGGAAAGATCTCCCCCGCTTCGCGTTGGCCGACAGTCTGCGTGATGATCGGGCGCCGGCTCTTGGGATCATCATCAGCGACGGCCAGACGATCTACTTCTCCCTCGGCGCCGCGGACAAGCAGCCGAGACTCTTCGGCGGAATTCCACTGGATGAGTTGGAGGGCGACGCGGCGGCCTGGGACGGTCAGATCGAGGCGGTGCGTTTCCGCGGAAACGCCCGGAACGGCGCAGCCGGTCTCGGGCCTGAGCACAGCCGATACGGCCGGTTGGAGCTGAGCGTCACTGCGATCGCGCAGGCACTTCCCATCGACTAGAAACGCCCTGGTAGCGGCGCGTTCCCGTCCGACCGATGAGAGATAATGTCTATCATGTCGGTCGCGGGAAAACAGCGAGTCGCGGGCGTAGAGCGGGTTGATCCGAACCTTCTCTCACTGCTCGATCGCATCGCGGCCGAACTTGCCCAGGAGCACATCCGGCTGATGGAGACAGCGGCTCACGCCGAAACCGCGCCAAGCCTCTCAGTCGCCGACGGTCTCGACAGCGACGATGAGGAGTCGGCGCTGGCGATCCAGGTCCGGGGCATTTTCAACGAACTCCAGCTGCGCGACCTGAAGAAGAAGACACTCCGCGGGCAGATCGGCCAGAAGGAGCGCGGGTTCTGCGTCGGCGAGAAGACGTTCGGCTACCGGTCCGTCCCGGTGGGCGAGATGAAGATGGACAAGAAGGGGCGGCCTCGCCCTGACGGCTACAAGATCGAGATCGAGCCCAAGGAGGCGGCCGTCATCCTGCGGATCTTCACGTCGTACGCCGAGGGCATGTCCCTGACGCAGATCGTCAAGACGTTCAACGAGGAGAACGTCCCGGGGAGTATCCGCAGCGCGAACGGGTGGCCGCCGGCGACGATCAGCCGGAGCCTCGACAACGAGAAGTACGCCGGCCGCTGGATCTGGAACCGGACGGAGAGCCGGCGAGACCCGAAGACTGGCCGACGCCGGCGCTTCGAGAAGCCCGAGTCCGAATGGGTCATCAACGAGGACGAGGAACTGCGGATCGTTCCCAAGCAGCTGTGGGAGACCGTCAGACAGCGGCGCAAGGAGATGCATCGGACCTGGCCAGGCGGGAACGGAAGTCGAGGCTTCTCGAAGGACCAGGGCAGCCGGGAGGCGCACTTCCCCACTCATCTCCTCGCCGGCAGCATGGTCTGCGGATCGTGCGGCGCCACCATCGCCCAGGTCAGCGGCAAGAGCGGTGGGTACTACGGCTGCCTCGCCGCGACGAAGGGAGCATGCGACAACAAGACGCTGGTGCGTCGGACGCTTGCCGAGAAGGTGATCCTCGGCGCCGTCCAAGAACAGATCGCCGACCCCGAGCACATCGCCCACGTGCTCCGGCGCGTCGAAGAGGAGATCGCCAAGCTGCGCTCCGACCTGCCCGACACGCTGAAGCTCAAGGAAGCCGAGCTGACCGCCGAGCAGCGCCGGCTCTCAAACTTCGTCGACTTCATCGGCGAGGGCCGTGGCTGCCAGGCGCTCGCCAAGGCCCTCGCCGAGACCGAGCGGCGTGTCGACAATCTGACCGACGAAGTGGACGTGCTCAGCCGAAGCCCCGAGAAGATCTTCCGGCCGCCTCCTGTCGAGTGGATCAGGGACCGGCTCAACAACTTCCAGCAGGTCTTGGAGCAGCGGACCGCAAGATCAGCTCAGATCCTTCGCAACCTGCTCGGCCCCATCGGCCTCGAGCTCGTCATGCCCGATATCGGCCGGCCCTTCTACCGCGCGGTCACGACTCTGGACGCCCTCGCCCTCCTAGAAAAACCGCCCCCCGCTGGTGCGGAGGGCGGTTCGAATTCTTTGCAAAGGTGGAGACGGCGGGAATTGAACCCGCGTCCGCAGTCGCGCAAAAGGTGGTGTCTACGAGCGTAGCCGGCACTCTGATCTCACCCTCGACTCGCCATGCCGGCGGGGTTGTCGGGGGCCAGCTCCGAAGATGTCCCCGGTGG
>DASXDD010000122.1:0-3646 GCA_036490775.1 Solirubrobacteraceae bacterium | reverse complement strand
GGTCGCGGCGTGCGGGTGCGTGTGCTGCTTGACCGGGCTTTCAGCGGTGCCCGGGTGAACCGCACCGCCGCGAGCTACCTTGCCGCGCACGGCGTCGAGGTCGGATGGGCGCCGGCGGGGTACATCTTTCACATCAAGGCGACGACCTTCGACGGAACGGTCTCGGACATCTCGACCGCGAACCTGGTTTCTAAGTACTACCGCACCGGCCGGGATGCCGAGATTGTTGACAGCGATCCATCTCAGGTGGACGCGATCGAGAAGACGTTCTCCAACGACTGGAATGCTGGAGCGTCCGGCAGCCCGAGGTCTCAGACGGTGCAGGCGCCCGGTCTGATCTGGTCGCCGAACACCGGTTCTGGCACGGCCGAGACGGCGCTGGTCAAGCAGATCAAAGCGGCGCGCGAGACGATCGATTTCGAGTCCGAAGAGCTGGCTGATCCGGCGATCTACCTGGCGCTGGCGGCCGATGCCAAGCGTGGAGTGAGCTGCAGGGTCGTGATGACCAGTTCGTCGCAGTGGGATTCGGCGTTCGCTGCGGTCACTCGCGCGGGCTGTCGCGTCCACCTGTTTGCAGACAGTTCGACGGCGCTCTACATCCACGAAAAGCTGATCCTTGACGACTACGGCGCGCCGCGCGAGTCGCTGCTGATCGGCTCCCAGAACGCAAGTGTCACCTCGCTCACCAGAAACCGCGAGCTAGGGATCCTGCTGACGCGGGCACACGGCGGCGACGGCGCGATCGCGGCAGCCGGCGCAACCTTCGACTCGGACTTCGGTCACGCCGCGCCCTGGTCAGCGCCCAAGCCCAAATCGACGCCGCAGCCGACACCGAACCCGACGCCGACGCCGACGCCGACGCCGACCAGCTGCTACCCGAAGACCAACTCGGGCAACTGCTATGAGGCGGGCGAGTACTGCCGTAGCACCGACCACGGGGTCAGCGGGGTCGCCGGCGACGGCGAGCCAATCGTCTGTGAGGACAGCAACGGCTGGCGCTGGGAACCGAAGTAGCTTCCCTCCCGCCGACCGGGGCGATTGATCCTGGTCCGGTGCGCCCTCGCGGTCTTGCGGAGCCATCGCAAAAGTGATATCACTTAGATATCACTTTTGCGGGGCATCAATTCACGTGGAGGGCATCATGAGCCAAACCGCTGAGCCATATCGCCAGCCCGAGGCAACACCAGTCGGGCACTCTGGGGTCCGCGTCGACATCCACGAGCGTCCGGCTTGGGCGATCAGTGGCTGGGCCGGCGTGCTTGTTGTCGCCGTCTGCATCGCCGCCGCCGTGCTGCTCGCCGGCTCGGCGTGGATCATCGCGCCGATCGTGATCGGAGCCTTGGTCGCCACCTCGCTGGTGATCGTGCAACCGGGCCATACCAAGGTCGTGCGGTTCTTCGGGAGCTATGTCGGGACCGTGCGTCGAACCGGCCTCTGGTGGATCTTGCCGCTCGCCGATCGGCGGAGCCTGAGCATTCGGGTCCGGAACTTCGAGACCAACCATCTCAAGGTCAACGACGCCGACGGCAACCCGGTCGAGATCGCCGCAATCGTGGTCTGGCAGGTGGCCGATACCTCGCAGGCCGTTTACGCCGTCGATGACTACGACGATTTCGTCCGGGTTCAGGCCGAGTCGGCGTTGCGTCACGTCGCGACCACGCATCCCTATGACGATCCCGCGGGTGATGGCACCTCGTTGCGTGGCTCGGTCGACGTCGTCGCGGCAGAGCTCGCCCGCGAGGTGGCCCAGCGGGTGGCGATCGCCGGGTTGGAGATCGTCGAGGTGCGCATCAGTCATCTGGCCTATGCCCCGGAGATCGCCCAGGCGATGCTGCGGCGTCAGCAAGCCAACGCCGTCGTCACGGCGCGTTCCCGGATCGTCGAGGGCTCAGTAGGGATGGTTGAAATGGCCCTTGCCCGGTTGGATGAGCACGGCATCGTCGAGCTCGACGAGGAGCGCAAAGCGGCGATGGTGAGCAACCTGATGGTCGTGCTCTGCGCGGACCAGCCGGCCTCGCCGATCGTCAATGCCGGCACGCTCTATACGTGAGCCGCGAGCGCAAGCAACTGCTGCTGCGCATCGACCCGGCGGTCCACGATGCCCTGGCCCGATGGTCTGGCGACGAGTTCCGCAGCCTCAACGCACACATCGAGATGCTGCTCCGGCGCGCACTCAACGACGCCGGGCGAATGCCCCGACAGGCAGAGCCGATTCCCAAGCGCGGCCGGCCCTCCACGCGGAGCGCCTGACGGCAGACGAGCGGTTTCCAGCGGTCGGGAGATGTACGGCCAGGACGTAGAACACGCTCGCGGCGGTGTCTACAGCCCGTTGAGCAGGCCGCGCAGCGTGTTGGTGTAGACGTCCAATGCCGCGCGACCCCGATGGGTCAGCGCCACCGAGGTTCGCGACGCCGGCCCGTTGCCCGTCTTCTCGCTGCTGAGGTAGTCGGCGTCCTCGAGCTTGCGCAGGTGCGTGATCAGGTTGCCGGGCGTCAGCCCGATCATGTCTTGCAGGCGGGTGAAGGACAGCGCGTCGCCGTCGGGCAGAGCGGCCAGCGTGGCCACGATCTGCAGTCGCGCGGGGACGTGGATCAACGGGTCAAGCGCGTCCGCCGTCATGCATCTGATCGAGACGCGCGCAGCAGCCAAGCCTGGACGGCGCTGTATCCCAGCAGCACGAAGCAGATGCCCACACCGTTGCTCAGCCACACGCCGCGGGGTCCCGCGAACGCGCTCACCGCCGCGACGACCACGACCGCGATCGAGACGCCAAGTTCGCGCCAGTCCTCCCGTGCGGCCGAGCGCGCCGCGCCGAACGTGCCGAGGACGAGCATCGTCGCGGTGACGACATACACGCCGTAGACGACCCCGTCGCTCGCCCCCTCGTTTGCCAGCGCTGCCATGACCACGTACACGGCGACTAACGCCACCGCCAAAGCCGCCCCCTCCCATCGGGTCTGGTGCACCGAGCGCCCACTGACGCCAGCCGTGGCGCGTCGATGGGCGTAGAGCACCGAGCCGATCCGGATCGCGAGGACGGCGTATAGGCCTAACAGGCCTACGACGGTCGGATACCTGTAGGGGTGCTGTCCGCGCACTGACAGCCACACAGAGCCGAAGGCGACCAGCGCCGCCGCCGCCGCGAGCAGCGAGAGCGCCGGCGACCGGAAGTCCAGCTCGCGCTGCGCTTGCCGCTGGGTCTGCGCCAGCAGCCTTGCCGCTTCACGCGGATCCAGTCCGCGCTCGTCCTCGTGGGTCCCCGTCTTGCCGATGTCCGACAGTCCGTTCATCTTTCCCTCCTTCGCCACAGGCTTTGCGGCGCAAACTCTACTACGCTTTACGGCACAAAGTCAAACCCCGGCGGACGGTCACAGGCAATCGACCGCACCTCTCGAACACGTCACACGAGGAGGGATCATGAACGGCAACCAGTCAATCAAGGGGGCCTTCGGGCTCGGGTCCAGGCACCCGCGGCAGGTCGCTCTGCTGCGCGTAGGTATCGCAAGGAAGGATTCCGATCGGCACGCGACCGTCATGCGGTTCTGACCGAGGTGCGTTCGGCGACGATCGTTGCGCGACCGGTGCCGGCGCCGAACGATTCGCCAGTGAGGTCTTGGCGCGTGATTCGAACCAACTCGCCAAGCGC
>DASXDD010000121.1:0-3931 GCA_036490775.1 Solirubrobacteraceae bacterium | reverse complement strand
GGATGATGGTCGACGCCGACCTCGAGCTGCTCACCGCTCGACGCTGAAGCTGCAACCGCGCGCCTCGAGCTCGGCGAACATCTCGTCGGGATCGATGCAGCGCTCCGGCGGCATCGCGCCGGTCTCGGTCAGCGAGCCGCGCGCGAACAGGCGCACGGTCGCCGCCGCCGGCGTCGCGGTCGAGACGACCGAGCCGCCGAGGCCGAAGTGCGCGCGCGTGATCGCGCGGACGGTCACCGTCTCGCCGTTGGCGCCGCGGACCGCCACGAGGTGAACCGAGACCGTCTCGTTCGACGGCGAGGCGGCCCCGCGCGCTGCCTCGGCGACCTCCTCGGGCGACGCGCCGAGGAGCTGTTTGAGGCGCTCCAGCAGCGGTCCCGCGAGCGACAGCCTGAAGCTCGACTCGCGGCACCCGAAGCTCTCGCCGAATGTCGCCAGCTCGGAGTGCAGCGTGTAGATCGTCTCGGCGGTCCCGATCGGGTCGCCGTAGGCAACGGCCCCGCCGGGCGTCAGCGCCTCGATCTCGACCGCCTGCCCGTCGCGCAGCACGACCGGCGCGAGCGTGAGCTCGTCGAGCAGCGTCTGGATCGCGTACGGGGGCCGCATCCGGCCGTCGTTGGGCGCGGCCGGGTCGCGCCCGCCTGCCATCACGTCGACCGCCTCGATCGCGCCGGCGTCGGCGCCGAGCTCGCGCACGCCACGCGCCGCCATCAGGTTCGTCTTGCCGGGGCTCGAGCCGATCCCGAGTACCGCCAGCAGTCCCGCCTGCTTGAAGTCGCCGTCGAGCTCGACTTGGCGGCGCGTCATCCAGTAGAGGCCGCCGAGGTCAAGGTAGTTGCAGCCCGCGTCCAGGCACGCGCGCATCGCCTCGAGGTTGATCCGGTAGGAGGCCGTGTTGAGCAGCACGTCGGCGTCGGCGATCGCGCTCGCCAGATCCGAGACCGAGCGCGCGTCGATCTCCCGGGCCGACGCCTTGGCGCCGCCGTGCGCGTCGGCGACGGCCTGCGCTCGAGCCAGGTCGAGGTCGAGCAGCGTCATCTGCGCGACCTCGTCGGACTGCGCCAGATCGGCGACGATCGCCGGCGCGATTGTGCCGCCAGCGCCGAGCACTGCGACCGATACGGGAGATTCAGCCATGCATACGCACCGTACCGGCGGGCGCTTTGGACATTTCGTACAAACGCGGTGCCGCTTTGTGAACCCCGGCGGCTTGCGGTCGACTTGACACTCCGCATAGGTTTTGACTGCTTTGGAGTCCGAGACCATCCCAGAACACCTCGCCGCGGCGTTCGATCCGACCGCCCCCGGCAACAAGGGCCTCAAGGCCGGCGCGCTCGGCTACATCTCAAACGTCGTCATCGCGGTCGCATCGACCGCGCCTGCGTACAGCCTCGCGGCGACGCTCGGGTTCATCGTCGCGGTCGGCGGCGTCGGCCTGCACGCGCCCGCCGTCCTGATCGTCTCGTTCATCCCGATCCTGTTCGTGTCGGTCGGCTACCGGTTTTTGAACCTTGCCGACCCCGACGCCGGAACGACGTTCGCGTGGGTCACCCGCGCGTTCGGCCCGCAGTTGGGATGGATCAACGGCTGGGCGATCTTCCTAGCCGACATCATCGTGATGGCGTCGCTGGCGGCGATCGCGAGCAGCTACACGTTCCTGCTGTTCCGCTCGGCCGGGGCGCCGAACAACTTCTGGCTGGTCGTCGGCGCGGTCGTCTGGATCGCCGTGATGACCTGGATCTGCTACCGCGGGATCGAGCTGTCGGCGCGGATCCAGACCGCGCTGCTGAGCCTCGAGATCTTCACGCTCGCCTTGTTCGCGGTGGTCGCGCTGGTCAAGGTCTACGCCAACAGCCCGACCGGCTCGTTGCACGTGTCGGCCTCGTGGTTTAACCCATTCGATCTCAGCTGGGGGGCGCTGATCGACGGCGTCCTACTCGGGATCTTCATCTACTGGGGGTGGGACTCCGGGGTCGCGGTCAATGAGGAGTCGCGCGACCCGACGCGCGGGCCGGGTAAGGCGGCGGTCGTCTCGACGGTGATCCTGCTTTTGATCTACGTCGTCGTCAGCGCTGCCGCGCAGGCGTATCACGGCGCGAACTTCCTCGCCAACAACTCAGACGACGTGCTCAACGCGCTCGGCAAGGGCGTGTTCGGCTCCGGCCTGGACAAGCTGCTGATCATCTGCGTGCTCACATCGGCCTCGGCGTCGACACAGACGACGATCCTGCCGACCGCGCGAACGACGCTGTCGATGGCGCGCTGGTCCGCGATCCCCGAGCAGTTCGGTCGCGTGCACCCACGGTTCCTGACGCCGACGTTCTCGACGCTGCTGATGGGCGGCCTCTCGATCCTGTGGACGGTCGCGCTGCTGGCCTTCAACCCCAACCAGGACGTGCTGGGCGACACGATCTCGGCGCTCGGCTTCGCGGTCTGCTTCTACTACGGCTTCACCGGCCTGGCGTGCGCGGTCTACTTCCGTAGGGACCTGCTCAAGAGCTTCCGCAACTTCTTCTTCGCCGGCCTGATCCCGGTCGTCGGCGGCCTGATGATGGCCTACGTCGCGATCAAGGCCTACAGCTACTACAACACCGCCGGCAACAACTACTCAAAGCCGGTCTTCGGGATCCAGACGCCGATCTTCGTCGGGATCGGCGGCCTGCTGCTCGGCGTGGTCCTGATGTTCGCCTCGTGGCCGTTCTTCCCCGAGTTCTTCCGTCGCAAGTGGTTCCACACTTGCGACCCGCAGATCCTCGTCGACGACGCCGCCTACAAGGCCACCAGCCGCGACGCCGGCTGACCGGCGCTCCATCTCGCCGCCGAACTAGACAAGTCGATCTGGGGTCGGCGCTAGCGTTGGCCGTTCGATGAGCACGCTCGAAAACCAGGTCGAGGCGGGGATTCCCGACAGCGTCTTCCCGGGCCCGTACCCGGTCGGAAGCTACGCGGAGAAGCTCCGTGCGCGGCTGCGCGACTTCGCGCGGGTGCAGCTGACCGGCGAGGTCTGGGGCCTGCGCCCCGCCCGCGCGCGCGTCTACTTCGAGCTGCGCGACGCCCAGGGAGCGTTGCCGTGCTCGATGTGGCGCAACGACTTCGATGCGCTCGGGCTGCCGCTGCGAGACGGGATGCGGATCGTCGTCGGCGGCGGTTGCGACTACTACCCGGGCAGCTCGGCGTCGTCGCCATCGTTCACGTTCGCCGTCAGCGAGCTGCGGATCGCCGGCGAGGGCGACCTGCTGCTGGCGCTCGAGCGCCTGCGCCGTCAGCTCGCCGCTGACGGGCTGATGGAGCCCCAGAAGCGTCTGCATCGCCCGCTGCTGCCGCGCACGATCGGCGTCGTCACCGGCGAGCGCGGCAAGGCCCGCGACGATGTGCTCGCCGGGCTGCGACGCCGCGGCTGGGGCGGGACGCTCGTGTGGGCGTTTGCCCCCGTCCAGGACCGCCACGCGGCCCCGAGCATCGCCGCGGCGTTGCGCGAGCTCGCGGCGATCGAGGAGATTGAGGTCGTGATCGTCGCGCGCGGCGGCGGCTCACTCGCCGACCTGTTCGCGTTCTGCGATGAGGCGCTGTGCCGGACCGTGGCGCTGCTGCGCGTGCCCGTGATCTCGTCGGTCGGCCACCACACCGACCGCACGCTGCTCGACGACGTCGCTGCAGTCTCGTGCTCGACGCCGACCCACGCGGCCGAGACCGCGGTGCCGCGCCACTGCGGCGAGGCGCGCGGCGAGCTGGCCCGGGTGACGCGGCGGCTCGAGCGCCACGCGGCGCGCGTGGCCGTCGAGCGCCCGCGGGCGGCGTCGCTGGCCGTGCGGCTGGCCGCGCACGGGCGTCGGGCGGTCGTCGAGCGGGCGCGCATGCTGGCGGGGTGCGCGCGACAGTTGGCTGAGCGCGCGGGCGCGCTCGACGATCGCGCGGCGCCCGTGCCTGCTCA
>DASXDD010000120.1:0-35594 GCA_036490775.1 Solirubrobacteraceae bacterium | reverse complement strand
CCTCGCCCTCCTGGGGCGAGGCACCCGTCCCGAGCACGCCGACGTCGTCGAAAGCCAGCAGCGCCGCGTCGGTGGGATCCTCGAACTCGCCGAGCACGATCACCGACGACGGCTGAACCGGCCCGCCGATGAACAGCTGCTCGCCTAGGTCGATCAGCGTCTCTAGCTGCGGCACGGCGTCGCCGACCGTCGTCTCCGACGGACGGTTGAGCACGAGCCCGAGCGCGCCGTCGCCGGTGTGCTCGATCACCAGCACGACCGTGCGCCAGAAGTTGGGATCCAGCAGCGACGGCCCCGCGATCAGGAGCTTGCCGCGTGCGGAGTCCATCGGGTCATTGTCCTACTCTGCGCGCGAGAGATCCCCCAGCTCGTCCGGCCTGTCGTCAAGCCGGCGCTGAGCCTCGATCGCGAGGCCCACCGCCTCAACCGACTCGGCCCGCACGTCGAGGTTGAGTCCTGCGAGCTCGGCGATCACCTCGAACAGGTCCACGGCCACGCAGATCTGTGGCTCGACCACCGAGCCGACAGGCAGGGCGTGGAACAGCTCGTCCACCCGCCAGACGCGTATTTGAGCGCCGTTGCTCGCTCTTACGGTCACTTTCAATTGTCCGAGCCCCCTCCTTGGGTGAGCCACTGGATTGCTCCGGGCCTCGTGTCCATTCGAGGCCGCCCCCGTTTGCTACTTGTCGGTACCTGCGGTCCTGTCAGGCCGACGCTACACCAACAACGGATTCAACGGCGCGTCTCTTACAACCCGAGCGATCTCCCGAGGATCTCCTTCATGATCTCGTCGGTGCCGCCGCCGATCGGTCCGAGCCTGGCATCGCGCGCGGCACGCTCGAGGCCGTACTCCTTCATGTACCCGGCGCCGCCGTGGATCTGCAGGCATGTATCGATCACGTCGAACGCCGCGCGCTGCGTCGCGAGCTTGGCGATCGTGACCTCGCGGACCGCGTCCTCGCCGGCGACGTAGCGCCGCAGCGCCGCGTAGGTGACGTCGCGTCCGGCCTCGATCGTGACTGCGATCTCAGCGAGCTTGTGGCGGATCGCCTGGTGGCGTCCGATCGGCTTTCCGAACGCCTTGCGTTCCAGGGCGAACTTGAGCGTCTTCTCGAACGCAACCTGCATCGCGCCGACCGCGCCGAGCGCCATCAGCAGTCGCTCCCACTGGAAGTTGGCCATGATCAGGTAGAAGCCGCCGTTCTCTGAGCCGAGCAGGTTCTCGTCGGGCACGAACACGTCGTCGAACGTGATCAGCGCCGTATCTGACGCGTGCCACCCGAGCTTCTCGAGCGCGGTGGACTGCACGCCCTCGCCGCGCTCGACGATCAAGAACGAGATGCCGTGATGGCCGCCTTCGGGCGTCGTCTTGACCGCGGTGACGAGCACGTCGGCGCGGACGCCGCCGGTGATGAACGTCTTGGCGCCGTTGACGACCCAGCCGCCGTCGACCTTGCGCGCGTGAGTGCGAATCGACGCGACGTCGGAGCCGGCGTCGGGCTCGGTGATCGCCAGCGCCGCGATCCGCTCGCCGCGGATCCCGGGCGCCAGGTAGCGCAGCTTCTGCTCCTCGGTGCCGAATCGCCAGATCGGCGGCAGCGCGATCCCCGCATGCGCTCCGATCCCGGCCGCCAGGCCGCCCGAGCCGCACCACGCGAGCTCCTCGACGAACACCGCGTCGGCGATCGGGTCGTTGCTGCCGCCGTACTCGGCGGGGAACTTCAGCCCGAGATAGCCGTGCTCGGCGAGCTGCCCGAACACGTCGTTGGGAAACCAGCGCGCGTCCTCCCACTCGGCCGAGTGCGGCGCGAGCTCGCTGCGCACGAACCGGCGTACGACCGCGCGGAATTCCTCGTGCTCGGTTGTGAATGGCGGAACGGGCAGCCGCCGTGTGCTGACGTTGACTCCGGCCTTGGCGGCGAGATCGACCACGGCGGCAACCGTATTGCACCCGGCATGAAAACGGCCCCGGCGCAAACCCTGTGCGCCGGGGCCAAAAGCGAGCAATGCTTAGTCGTGCATGCGCGGCATCTGTTCCTCCTTCCTGGATCGGAGCGACCGTTTTTTCTAGTAGCGCATGCGCGGCATGCAGGCCTCCTCTCGTATGACGACCTGGACCCGGGTCATCCAAGCTCCGGCACGACCTCGAGCATCTCTCCGGTCCGCCGTGGCTGGAAAGCCCACCAGCCGGCCGCGGCGACCAGCAGCAGCGCACCGCCGCCCAGCCCGAACACCGAGCGCACGCCGACCGTCGTCAGCAGCATGCCGCCGGCCAGGAACGCGGCCACGAACGCTGAGTTCTCGAGCATGTCCTGCAGCCCCATGACGCGCCCGCGCATGTCGTCGGTGACGAGCTCCTGAAACAGCCGCATCTCCGGGCCGACGATCAGCGCGTTGGAGAAGCCGGTCACCGCGAAGCCGACGATCGCCACGGCGAGGTCCGGAGCCGTTCCCGAGATGAGCATTCCGACCCCGTTGAGCAGGACACCGATCAGCAGCCGCCGGCGCAGCTCGCCGACGTCGGAACCCATGCGCGAGTTGAGGATCGCCCCGAGCACCATTGCGCCGCCGTATACGGCGACCAGCACCGAGTACCCCGAGTTGCCCGCGTGCAGCGGGCCGGTTGCGAGCAGCGGCTCGGCGACGTTAATCGCCGCCGCCGCGAGCACCGACAGGGCGCCAATGATCAGTAGCGGCACGACCCCGGGGATCCGCGCCGCGGCCCGTGCACCGGCCTGCGTGCTGGACCACACCGATCCCTCGTGCGCCTCCACCGAGCCGGCGCCGCGCCCCAGCGGCACGCTTCGCAGCAGCGCCGCTGAGATCAGGAACGTGACGCCGTTGGCGGCCAGCACCCAGTTCGCCGAAGTGAAGAACAGCAGCATCGCCGTGATCGCCGGGCCGAGGGTCACGCCAAAGCTCGAGATCGAGCCGTACAGCGCCGTCGCGGGCGAGCGCTGTTCGGCGTCGACGAGCTCTGGCAGTGCGCTGCGAACCGCCGGGCGAAACAGCGCCGTTCCGACGCCCGCCACCAGCGCCAGCGCGATCGTCGCCGCGAACGACGAGACGACCGCCAGCGCCAGGAACGCGACTGCGCGAAGTAGGTCAGCGCCGACGGCCAGGCGTCGGCGCGAGTAGCGGTCGGCGAACGCGCCGAATAACGGCCCCAGCACGATCCCCGGCAGGAAGTCGGCAAGCAGCACCAGCGAGATCGCCCATGCGGAGTGCATCCGGTGGTAGGCGACCAGTACCAGCGCGACGTAAGAGGCGCCGTTGCCGAGGCTCGACTGAAGCCACGCGAGATAGAACCTGCGCGTCGTTTTCTGCTTGAACAGTGCGAGCATCCCCAGCCTCCGTTGGGTTTCTCACGAGTGGACGGTGCCCCTGACACGGGCGCGATCGATCCGCGAGGGTCCCCTGTCTCCGAGAACGATCGTCCCGGGCACCAACGCGGCTGAGCGGCCTGCGCTTACGCGGCCATTCGTACTAGCTCTCTGCGAGGCGGCTCAGAGCCCGTATGAGCGTCCGATCACGTCGAGCATGATCTCGTCGGTGCCGGCGCCGATCCGGTTCAGACGCAGATCGCGCCACGACCGCTCGATCCCGTACTCCTTCATGTAACCGTTGCCGCCGTGGATCTGGATGCACTCGTCGGCGACCTCGACGGCGATTCGGGCGGAGTACAGCTTCGCCATCGTGATCTCGCGGACGGGGTACTCGCCGTTCTGGAAGCGCCAGGCGGTCGTGTAGACCATCTGCCGCGCGGTCTCGATCTTCGTTGCCATCTCGGCGAACTTGTGGCGGATCACCTGGAAGCGACCGATCTGGCGGCCAAACGCGGTCCGCTCCTTGGCGTACTCGAGCGTGCGGTCGAACACGTGCTGGGCGCCAGCCACCGATCCGGCCGCGCCGATCAGCCGCTCGCCCTGGAGCTCCCACATGATGTGGTAGAAGCCCTTGCCGACCTGGCCGAGCACCGCCGACTCCGGCACGCGGACGTCCTGGAAGGCGAGCAGCGCGGTGTCCGACGAGTGCATTCCGAGCTTCTGCAGGCGCTTCTCGCGGATCACGCCGGGCAGGTCCATCGGCACGATGAACAGCGTGAAACCGTCGTAGCCGACGTCGGGGTCGGTCTTGGTCACGAGCACGATCGCGTGCGCACGATGCCCGTTGGTGATGAACGTCTTAGAGCCGTTGATCACGTACTCGTCGCCGTCCTTGGCCGCGCGCGTCTTGATCCCGGACACGTCCGATCCGGCGTCGGGCTCGGTGATCCCGATCGAGAGGATCTTCGTGCCCTTGATCGCCGGCGCCGCCCACTCGTGCTTCTGCTCCTCGGTCCCGAACGCAAGGATCGGGGGCATCGCCATGTCGGTCTGGACCGCGAGGCCCATCGCGAGCCCGCCGGAGTGCGCGTGGACCAGTTCCTCCGCGAGCACGAGCGCCGTGTAGTAGTCGCCGCCCTGGCCGCCGTACTCCTCGGGCTTGTCGAGCCCGAGGAACCCGAGCTCGCCCATCCGCTCGAACACCCAGTCGGGGAACGTGGTCTCCTCCCACTCCTCGGCGTGTGGCTGAAGCTCCTTGATCACGAAGCGGCGAATCGACTCGCGCAGCTGCTCGTGCTCGTCGGTGAAGATGAAGTGCTTGCGCTGCGAGCCGAAGTCGGGCTTGAGGACGTTGGCGGTGGCCATTCTCGATCTCTCCAAAGTGGACAGTAGGACTTCCTACTTACTACTTGGTACGTTACCGTCCGCGCATGTCCTACGCCACCCTCCGCTACGACGTATCCGGCGCCGGCGTCGGGACGATCGCGCTCGACCAGCCCGACACGCGCAACGCGCTGTCTGACGAGTTGCTCGGCGAGCTGATCGCGGCGCTGCAGGCCGCGCGCGACGACCCGGCGGTCCGCTGCGTGGTCCTGACCTCGACCCACGACCGCGTGTTCTCGGCGGGCGCCAACCTCTCCGGGTTCGCGGCAGACGCACCGCTCGTGCACAAGCACTTCGCGACCGAGCGCTTTCCGCAGTTATTCAGGTTGCTGGGCGAGCTCGGCAAGCCGTCGCTGTGTGCCGCCAACGGCCACGTGCTCGCCGGCTCGCTTGGGATCGCGCTCGCGTGCGACCTGATCATCGCGCGCGAGGGCGCGCGGTTCGGCACGCCCGAGATCAACGTCGGCGTGTTCCCGTTCATGATCATGGCGCTGATCTACCGCAACGTCGGGCGCAAGAAGACCAACGAGCTGTTGCTGCTCGGCGAGCAGATCTCGGCGCAGGAGGCCGAGCGGATCGGGATCGTCAACAAGGTCGTCGCGGCCGACGAGTTCGATGCCGCGGTCGCCGACTGGGCGCAGAAGCTCGCCGCCAAGAGCCCGGTGATGATGCGTCTGGGCAAGGACGCGATGTTCCGCCAGCAGGACATGGCGTTCGCCGACGCGATCGACTTCCTGCGCGCCCACCTGACGATCGCGTTCTCGACCGAGGACATCCAGGAGGGCGTGAAGGCGTTCTTTGAAAAGCGCGAGCCCGAATGGAAGGGACGCTGATGTCGACTGATGCCCCGCCGGCCAGCTTGCTGCGGCCGTTGGCCGAGGACCTCCGCGCGCGCCGCGAGCAGATCAAGCTCGGCGGCGGCGAGGAGAAGATCGCCGCGCAGCACGACCGCGAGAAACTGACCGCGCGCGAGCGGATCGCGCTGCTGATCGACGAGGGGACATTCGTCGAGCTCGGGATCCACGGCCGCCCGCACTTCTCCCAGCGCGCGATGGAGGGCCGCGACGCGCCTGCCGACGGCGTGATCACCGGCTACGGCAAGATCGACGGCCGGCTCGCCGCGGTCGCCGCCTACGACTTCACGGTGATGGCCGGCTCGATGGGGATGACCGGTGAGATGAAGGTCTCGCGGTTGCGAGAGCTCGCGCTCAGCAAGCGGATCCCGATGATCTGGCTGCTGGACTCGGCCGGCGCGCGGATCCAGGAGGCCGTCGGCTCGCTGTTCGCCGGCTCCGGCGGGCTGTTTCGCGAGGAGGTCGTGATGAGCGGCGTGGTGCCGCAGGTGGCGGCGCTGATGGGCCCGTGCGCAGCCGGCACCGCCTACATCCCGGGCCTCGCCGATTTCGTGCCGATGGTCAAAGGCCGCGGTTCGATGGCCCTTGCCGGCCCGCACCTCGTGCGCGCGGCGGTCGGCGAGGACGTCACCCAAGAGGAGCTCGGCGGCTCGCGGGTGCACTGCCGCAAGTCTGGCGTCGGCGACCTCGAGGTCGCCGATGACCCCGAGTGCATCGAGGCGATCAAGCAGTACCTCAGCTACTTCCCGCAGAGCTGCGACGAGCTGCCGCCGGTGATCGCCACGAGCGACCCGGTCGACCGCGCCGAAGAGGAGCTGCTCGACGTGCTCCCGGAGTCCAACCGCAAGCCCTACGACATGTACGAGGTGATCCGCCGGATCGTCGATGACGGCGCCTACTTCGACATCAAGCCGCAGTTCGCCAAGACGATCATCACCTGCCTGGCGCGGTTCGGCGGCCGCCCCGCCGGGATCGTCGCCAACCAGCCCAAGCAGCTCGGTGGGATCCTCGACAACGACTCGGCCGACAAGGCGGCGCGCTTCATCAACCTCTGCAACGCCTACGGGATCCCGCTCGTGTACCTGATGGACGTGCCCGGGTTCATGGTCGGCACCAAGGTCGAGCAGGCGGGGATCATCCGCCACGGCGCGAAGATGCTCTATGCGACCGCCAACGCGACCGTCCCGAAGGTCACGGTGGTGCTGCGCAAGGCATACGGCGCCGGCTACTACGTGATGTGCGGGCGCGCCTACGAGCCCGACCTGATCGTCGCCTGGCCGTCGGCGGAGATCAGCGTGATGGGCGCCGAGGGTGCGGTCGAGATCATCTTCCGCAAGCAGGTCCAGGAGGCCGAGGACCCCGCCGCCAAGCGTCAGGAGCTGATCCAGAACTTCCGTCAGATCATCGACGTCTACGTCGCCGCCGGTAACGACATGATCGACGACGTGATCGACCCGCGCGAGACGCGCGCGACGATCTGCAGGGCGCTCGAGATGTCGGCGGGCAAGCGGGTCGACCGTCCGTTCAAGCGCAGTGGAGTGGTGCCGGTATGAGCCTCGACCACCCCGTCGTGATCACCTGCGCGATCTCGGGCGCGATCGCCAACCGTGAGCAGTGTCCGGCGATCCCGTACACGCCACAGGAGTACGCGGCCGAGGCGCGGCGGATCGTCGACGAGGGCGGCGTCCACATCCACATCCACGCTCGCACCCCGGACGGGACGCCGAGCTATGAGATCGAAGACTTCGTCGCGATCCGCGACGCGATCCGCGGGGAGGTCGGCGACGCCGCGATCATCAACTTCTCGACCGGCACCGTCGGCGTGCCGGTCGAAAAGCGGGTCGCCTACCTGGAGGCTGGCCGGCCGGACGTTGCGGCGCTGAACATGGGCTCGCTGAACTACGCGAAGTACTCGCGCAAGCGCCGGGATTTCGTGTTCAAGTTCGTGTTCACGAACCCGTTCGACGAGATCATCGAGCTGCTCGAGGCGATGCGCCGCCTGGAGATCAAACCCGAGCACGAGTGCTTCGACGTCGGTCACGTCGGATCGCTGACACCGCTGGTCGACATGGGCCTACTCGACGCACCGCTGCACGCCGATTTCGTGATGGGCGTCGTCGGTGGCGTTCCGGCGACGGCCCGCAACCTCGCCGCGATGGCCGACAACATGCCCGATGGAGACCACCACTGGGCCGTGATCGGGATCGGCCGCGAGCAGTGGATGCTGGTCGGCGCCGCGCTGACACTCGGCGGCTCGATCCGGGTTGGCCTGGAGGACAACTTCTACCTACCCGACGGCACGATGGCCCGCTCCAACGGCGAGCTGATCGCCAAGGCGCGGCAGCTGACCGAGGAGCTCGGCCGCCGTCCCGCGACCGTCGACGAGGCTCGTGCGCTGCTCGGCCTGCGCCCGCGCGCGGCGCACGAGAGCGCGGCATGAGTCCGCTACCGCTCGAGGGCGTGCGCGTCCTGGATCTGTCGCGGCTGCTGCCCGGCGGCTTCTGCTCGCTGCTGCTGGCCGACTTCGGCGCCGACGTGATCAAGGTCGAGGACACGGGCATGGGCGACTACATTCGCTGGTCGCCGCCGTACTACGACGGCGCCGAGCAGACCGCGCGCAGCGCGATGTTCCTGTCGCTCAACCGCGCCAAGCGCTCGATCCGCATCGACCTCAAGACCGAGCAGGGCAAGCAGGTGCTGCTGCGCCTCGCGCAGGACGCCGACGTGCTGCTCGAGTCGTTTCGACCCGGCGTGCTCGACCGGCTCGGCGTTGGCTACGAGCGGCTGCGCGAGCGCAACCCGGGCCTCGTCTACTGCGCGATCACCGGCTACGGCCAGGACGGACCGAACCGCGACCGCTCCGGCCACGACATGAACTACCTCGGCCTCAACGGGCTGCTCGGGCTGACCGGCGACGCCGACGGTCCACCGGTGCAGGCGGCCGGCCAGATCGCCGACATCGGCGGCGGCGCGATGACCGCCGCGCTCGGGATCCTGATCGCGCTGCGCGAGCGCGACCGATCTGGCGAAGGCCAGTTCGTCGACGCGTCGATGTTCGACGGCTCGCTCTCGTGGCTTGCGATGGTCGCCGCCGATGCGCTCGCGACCGGCAAGGCCCCCGGTCGCGGCGGGCTCCACCTCGCGGGCGCGCTCACGTGCTACCGGCCGTACCGCTGCGCTGACGGCTACGTCACACTCGGCGCGCTCGAGCCGAAGTTCTGGAGTGCGTTCTGCCACGGGGTCGGACGCGAGGACCTGCTCGAGCACGCGTTCGACCCGCCGGACTCGGACGCCCATCGCGCCGTGACCGAGATCTTCGCTCAGCGCACTCGCGAGCAGTGGCGCGCGTTCGCCTCCGAGCACGACTGCTGCCTGGAGCCGGTGCTCGATCTCGATGAGGCCCTGGGCTCCGAGCTCGTCGCCGCCCGCGAGATGGTCGTCGAGCTCGCCCAGCCCGGCGCCGAGCGCCCCGTGAAGTTGCTTGGCCTACCGGTCAAGCTGAGCCGCACGCCGGGCGATCCGACCCGCGCGCCCGGGCCGTCGCTCGGTGAGCACACCGACGAGGTACTGGCCGACGCCGGGTTCACGGCTGAGCAGATCGAGGAGCTCCACTCGAGCGGCGCCGTTGGCGGCCCGGCGGGCAGCACCCAGGGGTCGTTCCTGCACGGATGAGCGCCAACGGCATGTTGAAGATGTCCGAGCTCGCTGAGCGCTCGGGCGTCAGCACCGGCACGATCAAGCACTACCTGCGCGAGGGCCTGCTCGGCGACGACGAGGAGGTGATGCGAACCAGCCGCAACATGGCCTATTACCCGCTGGAGTTCGTCGAGCGGATCCAGTTGATCAAGCGCCTCCAGGAGGAGCGGTTCATGCCGTTGCGCGTGATCCGCGACGTGATCGGCGAGAGCCCCGAGCGTGCGGCCCGGCTGATCGAGCTCGAAGACCGGATTCTCGATCGCGCAATCGAGGCGCGCGAGACCGGGAGGGTGTCCCGCGCGAGCGTCCGCGAAACCTACGCGGTCCCGCAGAACGTGCTCGACCGGCTCGAGGAGCTCGACGTGCTGACGCCCTCGAGCCGCGGCTACGACGCCGACGACGTCGCGATCATTGAGGCGATCTCACGCTTTCGCGCCGGCGGCTACGAGGAGGAGATCGGCTTCACCGTCTACGACACGACCCGCTACCGCCAGGCGCTCGAGCCGCTCGTCGAGGAGGAAGTGCGGGTGCTGCTCGAACGCCTCGCGGGCAAGGTCGAGGTTGACCGCGCCGTCGAGATCATCTCCTCGGGCGCGCAACCGCTGCGCGACCTGATCGGCGCCATGCACTCGAAGATGCTGCTCGCAGAGCTGCGCCGGCATCGGGGCCTGGCGTCCTAGTCACCGCGTCCTAGTCACCAGTGGACGTCGTGCTCCTCCATCACGCCATAGCCCTCGGCTAGCTCGATCCCGCCCGGGAGCGCGCCCGAGAACGTCCCGAACGGCTGGCGGTATGAGCTGCGGACGATCACGAGGTTCTGTCGCTGGCGGCGCTCGGACTCGGCGTCGAAGCGCAGCTTGTCGACGGCAGACAGATCGTCGGCGAACGTGCACGGGCCGACCTCGTGCGGCTCGCCGTCGACCCATACGGTGCGCTCGCTGCCGACCGGGGGGTCGTTGACGCCGCTGACCAGGTTCCACGCCAGCGCGCGGCCGTCTTGTGCCCGGCCGACGCCCGCGCACCAGTGCCAGCTCGTGTGCCGCGGGTAGTAGGCGGCGGTGTCGTCGACCACCGCGCGCGCGTGCAGGGGAACGGCCCGCCCATCGAGCGACACGATCCCGCGTGCCGCGATCCCGCCCTGCTTGCGCGTCCACGCATACGCGTCAGGGGTCGCGCAGACCGTCTCGACGCCGGCCGTCTCGTCGAGCGCGAGCTCGATCCGCAGATCGCCGTCGCGCAGCGTCGCGCCCCCGCGCCGTAGCTGCAGCGGTCCGCTCCCGGTCACGGTCCGCTGATGCAGCCGGCGGCCCTTGCGGTCCCACACGGCCCAGAACTGCTGGCGCGCCGGGCCGATCCGGACCGCCGCCATGCACACCATCAGCTCCGGACCGTAGACGCCGACGTAGCGCCACGCCTTCAGCGCCCGCAGGCCGTGGCGGCCCGGCATCGTGGCCGGCGGCAGCGCGAGCGCGGACAGCGACGGTGGACGGGAGTCGCCGAACGTGCCGCGGTAGGGGAGAGAGGCAGCTGCCATCTAGCCCGGCGGCGAGAGTATCCTTGGTCGCGTAGGCCTGACTGACTGGTCAATCAGCAAGCGGAGACCCACCCCGATGCGCGCCGGCGCCGTCCAGCTTAACGCGACCGAAGACACCGATCGCAACCTCGCGACCGCCGACCGGCTGGTTCGCGATGCTGCCGCGCGCGGCGCCGAGCTCGTCGTGCTGCCCGAGAAATGGAGCGTGCTCGGCACCCAGGAGCAGATCGCCGCCGGTGCACAGCCGCTGGACGGCGCGTGCATTAGCTGGGCGCGCACGATCGCCCGCGAGCTCGGGATTGATCTGGTCGCCGGTTCGATTGCCGAGCGCGTCAGCGGCCGCGACAAGACCTCGAACACGAGCGTTCACGTGAGCCCCGACGGCGAGCCGCGCGCCATCTACCGCAAGCTGCACATGTTCGACGTCGAGGTCGACGGGACCGTGTACGCGGAGTCCGCCAACGAGCAGGCGGGCGACGAGGTCGTGACCTCGCAGCTGGCGGGTGGCGCCGGGCTGGGGATGAGCATCTGCTATGACGTCCGCTTCCCCGAGCTCTACCAGGCGCTCGCCGCCCGCGGCGCGCAGGTGATCGTGGTGCCTGCCGCGTTCACGTTGCCCACGACGCGCGATCACTGGGAGCTGTTGCTGCGCGCCCGGGCGATCGAGACCCAGAGCTTCGTGATCGGCGCCAACCAGATCGGTTCGCACCCAGGCGGCTTCCGCTCCGGCGGGCGCTCGATGATCATCGACCCCTGGGGGCTGGTGCTCGCGGCGGCGCCCGACACCGAGTGCGCGATCGTCGCTGACCTCGACATGACGGTGCTGCGCGACATCCGCCAACGGCTGCCTTCGTTGACCCATCGCAGGCCCGAGGCCTATCGCTGATGGCCGCGCAGCCCGCAATCGACAAGCGCCGGATCATCCTCGAGGCCGCCGTGCGGGTGTTCGCTCGCCAGGGGTTCCACACCTGCCGGGTGTCGGACATCGCCGATGAGGCGGGCGTCGCCTACGGGCTCGTCTACCACTACTTCTCATCCAAGGAGGAGATCCTCGACACGCTGTTCCTCGAGCGCTGGGACGTGATGCTCGAGGCGATCTCCGACGTCGACGCATCGCCGCGCTCACCCCGCGAGAAGCTCTACGCAATCGCCGGTTTCATCGTCGAGTCCTACCGCCACGACCCGGAGCTGATGAAGGTGATCATTGTCGAGGTCACGCGTGCGGCGAACACGTTCGGACTCACGCACCTGGCGAAGATCCGGGAGGCCTACGCCCAGATCGCCGGGATCGTCGCGCGCGCCCAGGCGGCTGGCGTATTCCGCGAGCAGATCAGCCCCGAGTTTGCGGCGCTGGCGTTCTACGGCCTGATCGAGCAGGTGCTGACCGGCTGGATCTTCGAGCCCGATTCGGTCGGCGAAGAAGACCTCGAGCGCGCCAAGCTGCTGATCGTCGAGACGATCTGCCGGGGGCTCGAGGGTTGATGCGGGCGAAGTGCGGTCCGCCAAGTCTGATTGAATCCGAGCGATGACGGAGAGCCCACTTGTCAAGCGACTGATCTGGTCGGGGTTGTTGGCTGGCACCGGCGCGGTGGCAAGCCTCGTCGCGACGCGCGTCGCCAGCATGATCTGGATGCGCCTCTTCGACGAAGAGCCACCCGAGTGACCGACCAAACCCCGACAGTGAACTCCGCCCCGGCGGAGCCCACGGCTGCTGGCACGAGCGCCTCGTCGGAAGGTTTCGATCTGGCCGCTTTCGCCAACGAGCGGCCCGAGGCCGTCGTCGGCGCGGCTTTTGCCGGCGGATTCCTGATCGCGACGATCCTTAGGCGCATTGCCCGCTAACAACGGTCACAACGAGAACTTCGCCACCGCGGTGACCGAGGTCTCCGAGCGGATGGCGACGCTCGTCCGCGAGGAGGTCGAGCTCGCCAAGGCCGAGGTCGGTCAGAAGGTTCAGAGCATTGCCCGCGGTACCGTCGCGGTGCTGCTGGGCGCGGTGTTCGGCGTGTTTGCACTGATCTTCCTGCTCGAGACGGCCGCCTGGGGGCTGAACGCGATCCTGATCCCCGGCGCCGGCGATCTCTGGACCGGGTTCGCGATCGTGTTCGGCGTGCTCGCGCTCCTGACGCTCGTCGTGTTCCTGTTCGCGTGGCGCAAACTGCGGGTCGGGGCGCCGACGCCGCAGATGGCGATCGACGAGGCCAAGTTGATCCGCGAGACCGTCGCCTCAAAGACGCAGGACGGCAGCTGATGCCGCCGCGCACCCCAACCGAGATCCGCGCCTCGATCGAGCACAACCGGGTCGAGCTCGGCAGCTCGCTCGAGAAGCTCAGGACCGAGGTCGTCCGGATGACCGACTGGCGCGGCCAGCTGCGTCAGCACCAGCAGCAGGCGACAATCGCCGCAGGCGTCGCCGGATTCGTGCTCGGCGGCGGCGTCGCCGGACTGACCGGACTCGTGTTCCGCCGCCGCCGGCGGGGCTGATCGCCCTCAGTCGCTGCTGATCGCGGCGCTCAGCCGCGGTGCAGGTGAAGTCCGTGGAAGTGCGGGCGTCGCAGGCGCGCGGGCCGTGCGACGCGCCGCCGCTCCAGCGTTTGCTCTCGTTTGTCGGCGTGCGAGGCCGCCTTGCACATCGCGAGCACGAGCACGAACAGCCCGACCCACAGGGACCCGATGATTAGCGCGACGACTCCGAGATCCACTGATTCGCCCTTCCCCTAACTAAAGCCAACGTGCCGTCAGAGCGGCACTATTGCCCCGATCGAGGCAACGCCTCAGGATGCTCGCGAACAGTCCGGTTCAGACAAGCTTGCAGGTTTGATGGAGGTTTGCGGGGTCTGAGCGCGCATGTGTCTACACGTATGAGCCGGGAATTGCACCGGCGCCGAGCAGCCCAGGGCCGACGTGCGTGCCGATCACCGGGCCGATCTGCGAGATCACCAGCGGCCCATGGCCGAAGATCTCGGTTCCGCGCCTGGCCAGCTCCGCTGCGGCTTCGGGCGCCTGGATGTGCTGGACCATCCACGCGTCGGCGCCCTGCTGCTGACGTTCGCGCAGCAGGTCGACGAGCCGCTCGAACGCCCGCTTGAACGTCCGCACCCGCTCGATCGGGGTGATCTCGGACTCAACCGTCAGGATCGGCTTGATCTTCAGCGCCGCGCCTAGCCACGCCTGGGCTCCACCGATCCGGCCGCCGCGACGCAGGTACTCGAGCGTGTCGATCGCAAACCACATCTTCAGCCCCTCGCGTGCCCGCCGCGCGCGATCGGCGACCGCGGCGGCGTCGCCGCCCGCCTGAGCGGCGGACACCGCCGCGAGCACGATCAGGCCCTCGCCGCCGCACGCGGTGGCCGAGTCGACCACGTGGACGCGGTCGGCACGAGCGCCGAGCTGCTCGCGCGCCTGTTCGGCGGATCGGACGGTCCCCGACATGCCGCCGGCGAGGTGGATCGAGACGACGTCTGAGCCGGATTCGAGCAGTGGCTCATAGACCGCGAGAAAGTCGCCGATCGACGGCTGCGAGGTGGTCGGCAGGTCCGACGCCTTGCGCAGGCGCTCGTAGTACGCGTCGTAGTCGGCGATGTCGATCTCCCGCTGGACCTCGCCGCCCCAGTGAACGTACAGGCTGACCTCCTGGATCCCGTGCGCTGCAACGAGCTCGCGAGGGAGGTAGTGGCAGGTGTCCGAGACGATCGCGACAGGTGCCATCAGCGGGGCACCCTACAGATAGGATCGTCCCCTCGCCGATTCGCAATCACCGATCATGGCCCACACCCTCGTAACCGGCGCGACCGGGTTCATCGGCTCGCACGTGACCCGGTTGCTGGTGGACCGCGGCGACGAGGTGGCGGTGACCGTCAGGCCAGATTCCGACCTCGGGCCGCTGGCGCCGCTGGCTGTCACGTCGATTCCCGCGGACGTCTGCGACCGCCAGGCGGTGCGACGCGCAATGCGCGGCGCCGACCGGGTGTTTCACCTTGCGGGCACGACAAACCTCCGGCTCGATCGCGCGCAGACGTTCGCGCTCGCGCTCGAGGGCACGCGGATCGTGCTCGAGGAAGCGTTGCGGGCCGACGTCGAGCGGGTCGTGTACACGTCGTCGGTGGCCGCGATCGGCCCGGCCCCGCCGGGCGAGACCGCCGATGAGAGCAGCGTCTGGGACGCCGGGCGTCACGCGATCCCGTATGTCGACGCCAAGCATGAGGCCGAGATCGTCGCGCTGCGGCTGCTTGCACGCGGGCTCCCGGTCGTGATCGTCAACCCGGCGCACGTGCTCGGCGCCGGCGACCCGGGCCGCTCGTCAACGGTGCTCGTCCGCCGGTTCATGCGCCGCCAGATCCCCGCGTACGTCGACGGCACGGTCAACATCGTCGGCGTGCGCGACGTCGCGCGCGGGCATCTGCTCGCCGATCAGCGGGGCCGGGTCGGCGAGCGCTACATCCTCGGCAATCGCAACTTCACCTGGAACCGCCTGTTCGCCGACCTCGGACGGCTGTCGGGGGTCGAGCCGCCGGCGGTCAGGCTGCCGGTGGCGGTGGCCCTGGCACTCGCCACGGCGTCCGAGCTGGCGCCCGGCCCGCAACTGCCGAGCCCTGTCGAGATCCGCGCGGCGTCGCTGAACTGGGCGTTCGTGAGCGGCAAGGCCCGCCGCGAGCTCGGGTGGCGGACCTCGCCCCATGAGGACGCGCTCGAGGAGACGATCGAGTGGTACCGAGAGCGCGATGGGCAGCGGCTCGCGCCGACCGGATCGCGCCAGCCGCTGGCGCTGCGCGTCGCCGGTGGCGTGCTGCGCCGGACGGGACTCGGCTGATGGCGACGCTGTATCGCTGCACGACCCCGACCAACTGGCTGTGCCCGTGCGGGAAGGTGGCGCGCGCACTGAAACGCGACGGCATCGCGGCGCAGGAGGTGCGTGTACCGCAGCGTCGCTCGCGGCGTCCGGAGGTCGAGGCGCTGACCGATCAGCAGCGCGTGCCGGTTCTCGTGATCGACGGTCAGGCGATCGCGGATTCGCGGCGGATCGTCGAGTACCTGGAGTTCAGGCGCGAGCAGAGCGTCCAGAAACGTTGAGCGTCGCTGTAGATGCCGGGGCGGTGACCGATTACAGGGCCGTGATCAGCTCACCCGACATCCCTATCAAGCGTGTCCTGGCGGTGCTTGCCGAGTTCGAGCCGCTGGAGCCGACCGGCATCAGCACGGGCCTCGTCGCCTGGGAGCTGATCGAGCCCGAGCACGAGATCGAGTCGGTCATGCACTTCGCGCGCCAGCGCGGGATGATCTCGCGCGCCGGCTGGGATCACGAGTACGGCGAGCGCCTCTGGCGCCTGACGCCGCGCGGCCGCGCTCGCCTGCGCAGCGCGCGCCCTTAGCTCCTCGGATCGACCACCCACTTGCGGGCCGGTCCGCCGCCCGCGGTCTGTAGCGCCGGTTGAAGCTGCTCGAGCGAGATCGTGTCGCCGAGCAGCAGCCGCCAGTCGACGTCGCCACCGGCGAGCGCCGTAAGCGCCTGATCGACCTCGTCGGGCGAGTGGTGAAACGAGCCGCGCAGATCGAGTTCGTCGTAGTGGATCGGGCCGGTGGCAAACGACGCATCGGTCCCGCGCGGGCAGCCGCCGACGAGCACCACGACGCCGCCGGGGGCCGTCGTGCCGATCGCCTCGCGCCACGCGTCCGGGCGCCCGACGGCTTCGAATACGAGCTCGTGGCGGGTGAGCCGCTCGACCGCCCGGGCACCGATCTCGGCGGCCTGCGCCCGGCGCTCGGGATGCCGGTCGCAGACCGTCACCGCCCGGCCCTGCGAGACGAGCAGCGAGGCGAGCATCAATCCCATCGGACCGCCGCCGAGCACGCCGACGTCGTCTGCGCCGCTGCCGCGAGAGATCGCATGGACCGCGGCGCCGAGCGGCTCGGCCATCGCCGCGGCGCGCGCCGGCAGCCCGTCGGGGATCGAGTGCAGCGCCGCGGCGGGCGCGGCGATCCGCTCAGCGAAGCCGCCGAGCACCCACTCGGGCTCGCGGCAGATCTGCCCGCGCCCGGCGAGGCACTGCTCGCAGCGGCCGCAGGCCACCGAGTCAGACACGAGCACGCGCTCGCCGGTGTCGGTGCGCACGCCGGCGGTCTCGTGGCCGAACGCGCACGGGTAGGGCGGCAGCACCGGATGCCCATAGCGCCACATCTTCACGTCGGTCCCGCACGTGGTCGCGGCCTGCACCTCGACGATCACCTCGCCGGCGGGCTCGGCGACATCCTGCACGCGCAGGTCCTCGGGGCCGAACAGGATCGCCGCCCTCACGGGACGACGACCACCTTCAGCGCCTCGCCGCTGCGTTGCAGCTCCAATGCCCGCCCGGTCTCCTCGAGCCCCAGGCGGTGCGAGACGAGCGGCCGCGGGTCGATCTGGCCCGAGGCGATCAGCTCGAGCGCGTCGCGCATGTCCTGCGGGCCTGCGGAATAGCTGGCGGTCACGGTCAGCTCGCGCAGGAACAGCGCCGTGCCGTCGAGCGGCGGTGGCGCATCGGGCGCCGGCGGCGCGTACAGGCACAGCGTGCCGCCGGGTGCCAGCGACGCGGCGGCCGCCGCGATCGCGTCGGGCTTGGGCGTGCACACGATCGCGACGTCGACGAGCTCGTTGCCGTGATGCTCGGCGCCCCACGCCTCCGCCAGCTCGAGACGCGCCGTGCGCGGCTCGCGCACCCACACGGCTTCGACGGCCCGCGCGTGGGCGGCGGCGATCGCCAGCAGCCCGTTGACGCCGGCGCCGACGACGAGCAGGCTGTCGCCGCCGCGCAGCCCGGCCCGGTCGTGCGCCCGCAGCACGCACGCAAGTGGCTCGATGAACGTCGCCGCCACCGAGTCGATCCCGTCGGGCAGCTCGAGCAGCTCGTCGACGAGCTCGGCAGGGACGCGCACGCGTTCGGCAAACCCGCCGGGGTCCAGCCCGCTTGAGCGAAACCGCTCGCACAGCGTCTCGTGCCCGCGGCGGCAGCGCCGGCACTCGCCGCACGGGGCGTGGTGGTGGATCACGACCCGTTGGCCGATCGCCGGGAGTGGGGTGTCTGGAGCCGGCTCGCCGACCGCCGAGACGACCCCGGCGAGCTCGTGGCCGAGCACGACCGGGACCTTGCGGGCGACGTACCAGTCGGTCACGTCCGAGGCGCAGACGCCACACGCGACGACGTCGCACACGACCTCGCCCGGTCCCGCCTCCGGCGCCGGCGCCTCCTCGATCCGGACCTCGCGCGGGGTAAGCGACCGCGCGACCCTCATCGCGGTCGCAGCGCCGCGAGCGAGCCCGCGTTGACCGGCTGCGCAACACCCCGCTCGGTCACGAGCGCGGTGATCAGCGCCGCCGGGGTGACGTCGAACGCCGGGTTGCGGCAAGGGGTGCCGTCGACAGTCACCGTCGTGCCTGCGACCACGCGGACCTCGTCGGGGTCGCGCTCCTCGATCGCGATCTCGGCGCCGGTCGGCGTGTCGTAGTCGATCGTCGACGTCGGTCCGGCGACGACGAACGGGATCCCGGCGGCGCTGGCGGCGAGCGCGAGGCCGTAGGTGCCGACCTTGTTTGCGGTGTCGCCGTTGGCCGCGACGCGGTCACAGCCGACAATCACCGCGTCGGCGGCGCCGGCGGCGATCAGGCCGGCCGCCGCGGAGTCCACGACGAGCTGGTGAGGGATCCCGAGCCGCCCGAGCTCGTAGACGGTCAGCCGCGCGCCCTGCAGCAACGGCCGCGACTCGGTCGCGAGCGCCTGCTCGAGCCCGCCGCGGTCGGCGAGCTCGGCGATCACCGCCAGCGCCGTGCCGCGTCCAGGGGCCGCGAGCGCGCCAGTGTTGCAGTGCGTGAGCACGCGACGGGCGTCGTGGAGCAGCTGCGCGCCGTGGCGAGCGATCGCGTCGCTCGCCGCCTGCTCCTCGGAGTCAATCGCGCGGGCCTCGGCGAGTGCCGTCGCCGCGCGGTCGCCGATCGGCGCGGTGCGGGCCGCGTCCGCGACCCGATCGACGGCTCGGGCGAGGTTGACCGCCGTAGGTCGCGCGTCGCGCAGCAGCCTGGAGGCGGCCTGCAGTGAGGCGTCGCCCGGATCGCGGTGCAGCTCCAGCGCGAGCCCGTAGCCGGCGGCGACCCCGATCAGCGGCGCGCCGCGGATCGACAGGCGCTTGATCGCCTGGGCGACCTCGGCGGCGCTGCCCAGCTCCAGCTCGCGCTCGTTGAACGGCAGCTCGGTCTGATCGATCGCGCGCAGAACTTCCCGATCCCACCTGAGCGCGACCACCGGCTGGCCCGTCGTTGCGGTCATCCGGGCCGATGCTATAGCGCCCGCTTTCGCGGGCGCGCACGAGCGGGCCTAGATGCGGTTCTCGATCTGAAGCGGCGCGGCCTCGACGTCTGCGGCCTCGGGCTCGGTCGCCTCGTCGGCCGTCTCGAGCCCGAGCGCCTCCTGCAGCTCGCCGGACTGGTACATCTCGGCGACGATGTCGGCGCCGCCGATCAGCTCGCCTTCGACGAACAGCTGCGGGATCGTGGGCCAGTTCGAAAGTGCCGAGAGCTCCTGACGGATCCGCGGGTCGGGCAGGATGTCGACGGCCGCAAACGGCTGTCCGACGGTCTGCAGGACCCCCACAGTGCGCGCCGAGAAGCCGCACGCCGGCTGCTGCGGGGTGCCCTTCATGAACAGGATCACGCGGTTCTCGGAGATCGCCTTCTGGATCTCGTCGCGCATCGGGTTGGTGGTCTCGTCGCTCATGCGCTGCCTTCCGTTCTGGTCTGGATTGCCAGGGCGTGGATCCGGCCCCCCACCTCGTTGCCGAACACCTCGTAGACGAGCCTGTGCTGGGCGATCCGGGACAGGCCGCCGAACGCCGGCGAGGACACGACGGCGTTGAAGTGATGACCGTCTCCGGTGACCACCGCTGTAGCCTCAGGAATACCGGCTTCGATCCGGGCCTTGAGCTCTTCCGGCGTCGCGGAGGTGGGGCTCGTTGACATGTGACAAGCGTAGCGGGATGCCATCGCTATACTTCCTGAAGCATGATCACTCTGACTGACAAGGGCGCAGAGAAGGTCCGCGAGTTCCTCTCGTCTCAGGCGGCTGTCGCAGACACCGCCGGCCTGCGCGTCGGCGTGCGTGGCGGAGGCTGTTCGGGCTTCCAGTACGCGCTCGCTTTCGATGAGCAGCGCGACGGCGACACGGTGTTCGAGGACAAGGGCATTCGCCTCCTCGTTGACCATCCGAGCCTCCCTTACGTACACGGCTCCGTGATCGACTTCGTCGACGGCCTCCAGGGCGCCGGCTTCAAGGTCGACAACCCGAACGTGATCGCGGCCTGTGGCTGCGGGTCGTCGTTCCGGGTCGCCGAAGAAGAAGAAGTCTCGGCGGTTTAGGACCTCGGGTGCTGCCGTCCAGGCGGCGAGTCCCGGCGTCATCGCGGGGATAACGTTCCACGTGGCGCGGCGGTCGCGCCTGATGTAACGAAACCCCCGCTGGGCGACGGTTTCGTTACACGGGGCGGTTGGACCGCGCCGTATGTGACGTTTCCCCCGCCTCGGTGGGGCCGCGCTACACCGGCGTCGCCTCGAGCGACCGCCACAGAAACCGGGACGCGAGCGTCCGATGCGGGCGCCAAGGCTCGGCGATTCGCTCCATCTCAGCGGGGCCGGGGAGCTCCGGCAGGCCGTAGCGGAGCATGAACGCGCGGCGGATGCCGAGATCGCCGACCGGCAGCACGTCGGGGCGCCCGAGGTGGAACATCAGGAACATCTGGGCGCTCCAGAGGCCGATGCCGCGCACGGCGATCAGCTCTGCGACCACCTCGTCGTCGGGCAGTTGATCGAGGCGCTCCAGGTCGAGCGAGCCGTCGACCACGTGCTCGGCGAGCGACCGCAGGTACGCAACCTTCGCGTGTGACAGCCCGGCGGCCGTCCGCAGCTCGTCAGGATCGTCCTCGAGCACCTCGACCGGCGTCGGCGTGCGCCCGTCGAAGCGGTCGGTCAGCCGGGTGTAGATCGCGCGGGCGGCGCGGGTCGAGAGCTGCTGGCCGACGATCGAGCGCACGAGCGCGCCGTAGTGGTCGTCTGGCCTGCCGGCGCGGGCGTCGCCTAGATCGGCTCCGACCTCGTCGATCACGGCGGCCAGCACCGGGTCGGCCGCGCGCAACGCCGCGACCGCGTCAGCCCCGCCGCGCTTATGGCTGGCCGGCAACCGCGCCCGGAACCCCGGTGTTGGTCGAGTACTTGGGCTGGATCTTGGTGTCGGGGCGGATCTCGTGGACAGCCTGCGCGACCGCGACAGCGGACTCGGCAAAGCCCGTCGCGATCAACTTCAGCTTGCCGTCGAACGTCGTGATGTCGCCGCAGGCCCAGACCCGCTCGAGCGAGGTCTTCATCACCTGGTCGACGGCGATCGCGCCCTTGATGACCTCGAAGCCCCAGTCCTTCAGCGGTCCGAGCGCGGTCTTGAAGCCGAGCTGCAGCAGGATCGCGTCGACCTCGAACTCAACCTCCTGCTCGGGCTCGTCGGAGTGGAACAGCCGTACGCGCTCGACGCCGCCGTCGCCGGAGACCTCCTTGATCTGGAACGGCACGTGCAGCCTCACATCGCCGCGTTCCGCAGCGTCCATCACCTGACCGACTGTCACCTCGTGCGCGCGGAAGCCCTCGCGGCGGTGCACCAGGCTCACCTCGCTGGCGGTGTCCATCAGGTTGACCACCCAGTCGCAGGCCGAGTCGCCGCCGCCGACGATCAGCACGCGCTTGTCGGCGAACACGGACTTCTCGCCGACGATGTAGTGGGCGCCGCGACCCTCCCACGGCGTCATGTCGAAGCCCGGCAGCTTCTTGGGCTCAAACGCGCCATGGCCGCCGGCGACGATCACGGTGCGCGAGCGCAGGTCTCCATGGTCGGTGTGCAGGACGACGACGCGATCCTCGCCCTCGCCCTCCCACGAGATCGTCTCGGCGGTGGTGTTGAGGTGCGCGGGCACGTCGAACTGCTCGAGCGACTGCACGCGCAGCATCTCGACGAGGTCCCTTGCGAGCACGCGCGGATGGCCGGGCACGTCGAAGATCCACTTCTCGGGATACAGAGTCGTCAGCTGCCCGCCGAGTTCGGGAAGCGAATCGATCACGCGCGAGGTCGCCTCGCGCATCCCGGCCCAGAACGCCGTGCACATCCCGACCGGCCCGGCGCCGATCACGGTGACGTCGCGGATCTCGTCGACGTCGGAGGCGAGCTTTACCGGATCTGTCGTCATCCGGCGTCGGTGTGGGTGACGGTCAGCGCGGCGCCGTCCAGCGCACCCAGCGCGCGCTCAACCGAGGTAGCGATACAAGTGAACGTGGGCGTGTCCCGAAGCGTGTATGAGCTCGACTCGGTGGTTCGCAGCCGCTGCACCAGGTCGAGGAAGTCAGCCGGGTTGTCGGTCTCGAACGCGACCACGAACTCCTGATCGTCGAGGCCGAACGAGTACGAGGTGTTGATGTCCACCGACGGGTACTCGCGGCCGACCTTGATGTGGTCCTGCATGATCCGCCAGCGCTCGTCGGCGGGCAGCGCGTACCAGGCGCGCGTTTTGACGAACGGGTAGACGAACAGGTACTTGTCTCTCCCCGGACGCACCTCCAGCCGCGACTCGTCGGAGTACTCCGACGGCTTGGTCATTGCCAGGAACGAGTACGGAATCGAGCACCACTTCATCAGCCCGCTCTGGGCCAAGACGACGTGGAACTCGTGGATCCGCTCGAGGTTCTGGGCCTGGCTGAGCAGCAGTAGATCGGCGTCGCCCCGGGTCCCGACTAGCGAGAACGTGCGCAGCAGGTGCCCGTCGGCGAAATCCTCGCACGCGGCGATGAACTCGCGCTTGTCGGCGGCCCGCTGGTCGTCGTCCAGGCGTCGCCAGGCAGGATCGACCTTCAGGAAGGTGTATTTGACGAAATGCCGTATGGGCACCAAGGGATTGATGATACGCACGCCCGTCAGCAGAAACCTGGGGCGCCCGTTGGTTTACGGAGAACGTGGGACACGTCAACAAGCGATCACGATCCGGGCCCGCTGGTCGGTAGGATGGGGCCAATGCGCATAGCGCTCGTCTCCCCGTACTCGTGGAGCTATCCGGGAGGGGTAACGCGACACATCGAAGCGCTCGCCGAGCGCTTCATCGAGCAGGGGCATCACGTCCGCGTGCTGGCCCCGTATGACCCTGTCGACAGGCTGTCGACGGTGCTTCATCGCGGCGCGACCCCGCAGCCCGTCGGTAAGCCCGACTATCTCGTGCCGCTTGGCAGGACGCTCGGCTTCAAGGTCAACGGCGCCGTTTCGAACCTCTCGATCACGCCCTACAGCGTCGCGACGATGCATAAGGAGCTTCGCACCGGCGGCTACGACGTCGTTCACGTACATGAGCCGATCGCGCCGGTGCTGAGCTGGATCGCCACTGACCAGACGCGCCTGCCGATGGTCGGCACGTTTCACGTGTATTCGCAGAGCAAGCTCTCCAACGGGGTCGCGAACGTGCTCGGTGCCAGGCGCGTGCTCAATCGCCTGCACGTCCGGATTGCGGTCTCCGAGGCCGCCGCGTGGACGGCCCGACGCTTCTTCGGCGGTCATTACGAGGTGATCCCAAACGGCGTGCACGTCGACCCCGAGCGCGCCGCGCTGGTCGCGCAGCGGCCGCAGGGAGACAAGCTGCGGATCGTGTTCGTCGGGCAGGCAGTCGAGCGCAAGGGGCTGCCGCTGCTGATGCGCGCGTTCGAGGCGTTGCGCGAGCACATCCCGACCGAGTTGACCGTGATCGGCCCGACCGCCGACGAGCTCGCACCGATGATGATGGAGTCACACGACGTCCGCGTGCTCGGCAAGGTCGACGATGACGTCAAGCGCGAGGAGCTCGAGCAGGCCGACGTGCTGTGCGCCCCGTCGCTGGGCGGCGAGAGCTTCGGGATGGTGCTGACCGAGGCGTTTGCCGCCGGCACGCCGGTCGTGGCTTCCGACATCGCCGGTTACCGCGACGTCGTTCGCGACGGCGTCGACGGCGTCCTGGTGCCGCCGGGCGACGCACGGGCTCTCGCCGAGGCGCTGCGCGACATCTGGGAGGAGCCCGAGCGTCGCGCCGCGATGGCGCGCGCCGCCGCCGACGACGTCCGGCGCTTCGCCTGGCCGCGCGTCGCCGACGAGGTCATGCAGGCCTACAAGGAGGCGATCGCCACTCCCGTGTCGCAGCGCCCGCTTGAGCGCGCGGCCGTGCGGATCGGCGCCCGCTCGGCCGACCTCAAGCCGCGCGTGCCCGCGCGCCGCCTGCCCAGCCTCGAGCCCAAGACGGCCGCCCAACACCGCGCTGGTGCACTAGCGCTGGTCCGCCGCGGGGCGCTCGCGGCGATCTCGCTCGGCGGCGCCGTGCTCGCGCTGCTGGCGCTCCAGAAGATCGGACTTGGAAACATCACCGCGGCGCTGCTGCACTCGAGCCCCGCGTTCGTGCTGCTCGCCCTCGCGATCATGTGCGCCTCGATGGTGCTGCGCGCGTTTTCGTGGCACGCGATCCTGCGCGCGGCGCTGCCGCGAACGCGGATCCGATTGTCCGACGCGGCGCAGGGGACGTTCATCGGCGTGTTGATGTCATCGACGCTCCCGGCAAGGCTCGGTGAGCCCTCGCGCGCCCTCGTCGTCGCGCGGCGCACGGGCCGGCCTCGCGAGAACCTGCCGGTGGTGCTCGGCACGCTCGTCTCGCAGACGCTGTTGAACATCGTCGCGCTGGCGGTGCTCGGCAGCGTGATGTTCTCGTCGGTTGACCTGTTCAACGGCCATGAGAACGCGCTCGTGTTCGCGGCGATCGCCCCGGCGGCGCTGCTCGTGCTCGTGCTGCTCGCCCCGATCGTGCTGCGCGCCAGCGGCCGGCGCTTCGGGCGGGTGCATGCGGTCGTCGATCAGGTCCGCAACGCGATGACCCGCGTGCGCGCCGGCCTGACCGTGTTCCGTCGCCCGCGGCTCGGCGCGATCGCCACCATCTCGCAGTTGTCGGCGTGGGCGTTTCAGTGGTTCGCCTGCTACATGCTGATGCTCGCGTTGGGTCTCAACAGCGAGGCCGGGCTCGCAGCCGCCGCGGCGGTGCTGTTCGCGGTCAACATCACCGCGGTGCTGCCCGCGACACCCGCCAACCTCGGCGTCTTCCAGGCCGCCTGCGCCGCGGTCCTGCACACCGGCTGGCACGTCGGCTACGGCACCGGCGTCGCCTACGGGGTGATCCTCCAGGCCGTTGAGGTCACGGCCGCGATCATGATGGGCATGCCCGCGCTGCTCAAGGAGGGCATGTCGTGGCGCGAGGTGCGGCTGCGCGCGATGCACGCCGCGCCGGTCAAGCTCCCCGCGCGGCCGAGCTCGCGCCAGACGCGAGGCTCGGTCAAGACCGAGAGCTGACCGCCGCTACCCGGCCTGCTCGAGCCTGCTCTGCGAAAACAGCAGGCGCCGGCGATGCGTCTCGTCGAGCTGCTCGCGGATCGGGCGCAGGCTCTCGCAGACCTGCTCGTAGTCGCGCGCCTGCCACGCCTTGTCAGCCGCGGCGATTGTCGGGGCGTTGACAACCTTGGTCGTATAGGCCCGAGCGCGGTCGGCACGGATTCGGCGGGCGGCATCGAACGACGCATCGTCGCCCTCGAGGAACGGCCCGGCGCAGTTCCCAATCACCTCCGCGACGTGCCCAAGCAACCGCTCGACCGGCTCAACCTCGTGCGCCTGGATCAGACTGACCGATTCGATCTCGGCAGCAGGGCAGGCGGTGGCGCGCAGCGCGTCGGGCAGCTCCAGCGGCGGTTCGCCGGAGTCGTCGTCGACGTTGCTCAACCAGACAGACAGCTCGTGCGATTGCTCTTCGTATCTGGCCACCACCGACACGGATGGACCGCGGAACTCGACGATGAAGTTGTCGGTCGCGACCATCTCCAAGCCGCTCCTGCTCAGCACCGGGCCGAGCGTGCGATCGACGGTGTCAATGAATTGGGCGGGAGTGATCATTGCGAGTCCCTGAGCGAGACACTCGGGTTGTGGGCCTGCGCGATCTGGTTGTGACGAGCGCTCTCGATCTCCAGGTATCCGCGGTCGTCGACGTAGAACAGCGCCCTCGCTAGGCCTCGCTCATCGCCGGCTCGGCGTCGCCCGACCCGTCGGGCTCGGCCGGTGGCTCGGTGTCGCTGAGGTCGGCCAGACGCGTCGGGTCCTTGTCGGTCCCGGCGACGAGTTCGTCGGCCGCCTGCTGGCCGGTCTTGGGCAACGAGCCCGACTTCATCCCGAAGTACACGGCCTGCGGGTGGTGGGCGATGATCGCCAGCGTCGACTGCTCGGGCTCGACGGCGTAGCCGCCCGACAGCCTCAGCCCGATCGATGGAGCGTCGAGCAGCCGGAAGACCTTCTCGTGCTCTGACTGCTCGGGGCAGGCGGGATAGCCCCACGAGTACCGGCGGCCCTGGGTGGGCTCGGCGCCCAATTGTGACCGCGCCTGTGCGTGCAGCCACTCGGCTATGCCCTCAGCGGTCTGAACGCCGAGGCCGTGTACGAACAGCTGCTCGGCGAACTCGCCGTCGCGCTCGAGTTGAGCCATCAGCTCGGTGACCTCGTCGCCGGCGGTGACCGCCTGGAGTGCCACGACATCCACCTCGCCGCTGTCGACCGGACGGTAAAAGTCGGCCAGGCAGATACGGTCGTGCTTGGGCTGGCGCGGGAACACCAGCCGCTCGAGCTCGCGCTCGCCTGGCGCCTCGGGGTCCCAGATGATCAGCTCGTTGCCGTCGGAGTTGCACGGGAAATAGCCCAGCACCGCGCGCGGGTGGAGGTAGTCCTGCTCGGCCCACATACGTTCCAGCCTGGGCTGGAAGTCCTCGCGCAGCAGCTGCCGCCAGGCGTCGCCCTTGACCCCGCGGCCGCCCCAGTGCAGCTTGAACAGCACGTGCGTGTCGAGGTGGTTATAGACCTCGTCCATCGGTACGTCGATCTCGCGAACGCCCCAGAACGGCGGCTCCGGGACCGGGTTCGACGTGTCGGTCGCGCTGCGGACGGAGTCGTCGGTGACCGGCGGCGAGTCATCAGGCTCGGGCGCTGGCGCTTCGCGAAGCTTGCGGGCGGCATCGCGGGTCTTGGCCACCAGCGACTCGCGCTGATCAGGATCGATCAGCTGGTCCATCTTCGACAGACCCTCAAACGCGTCCTTGCAATAGAACACGCCGGGCTCGTAGATCTCGTCGGACGCGGTGCCGTTTGGGTAGAGGATCCGCAGCCCGAAGTTGCGGTTGATCGCCGCGCCGCCGATCAGCACCGGCACGTCGCGACCCTGCGAGTACAGCTCCTGGACGCACGCAGGCATCTGCTTAGACGTCGAGACGAGCAGCGCCGACAGCCCGATCGCGGTCGCGTTGTGCTCCGCGGCGGCGTCGAGGATCGTCTGGATCGGGACCTGCTTGCCGAGGTCGACCACCGTGTAGCCGTTGTTGGTGAGGATCGTGTTGACGAGCGACTTGCCGATGTCGTGCACGTCGCCGAACACGGTCGCAACGACGACGGTCCCCTTCGTGTAGCCCTCGAGCTTGTCGAGGTAGCGCTCGAGCTGGGCGACCGCCCGCTTCATCACCTCGGCCGACTGGAGCACGAACGGGAGGATCAGCTCGCCGGCGCCGAACTTGTCGCCGACCTCCTTCATCGCCGGCAGCAGCACGCCGTTGAGTGTCGGCACCGCGCCGATCTTCTCGACGCTCGCGTCGATCCAGTCCTCGACGCCCTCCTTCTTGCGCCGCAGGATGTGGAAGTGAAGCGCCTCCTCCGGTTCCATCCCCTCGGTCGGGTCGGCTTTGTCGGGCGCTTCGTCGGCGGCGCCCTTGGACTCGAAGTGAGCGATGAATCGCTCGAGCGCGTCATCGCGGCGGTTGAACACCAGGTCGTCAGCGAGCTCGCGCTCGAGCTCGCCGATCTCTGAGTACGGGGTGATGTGGTTGGGGTTGACCATCGCGAGGTCGAGCCCGGCCTCGACACAGTGGTGCAGGAACACGCTGTTGAGCGCGCTGCGGGCCGGGAGGCCAACGCCGAACGAGACGTTCGAGACGCCGAGCGAGGTCTTCACGCCGGGGATCTCTGCCTTGATCTGACGGATCCCGTCGATCGTCGCGACCGCGCTCGGACGCCACTCTTCGTCGCCGGTCGTCAGCGTGAACGTCAGGCAGTCGAAGATCAGCGCCTCTGGGTCGAGCCCGTGCTCGTCGCAGCACAGCTCGGTGATCCGCTTGGCGACCTCGAGCTTTCGCTCGGCCGTCTTCGCCATCCCGACCTCGTCGATCGTCAGCGCGATCAGCGCGGCGCCGTGGGCCTTGGCGATCGGCACCACGCGGTCGAGCTTGTCGCGGCCGGCCTCGAGGTTGATCGAGTTGACGATCGCGCGCCCGGGGATCTGCTGCAGGGCGGTCTCGATTACCTCGGGCTCGGTTGAGTCGACCTGGATCGGCGCGGGCTGCGTCAGCGAGATCCGCTTGACGACCTGCCGCATCTGCTCGGCCTCGTCCTGGCGCTCGGTCAGCGCCACGCAGACGTCGAGCACGTGCGCGCCGCCGACGACCTGGTCTTCGGCGACGGTCAGGATCCCGTCGTAGTCGTCGGCGAGCAGCATCTCCTTGGCCTTGCGCGAGCCCTGGGAGTTGACGCGCTCGCCGACCAGCGTCGGGCGCGGATCCTGGACCAGTGTGGTCGCGGCGATCATGCTTGACACGTGCAGCTGGCGGCGCTCGGGGCGCTCGCGCGGCTTGCGGCCGCGCACGCGATCGGCGAGCACCTCGATGTGAGCCGGAGTCGTCCCGCAGCAGCCGCCGACGATCGAGATCCCGTAACGCTCGACGAACTCGCCGAGCACGGCGGCAAGCGGCTCGGGCTGCTCGGGGAAGATCGTCTCGCCGTTGGGTCCTTGCAGCGGCAGCCCGGCGTTGGGGATGCAGTGCACGGGAACGGTCGCCGTCTCGCCCAGGAACCGGATCGCGTCTCGCATATCCTCGGGCCCGGTCGAGCAGTTGAGGCCGATTGCGTCGACCTCAAGCGCCTCGAGTGTCGCGAGCACGCTCGAGATGTCGGTGCCGAGCAGCATCTTGCCGCCTTGGGGCAGCAGCGAGACGCTGCACTGGATCGGAACGGCGCGACCCAGCTCCTTGAACGCCTCGCGGGCGCCGAAGATCGTCGCCTTGACCTCGAGGATGTCCTGGGCGGTCTCGATGATGATCAGGTCGACGTCACCTTCGAGCAGTCCGTATGCCTGCTCGCGGAACACCTCGACGAGCTCAGGGAACTGGATCTGGCCGAGCGTCGGATCGTCGCTGGCGGGCAGGAACCCGGTCGGGCCGATCGAGCCCGCGACGAACCGGTCGTCGCCGGCGGCCTTACGCGCGATCTGCGCCGCCCTCAGGTTGATCTCGTGCGTGTGCTCGTCAAGTCCCCACTCTGAGAGCTTCAGGCGAGATGCCTGGAACGTGTCGGTCTCGAGCACGTGCGCGCCCGCTTCGAGCATCGACCGGTGCACGCCCTCGATCACGTCGGGCCGGTTGAGCACCAGCGCCTCGTGGCAACGGCCGGGCAGCTTGTAGTCGCGCTCGAGGCTCAGATCGAACTGCTCGAGCGTCGCGCCCATGCCGCCGTCGTAGACGAGTACGCGCTCGCGAGTGGCCGAAAGGAAGTCGCGCATCGCGGCCATGCTAACAGGATTTCGCCAAACCTTGACACGGTTGTGGCAAGGTTTGATCGATGCCTTCGCCGAGCTTGTGATCCAACCTCACGAGCCGCCCGTATAGACGCGTGACAAACCGCACCACTCTCTGGAGGGAGATCACGCAGATGTTGGATGAGCACGAAGGCGCAGCGAGAAGGACAGACCGCAGGCAGTTCCTCACCAAGTCGGCCGCGACCGGTGCCGGAGCACTGGTCGGCGCCTCAGCGCTTGAAGCGCTGATCCCGTCGTTCGCGGCGGCGAAGGGTGGAGGCGTCACGAAGGGAGACATCGCGATCCTCGGTGCCGCCCAGATCGCCGAGGCGCTGGCAGTGACCACCTACTCGAACATCATCGACAACGCGCCGTTCTTCAAGCGGCTCGCGAGCGATGACCAGGGCTATCTGAAGGCGGCTCGCCAGGAGGAGATGTCTCACTACGCCCTGGAGATGAGCGTCACGAAGAAGCCCTCGCCGTTCACGACGTTCTACTACCCCAAGAACATGTTCGACGACCCGCAGACGACGCTCAACATCCTGGTCACGCTCGAGGACGCGTTCATCGCGGCGTACCTGGTCGGCGTGCGCGACTTCTCGACTCCCGACCTGCGGGTGACCGCGGCACGGATCATGGCGATCGAGAGCGATCACCGCACGCTGGCGCGGGTTGTCGCGCCGGGTGTGGCCAAGAAGGATGGCGGCCCGATCGAGAAGGTCACCGGCATCCAGGGCAAGGCCGAGAGCGTCGACCCGCCCAACAACAACGGCTACGAGCGGACGCTCAAGTGGACCAACATCAACAAGGCCGTCACGGCGCTGACGCCGTTCGCCGACAAGGCCTCGGCCGCTAAGGCCGGGTTTGACACCGGCCGTGCGTTCCACTTCAAGCCGTTCACGCCACACCTGCCGGAACCGCTCGGGGAATTCCACTCGTTCCTCGGCTGAGCCGGCCGAGCGGGCGCGCTCCAGGGTGGTGGGGGCTTAGCGGTGAACCAGCCGCGACAGCACCACCTGTGAGCGCGTCCGTTCGACAGGGCCGTGACGCTGTAGGTCGATGATCAGCCGCTCGAGGTCTGAGTTGTCCTGCGTGCGGACGCGCGCGATCGCATCGGCCTCGCCGGTCACGCTCCACGCCTCGACGACCTCGGGATAGCCCCGCAGCGTGTCCGCGACCTCGTCGAGCAGCGTCCCGGGGGCGAAGAACAGCTCGATCAGCGCCTCGGTGCGGTCGCCCAGTGCCTCGTGGTCGATGACCGCCGTGAACCCTCGCAGCGTGCCGCCGGTGCGCAGCTTGTCGACGCGTCGCTTGACAGCGGGCGGCGACAGCGACACGCGGCGGGCGATGTCGTCGTAGGTGCGACGTCCGTCTTCGACGAGCAGCGCAAGAATCTGACGATCAGAGGCATCCATCGTGCGATTTGTTGCGCACAATACACCGATTTCGGTGTCGACAACCGCCGGGAGCGTCGCTAGGCTGCGATGTCATGAGCGCAGCCACGATTGCCCGTGTCCTATTCGACGAGGCTCACAGCGAGGCGTGGACGATCCGTCCCGAGCTCGCGCGCGAGATGCAGCCCGCGCACCCAGGCGACTCGTCCTACGCGACGGCTGCAAGCGTGCTCGCCGAGCGCGAGTTCGAGGTAGCGCCCAACGCCGCTGCACCCCTGACTGCGGACACGCTGGCGCAGTGCGACGTGCTCGTGATCGCGCACCCGTCCGAGCCCGCATGGGAGCGCACGACCGGCACCGGGTCGCCGCGCCTGAGCCCCGAGGAGCTGACGGCGATCCAGGAGTTTGTCGCCCGCGGCGGCGGCCTGATCGTGCTCGGCGAGACCGAGCAGGACAAGTACGGCAACAACCTCAATGAGTTGCTCGCCGGCTTCGGGCTGCGTCTCGCCAACGACACCGTCCAGGACTACGAGCACTGCCACGGCGCCCCGAGCTGGATCCTCGCCGAGCTTGGCGATGGCGGCCGCGGTCGCGGCGGCGACCTGCTCGCGCGCGTGAACTCGGCCTGCCTGTATCGCGCGACGACGGTCGCGTCGACCAACGGCGCCCGCGTGCTCGCCCGCGCGCACTCGACGGCGTCCAACCCCGGCGCGCCGCTGATCGTCGCCCAGCAGCACGGCAACGGCCGCGTCGTCGTGCTCGCCGACTCCGACCTGTTCGGCGACGACTGCATCGACGAGCTCGACCACCGCGCGCTGTGGTGCAACCTCGTCAGCTGGGCCGCGTCGAGCACCGCGGTCGGCGTGCCCGAGGTCGTCGCGGACTCGCCGGCGCTCGATCCGGCATGGGCGCAGTTGCGCGATCAGACAAACGCGCTCGCGACGCTGCAGGCGCCCGACGGCGCGCTCGCGCAGGGCGCCGATCTCGGCCAGGCGCAGCAGCACGTCGAGGCGATGAGCGCGGCGATCGAGCAACTGGCGCCGCGGTTCGAACACCAGGCGCAATACCTCGACGCGGTCCGCGCGGACCTGAGCGCTTGGGTCGCCGGTGGCTTGCAGCGCCCCGACTTCACCGCCTCGCTCGAGCAGTTTCGCCCGGAGCTTGATCGCAGGGACGGCGTCGAGAACCTCGTCGTGTTCCCCATGTACAAGCAGAACGGCTCGCGCGACACGTGCTTTGAATCGCTGATCGTCCGGGTGCCGTGGCCTCAGCACGTCGCCGAGCTCGAGCGCAGCCGCTACGACAACCCAAAGTTCGTCCCGGTCGAGCTCGTCGACTTCACTCGCGGCTATGACAGCGAGTGCGCGACGCTGTTCCCGGAGACGGTGTCGGTGTCAGGCCGGCCGGTCAACAACTTCGGCGCGATCTTCTGCGACCGCGAGGCAGCCCGTCTTCGGCGCGTCGCCGGCGCTGCCGCCGACCTGCTCGCGCTGAACCTCCCGCCCGACGCGGCGTGCATGCTCGCGCGGCCCGACGTCTCCCAGCAGGCGTACATCCTTTGGGACCTGATCCACGACCGCGCTCACAGCCACGGCGACCTTCCGTTCGATCCGTTCATGATCCGCCAGCGGGCGCCGTACTGGATGTACTCACTCGAGGAGCTGCGGTGCGACCTGACCGCGTTCACACAGGCCCAGCAGCTCGAGCGCGACGGGATCGCCGCCGCGCGCTACGTCCAGTACGCGATCCTGCTCGACCGACTGCTGCGCTTCCCGATCACCGGGCCGCGGCTGCGCAACTACGACGGCCTCGGCGGCCAGCTGCTGTTTGCGTTCCTGCATCGTCACCGGTTCCTGCATTGGACCGACAACCGGCTGACGATCGAGTGGGAACGCGTCGGTGACGGCGTCGCGCAGCTCTACGCCGAGGTCCAGGACCTGTACCGCACCGGGATCGACCGCACCAAGCTCCAGCACTGGGCCGCCGCCCATGACCTCGTCGCGGGGAACGTCGCGCCCGCGACCGGCTCGCGCTGGGCTAAGGCGGTCCGGTCCCTGGACGACGTCGAGGATCCGCGACCGTACGTCGACCTCGTGCTCGAGGACGAGTTCCCGCTGTCGATCTTCTACAGCTCGCTGAAGACCAAGCTCGCCGCATGAGCGCCGACGGCGCGCAGGCAGGCACTAAGCTGCCCGCCGTGAGCAGCTCCCGCGGGTTCGCGTCCGACAACAACGCAACCGTGCATCCGGCGGTGCTCGCTGCGATCGCACGCGCCAACGTCGGCCACGCGACGGGCTACGGGCACGACGAGTTCACCAAGCAGGTCGAGGCGAAGTTCACCGAGCACTTCGGTGCCGATGCGCGGCCGTTCTTCGTGTTCAACGGCACCGCCGCCAACGTGCTGTCGATGCGCGCTATGTGCCGACCGTGGGAGGCGGTTGTCTGCGCGCAGACGGCGCATCTCAACGTGGACGAATGCGGCGCGCCGGAGGCGATCGCCGGCGTCAAGCTGCTGACCGCGACGACCAAGCACGGCAAGCTGACGCCCGAACTGGTACAGCGAATGATGTCGCGGCTCGGTGACGAGCACGTCGTGCAGCCGCGCGTGGTCTCGATCTCGCAGTGCACCGAGCTCGGGACGCTGTACTCGCGCGATGAGGTGCGCGCGATCGCCGAGTTCGCGCACGCCAACCGGATGCTGCTGCACATGGACGGCTCGCGGCTGAGCAACGCGGCCGCCGCGATGAAGCTGCCGCTCGCGGCGATCAGCACCGATGTCGGCGTCGACGTGCTGTCGTTCGGCGGCACCAAGAACGGACTGCTCGGTGGCGAGGCGGTCGTGTTCCTGAACCCGGAGCTATCGGCCGGGTTTGAGTACCTGCGCAAGCAGACGCTGCAGCTCGCGTCGAAGATGCGGTTCATCGCCGCCCAGTTCGACGCGCTGCTGACCGACGACCTCTGGCAGCGCTGCGCCGGCCAGGCCAACGCGATGGCCGCCGACCTCGCGAAGGGGCTCGACGACGTCGCGCAGCTGACGATCACGCGGCCGGTGGAGACCAACGCCGTGTTCGCGACGCTGCCGGCGGCCGTGACCGAGGAGCTCCAGGCCGAGTTCCCGTTCTACGTGTGGGACGAGCAGATCGGCGAGGTCCGCTGGATGTGCTCGTGGGACACGACCGAGGACGACGTCGACGACTTCGTCTCGGCGGTCCGCAGCTTGCTCGAGTAGTGGTGAGCACTAGTGGCCGGTAGCTGGGTCCGAGGCGCCGATGGCTCCGGCTTCGGGCTCGAGAACCTCCCGTACGGTGTCGTGCGCGGCGCCGACGGCTCCGGGCGTGTCGCCGTGCGGATCGGCGAGTACGCGCTCGACCTCGCCGCCGTCGCCCAGGCGGGGCTGCTGGACGGCGACGATGTGTTCGCGCAGCCGACGCTGAACGCATTCCTCGAGCTCGGGCCCGCCGCGTGGAGTGCGACACGCGCGCGAGTCACCGAGCTGCTCTCGGCGGGCAACTCCGAGATCGCCTACGTGCCGGAGCTTGCGCGGCGCGCGCTCCTGCCGCTCGACGGGGTCCAGGCGGTCCTGCCGATCGAGGTTGCGGACTACGTCGACTTCTTCTCCTCGATCGAGCACGCATCGAACGCGGGGCGGATCTTCCGGCCAGACGCCGAGCCGCTGAGCCCCAACTACCGCGCGCTCCCGGTCGGGTACCACGGCCGCGCCGCGACCGTGGTCGTCAGCGGCACGCCGGTCCGGCGGCCGTGCGGTCAGCGCGCCCCCGAGCAGTCCGGCGCGGCGCCGACGTTCGGCCCCGAGCGGGCGCTCGACGTCGAGCTCGAGCTGGGGTTCGTGACCGGTCCCGGTCCGCGGTCAGGCGCACCGATCCCGACATCGGACGCCGAGCGTGTGATCTTCGGGTTCGTGCTGCTCAACGACTGGAGCGCGCGCGAGATCCAGCGCTGGGAGTCCCAGCCGCTCGGGCCGTTTTTGGGCAAGTCGTTTGCGACCTCGATCGCGCCGTGGATCGTGCCGCTCGCGGCGCTCGAGCCATTGCGCGTCGCGGGGGTGGAGCAGTCGCCGCGGCCGCTCGAGCACCTGGCCGTGAGCGAGCCGTGGGCACTCGACATCGACTTCGAGCTTGCGATCGTCCCGGCCGATTCGGGAGTCGAGACGGTCGTCAGCCGGATGAACTCGCGGGGTCTTTACTGGAACGCGGCGCAGCAACTGGCGCACGCGACGTCAAACGGCGCGGTCGTGCGCGCCGGCGACCTGTTCGGGTCGGGCACGATCTCGGGACCCGAGCCTGGGACGCTCGGCTGCCTGCTCGAGCTCAGCTGGGGCGGGCGCGACCAGATCGCGCTCGACGACGGGAGCACTCGCACGTTCCTCCAGGACGGCGACACAGTCGTGATCCGCGGGGCCGGCGAGCGCGGCGCAACTCGCATCTCGCTCGGCGACCTGCGGGGCCAGGTGCTGCCCCCGGATCGCTGATATCCAGTCTCTTACACCGGGCTTGGCGCGCGGAGTAGATTGCGCTCATCGCGTAGTCGAATGAGGGAGCTTTGGATGTTCGCGAGCAATGGTGATCGGTATTTCGTCGTGGATGGGCATTGCCATTTTTGGGATGCGAGTCCTGGGAATTGGGTGAAGGGTCAGGAGCAGTACGCGAAGGGTTGGATTGAGTGTTTTCATGCGTATATGGGTTTG
>DASXDD010000119.1:0-34929 GCA_036490775.1 Solirubrobacteraceae bacterium | reverse complement strand
GACGCTGCCGACGATGATGTCGACCGGCACCGGGTCACTGCCCCCGAATGCGTTCGCAACCGGCTCGGCGGTCGTGAACATGTTCCGCCAGATCGGGCTCGCGGTCGGCGTCGCGGTGCTGATCGCCGTGCTCGGGTCGCCGCACTCGCCGGCCGCGACGCTCGTCGCATACCAGCGTGCGTGGGTCGTGATCGCGGCGATCTCGCTGGCGGCCGGCGTGATCGGGTTCGCGCTGTTGACGGCAAGGCGCCGCCCGGTTGTGGTGGCCGCGGAGGCGGCTACCACACGGTCCTCGGCCTGACAAGCCCGGGTCACAACCTGGCAACGAACATAAATCCCGGAGTTTGCGGGTTCGCATTACACTGCTGCGCCGTGGCGGCTCTGAGCAGCACGTTGGAGATTGCCCCCGGCTTCCTGAAGACGCAGGCAGCCGTCGAATTCGCGCAGCGCTTGCACTCTGGCCAGCGCCGCAAGGTCGACGGTCAGCCGTTCATCCTGCACCCGCTCGAGGTGGCGTCGCTGCTCTACCAGGCCGGAGCGTCCGATGAGGTCGTCGCGGCCGGCGTGCTGCACGACACGATCGAGAAGAGTGGGACGAGCGCGTCGGATCTGACCAAGCGGTTCGGTTCCGAGGTGACGGCACTCGTCTGCGCGGTCAGCGAGGACGAGCGGATCAGCGGCTACGCCCACCGCAAGGCGGCGCTGCGCGAGCAGGTCGCCAAGGCCGGCCGCGACGCGCTGATGGTGTTCGCCGCCGACAAGGTCTCGAAGGTTCGCGAGCTGCGTCTCGGCCGCGGCGCCGCGGCGATCGGCGTCACGGTTCTCCGCCGTCGCCTGCGCCACTACCGGCGCTGTCTGGCACTGCTGCAGGAGCGGCTGCCCGACTTCGCACTCGTCGGGGTACTGCAGACCGAGCTCGACTCGGTCCCCGAGCCCGTCTCGCCGCGCCCGGTGCTCACCAGGCGCAACTGATGCCCGCGGGGCGGCAGCGACGGCTCACCGCCCCCATGCCGCGCGGACGGGCATTGCTGCGCGACCCCCGCTACAACCGCGGCACGGCGTTCACGCTCGAGGAGCGCGCAGTGCTCGGACTGCAGGGCCTGCTGCCACCGGCGGTGCTGACGCTCGAGCAGCAGTGCGACCGCGCCTACGAGCAGTACGAGGCGCAGCCGAGCGACATTGCTCGCAATAGCTTCCTCGCAGCGCTGCACGACCGCAACGAGGTCCTCTACTACAGGCTGCTCGAGGTGCACCTTCAGGAGATGCTCCCGATCATCTACGCGCCTGTGATCTCGCAGGCGATCCAGCGCTACAGCCACGAGTTTCAGCGCCCCAACGGCGTCTACCTGTCGGTCGACGACATCGAAGGCGTGCAGGACGCGTTTAGCAACTACGGGCTCGGGGCCGAGGATGTCGACCTGCTCGTCGCGACCGACGCCGAGGCGATCCTCGGGATCGGCGACTGGGGAGCCAACGGGATGGCGATCTCGATCGGCAAGCTTGCGATCTACACGGCCGCCGCGGGCATCCATCCCGGTCGCGTGATCCCGGTGATGCTCGATGTCGGCACCGATCGCGAGTCGCTGCTCAAAGACCCGGTGTACGTCGGCAATCGCCACGGCCGCGTTCGCGGCGAACGCTACGACGCGCTCGTCGAGGCCTTCGTCGAGGCGGCATCGACGATGTTTCCGCACGCGCTGCTGCACTTCGAGGACTTCGGGCCATCCAACGCCCGGCGGATCCTCGAGCAGTACCGCGACCGCTATCGGGTGTTCAACGACGACATGCAGGGAACCGGCGCGATCACGCTGGCGGCGATCCTGGCGGGAATGCGGGTCGCCGGCACGCGGCCCGGTGAGCAGCGGATCGTGATCTATGGGGCCGGCACCGCCGGCGTCGGCGTCGCCGACCAGATCCGCGCGGTGATGCTCGACGACGGCCTCTCCGAGCGCGACGCAAGGGCCCGCTTCTGGTGCGTGGATCGCCAGGGGCTGCTGGTGGACGACATGACCGACCTGCGCGACTTCCAGGTGTCGTACGCCAGGCCGCGCTCGGAGCTCACCGATTGGCGGACAGCAGCAGAGGACGGGTCGATCGGGCTCGCCGACGTCGTCGCCAACGTGCATCCGACGATCCTCGTCGGCACGTCGACCCAGGGCGGGGCGTTCAGCGAGCCGATCGTCCGCGAGATGGCCGCGCACGTCGAGCGCCCGCTGATCTTCCCGCTGTCGAATCCGACCGAGCTGATCGAGGCGGTGCCCGCCGACGTGATCGCGTGGACCGGCGGCCGCGGCCTGGTTGGCACCGGGACGCCGTGGGCGCCCGTTCGCTACGACGGCATCGACTATGAGATCGGACAGGCCAACAACGCGTTGATCTACCCCGGCATCGGCCTCGGGACGATCGTCGCGGGCGCGAGCACCGTCACCGACCGGATGCTGCTCGCCGCCTCCCACGCGCTCGCCTCGCTGGTTGACGCGAGCCGGCCCGGGGCCGGGCTGCTCCCCGAGATCGCGAACCTGCGAAAGACGTCGGCGACGGTCGCGGCCGGTGTCGCGCGCCAGGCGATCGCCGACGGCGTCGCCGCGGTCGAGCTCGAGGATCCGATGAAGGCGATGCTCGACGCGATGTGGATCGCGGACTACTCGCCGATGCAGATCGGCTGATCAGCCGCCGATCAGCTTGCGCGTGGCGGTGAGGATGTCTGGCTGCAGCAGCTTGCTGCAGAAGACGCTGAAGTGAATCCCGTCAAACCGGCAGACCTGGCCGTCGATCTTGGCCTGGTAGTGGCCGGCGGGCGAGACCTTCTTGTCGATGTCGACGACGCGGACGTTGTCGTGGGCGCGGGCCGCGTTCTGAAGCATCTGGTTGATCAGCCGGTGCCGCGCCGGTGACGCGGCCGGAGCGGGCGAGCCGTCGGCGTTCGCGGGCGGGCTCGTGTACGGCACCGACAGGAACACCACCTTGGCACCGTTGGCGCCGAGCACGCTGACGTACCGGTCGATCTGCTGCTGGACGTCGCGGTCGAACGCGGGTTGCCCGAGATGTACGACCTTGCCGTTGATCTTCCAGTCGAACTGGTCGCGGTAGCCGAGCTCGACGATCACGGCGCTGGCACCCAGCTGCTGCTCCTCGCGCGACCACTGCTCGAGCGCCGTTGGGCAGCCCGCCGACTGGTCCTGCCAGACACCGCCGACGTCGAGCTGCCCGGCGGTGGTGAACGCACAGCCGAGAATCCCCGCGTTGGCGACCTCGACGCCGTAGTGCGTCTCGTCGTCCATCATCCCGACGCCGAGCGTGAACGCGAGCGAGTCGCCGACGACCATCACCTTCTTCGGCGGGCACGTGTGGAACGTCTCGGACGCCGATCCCTGCCAGCCGACCTTGTGGGCTCCGAGCCACGCGTAGATGTCGCTCGTGGCCTTGTCGCGGGGCAGCGGGGCGAGGCCGTACTGCGGAGTGTCCTTGAGCGTGACCGTGCAGCCGGGAGCCGTGCCGGTGAACTTCGCCGTGCTCGGCGGCGGTGACGGGGCGGCGGTCGCCTTGAACCCGGGCGCCTGGATCGCCGACGCGATGACCAGCGCGATCAGCGCGCCGCCGGCCGCCAGCGGTGCGAGCGACCGCACCATTGGGGTTGGGATCGTCCGCTTGCGGATCGGCTGCTCGAGCAGGAAGAACGAGAGGACGCTGACGATCAGTGTGACCGCGATCCGCAGTCCGAGCAGCACCGGGCCGCTGGTTCCGGTCGAGCTCGCGTCGAGCCACAGGAACAGCGGGAAGTGCCACAGGTAGAGCCCGTAGGAGATCTGCCCGATCGCTCGCAACGGCCGCGTCGACAAGAGCCTGCCGACGAACACGTGCGGAGCGAGGACGACCGCGATGATCACCAGTGCGACGGCGATGTCGACGCCGAGCAGACCGAACGGGTACAGCCACGCCGAATCGGAGTCGGCGAAGTGCATCGCTACAAGCACCGTCAAGAGCCCGATCGCCGCCGCGATCGAGAGCGCTCGGCCGCGTTCGCGGCTGCGCTCGGACAGCTCTAGATGCTGCAAGCGTTGTTGCAGTAGTGCCAGCCCGAGGGCCAGCGCGGCGCCTGCGAGCAGGCTTCCGGCTCTGGTGTCGGTCCCGTAATAGACGCGATCGAGCCCCTTGCCGCCGTTGAACAGCAGCGCCGTGTCGATCGCCGAGGCGACGGCGCCGACGACGCTCACGGCGAGCAGCAGCCGCAGCGCGCCGCCGCTCTCGCGAAAGCGGCGCGGCTGGCGCCGGCGCACCAGCCAGAAGACGCCGACGAGCAACAGTGGCCAGAACAGGTAGAACTGCTCCTCGATCGCAAGCGACCACGTGTGCTTGAGCGGGGAGGTCGGGCCGCTGGCGGCGAAGTAGCTCGCGCCGGTCGAGATCTGGTGCCAGTTGCCGGCGTACAGGAGCGTCGAGATGCCCGCTCCCTTGAGGTCGGGGACCGTGTCCATCGGGCCCGCGACGGCGTAGTAGACGCCGACCGCGGCGACCATCAAGAACAGCGCCGGAAGCAGGCGCCGAGCGCGGCGAGCCCAGAACGCACCGAGCGCGATCGTGTGCGAGCGCTTCCACTCGACGACCAGCAGCGAAGTGATCAAAAAGCCCGAAAGTACGAAGAATGCTTCGACTCCGAGGAAGCCGCCGCCCGCCCACGAGACGCCGCCGTGGTAGAGCAGCACGCCGAGGACGGCGAGCGCGCGCAGGCCGTCGAGGCCGGCGTGGTAGCGCGACTGCGGATCGCCCGCGGGCGTCGCGGGCGTGCGGCGGCGCGCGCGCCGTGTCGTCGTGGCCGAACGGTTCACCCCGCCCTTGGTACCCGGATGGCCGTCGGACGAGCGTAAAGAGTGACGCGTTAGGATTTGCCGCCGTGGGGGTACGGGGCTAACGGGTCTATGGGAGGTAGTGGGCTGAGATCGATTCGACATGCGAGCGTTCGTAAGTACGCGTTGCCGGCGCTTGGGGCTCTGCTACTCGTCGGCATTGGAGCCGTGTTTCACGGGGATTTCGCGGCTGCCGCGTCCGAACGAACGCTGCGTCCACAGACCATCCCGATCGCACCACCGACCCGAAGCCCGGGGCATTGGATCGCCGCCTGGGCCGCAAGCCCGCAAGCCGCCTCACCACGGAGCCAGTTCGTCACCGGCTTCGAAAATCGGACGGTTCGCAACATTGTGTTTAGCAGCATCGGCGGCGCGAGGGTCCGGGTTCGCTTCACAAATGCGTTTGGCGCGACGCCCCTGGAGATCGGTCATGCAACGCTCGCAGTGCAGGGCAAAGGCGCCGCCCTGGCGCCCGGGACAACCCGAACGCTGACGTTCGCCGGCCAGTCGTCGATGCAGATTCCGCCCGGCGCCGATGCGCTCTCAGACCCCGTTGCGCTGACGGTGCGCCCGGGCCAGGAGCTCGCGATCAGCCTGTTCGTGCCGCATGCGACCGGGCCGCCGACCGAGCACGGCGCGGCGCAGCAGTTCAACTACGTTGCGGCCGGTGACCACGCGGCCGACGCCGGCGCCGCCGCGTTCACCGCACACACCGAGACCTGGTACCTGATCGACGACGTCGACATCGTTCCGGCATCGCGCGTGCGCGGGACGGTGGTCGCGCTCGGCGACTCGGTCACCGATGGCGTCGGCTCAGGCGTCGGGACCAACGCGCGTTGGCCCGACGACCTCGCCCGCCGTCTACAGGTGCGCCGCGGCGCGACGCTGAACGTCGTCGACGAGGGGATCGGCGGAAACCGCGTGCTCAACGACTCACCGTGCTGCGGGATCAACGCCGTCGGGCGATTCGGGCGCGACGTGCTCGCGCGCCCCGGCGTCAAGGCCGTGATTCTGCTCGAGGGCGTCAACGACATCGGCTTCAGCCAGAGCAAGGGCCGACTCAACGCTCCCCACAGCGATGTCTCCGCCGCCGAGATCGTCGCCGGCTATGCGCAGATCATCGCTCAGGCCCACGCGGCCGGGGTGCAGATCTTCGGCGCGACGCTGACCCCGTTTCGCGGTGCGCGCTACTGGACCCCGGCGGGGGAGGGAAAACGCGAGGACGTCAACCACTGGATCATGACCAGCGGCGGGTTCGACGGCGTGATCGACTTCGCGAAGGTGCTGGCGGAGCGGTCGAACCCCGAGGTCATGAATCCCCGCTACGACAGCGGGGATCACTTGCATCCCAACGCCGCCGGCTACCGAGCGATGGCGACGGCGATCAATCTGGCGGCGTTGCTGCGCACCGGCTGACCGACCAATGCGATCGCCCGGCGGGGTGCGCGCCGCCGGGCGATCGTCGCATCGGTTTGAATCAGCGACGCATCAGCGGGTCGACGTAGATGCCGTCGACCGTCGACGGGCCAAGCAGCGCGGTGAACTTCAGCGCGACCTGGGCGGTGCCGCCGTTCAGCAGGCCGGTGACCAGCGAGGCGGTCAGCAGCGGCGCCGACGGCGACCAGTTCGGGCTCAGCGCAATCGCGCCGATCGGCAGCGCCGTTGCCCCAAGCAGCGGCAGCTTGTAGACGATCTGCGGCACGATCGTCGACAGCAGGGACTGGTTCTTGGCAAACAGGCGGAACGACGGGTATGCGGCATTGACGCACGTGTAGGGCGTCGTTACGCTCGCGCCGGCCGGCAGGTATAGCGAGTGCGAGCCAGCGCCGTACGGACCGTTGCCGCTGACCACCTTGGCACCGCCGCTGAGCGTCCAACCGGACAGGCTTCCCTCGAAGTCTCCACCAGGCACGAGCTTGTACTGATTGCTATCGCCCCACTGGGCGAACGGCTTTGACAGGGCGGAGTTGTCACAACTTCCGGTGCTGATCAGAGCCGCCTGCGACGTCGCCGGCAGCCCGGCAAGCGCGACGCCCGCCGTGATTGCCCCCAGGGCGAGGGACCGCAAACTGAACAGATACTTTTTCATGCACGCACCATCCATGGTGTGCACTGGTAACCGAGCTATCTCGCCTGTGCGAGACCTCTAGCTTTGCGCCCCCGGCTCGCGCCGGGTTTGCCCTTTTCAGTTGGTTTACAACCCGCTCATCGGTCCGCCTCGACCGGCGATCAAGCAGATTGAGGGGGCCTGGACGCGTGTTCGATTGACGATACGTTGAGGGAACGCGCGCGCGAGTAAGGGCCTCGCGGACGACGGTCGATAGCCCGCAGGCGATGTCGTTCGAACCTGGCCTGGAACAGCAGCAAGTACTCGCCGAGACCTATCGCCTTGCCGGCGCGCGCGTGTCAGCGCGCGAGCTTGTCGGCGAGGTGCTGGTGGGTGGGGGCTTCTTCGCGGTCGCGGCGGTCCTCTGGTGGCTGGCGCCGCCGGGCAGGATCGCCGTCTGGCCACTGGTGCTATGCGTGGCCGTGCTGGCGCTCGCGATGACCGCGAGATTCGACGTTCCAATCGGATTCACGGTGCCCACGCAGCTCGCGTTCGTGCCGCTGCTGTTCGCGACGCCGGTCGCGGTCGTGCCGTTGGCGGTGCTTGTCGCGCTGACGATCGTGCGCGTGCGCGACGTTGCCGTCGGCGAGATCCCAGCGAGCCGGCTGCTGGTCACGTCGAGCAACGCCTGGTTTGCCATCGGGCCGGTGGCGGTGTTCGTGGTTGCCGGTGTGTCCCCCGCACGCGCCAGTGCGCTGCTCTTGATCGCTGCGCTGATCGCTCAGTCTGTCGTCGACTTCTCAGCCGCCGCGTTGCGCGAGGCGGTCAGCAGGGGCACGAACTTCACGACTCTGATCAGCGAGACCTGGGTCTACGCGATCGATGCCGCGTTGTCGGGCGTCGGCCTCGTGGTAGCGAAGGCTGCGAGTCCGATGGCAGTGCTGACGCTCGTACCGCTGCTCGGCCTGCTAGCCCTGTTCGGCCACGAGCGCCGTCGCCGCCTAGAGGGCGTGCTCGAGCTCGGGAGCGCGTACCGCGGCACCGCGCTGGTGCTCGGCGACGTCGTCGAGGCCGACGACGGCTATACCGGCGAGCACTGCAAGAGCGTCGTCGCGCTGGCGCTCGATGTCGCCTCAGAGCTCGGCCTCGATGCCCAGCGCCGGCGCAACCTCGAGTTCGGGGCGCTGCTCCACGACGTCGGCAAGATCGCGATCCCCAAGGAGATCATCAACAAGCCCGGCAAGCTCGACCCGGACGAGTGGACCGTGATCAAGACCCACACGCTCGAGGGCCAGAAGATGCTCGAGCGCGTCGGTGGATTCATGCGCGAGGTCGGCCAGATCGTCCGTTCACACCACGAGCGCTGGGACGGCGGCGGCTATCCCGACGGCCTCACAGGCGAGCAGATCCCGCTCGAGGCGCGGATCATTGCCTGCTGCGACACCTGGAACGCGATGCGCACCGACCGCTCCTACCGCAAGGCCCTCTCGCACGAGGTTTCGCTGGCAGAGCTGAGTGCGAACTCCGGCACGCAGTTCGATCCCACGGTCGTCGACGCGCTGGTCCGCGTGATCGAGCCCGCCGGACGGACGGCAGTGGCGTTCAAGGACGACGAGCCGCGCCCGGCGCTCCCGAGCGCTGCCATCGCGATCCCGACCACCGCGTCCTAGACGACCAGCTCAAACCAGACCGTGTTGCCGGTCTGCTGCTCGACGCCCCAGTTGGTCGCCTGCTGCTCGAGCAGGTACAGGCCGTAGCCGCGGTCGGACTGTGTCGGATCGCGCGGCTGTGGAGTGAAGCCGCTGCCCTCGTCGGTCACCTCGACACGGATCATCCCGCCGACGATCCGAGCCGAAAGCTGGATGTCGCCGGGCGACTCGAGGTTGGGGTGGATCACAGCGTTGGTGACTACTTCGGAGACGAGCAGCGTCAGCGTCGCGAGCGTCGCGGCGTCCATCTCGCGGTCCTCGGAGAAGCCGGCGATCGCGGCGCGCGCGAGCGACGGCGCCTCGCGGTTCTGCGCAAGCGCGAGCTGCAGGTCCGGCTGATCGTCGTGGCGCTGAGTCTCCGACGGAACCGTCACGGCGAGCGTCCGTCAGATTGGAACGGCAGCGCGTCGTCGGCGCCGGTCGCGCGGAGCACCATCGTGGCGTTCTCGTCGCGCGGCGTGACCAGCATCAGCTCCCACGACTCCCGACGGGAGCGGTCGTAGAGCTCGATCAGCAGCCGCAACCCGGACGAGTCCATGAACGCCAGCTCCGCGAGGTCGAGCGTCAGCGCGCTCGGCCCCTGCTCGAGCTGCAGGTCGACGGCTTGCGCGAGCAGTTCGGCCGTGTTCATGTCCAGCTCGCCGGTGATCGCCAGGATCGGCGTCGAGCCGGCCGTCCTTTGCTCTATCTCGAAGTTCGTCGGTCGCACCATCGCGTTACTCGGTCACCGCCAGATCTGGATTGCCCTCTCGTGACTGCTGTCCGGTAGCCACAGACGATTCACGACGGAGTACCAGCGCGGCGGTGTCGTCTGCATGTGCGCCGATCTGGAACTCGCTGAGCGCTAGCGTCAGGCCCTCGATCACCGCGGACGCAGACCGTCCGCGGAACCGAGCGAGCGTATCGCACAGTCGTGTCAAGCCGAAGCGGTTGCCGTCCTCCCCGACCGCGTCGGTGACGCCATCGGTGTAGGCGACGAGGGTCTCGCCAAGCCCGAGCTCGAGTGACGTGTCTTGCCAGCTGACGTCCGAGAACCCGCCGAGCAGCGGCCCGTGCTCGCCCGCGGGTTCGACGCCGCGCGCGCTGATGTGCAAGGGCAGCGGATGCCCGCCCGCCGACACCGTCGCGGTATTGCCGGCCAGGTGCATGCACAGAGCGGTGCAGATCGAGCGACCGCGCTGCTTCTTCAGGATCGTGTCGGCGCGCTCGAGCAGCTTCGCCGGACTCGCTTCGAACTCGGCGGCGGCTCGCATCGTGTGGCGCACGAGCGACGTCAGCGCCGCGGCCTCGATCCCCTTGCCGGTTACATCGCCGATGATCATCATCCAGCCGTCGTCGACCTGCCACACGTCGTAGAAGTCGCCGCCGACCTCGGTGCTCTCGAACGCCGGGATGTAGACGCTGGCGAGCTCGAATCCGGGGATCTCGGGAAGCTCCTCGGGCAGCAAGCTCTGCTGGAGCGTGTGGGCGATCGTCGAGCGCTCGCTGTAGAGCCTGGCGTTCTCGATCGCCACCGCGGCGCGATCGGCGACCTGCTCGGCGAGCTGCAGATCGAACTCGTCGAGCAGGCGGCCTGAGTCGGCGTTGACGAGCGTCATCGCGCCGAGGATCCGGTTGCCGACGCGCATCGGCACGATCGCGGCCGACCGGAATCCGACGGCGCGCAGCAGTTCTAGGTGGCGCTCGTCGGCCGCCGAGCGCACGAGAAACTCGTCGGGGATGTCCGGGTACAGCACCGGCCGTCCGGTGCGGAACACCAGCCCCAGGCCCTGGTTGGGGTCCATTCGCTGTGGCTGGTAGGAGCGCATCTGCTCGGCCAGCGCCAGCTGCGCGGGATCTGAGTGCGCGACGGCGACCGGCCGGCGGTCGCCGTCGTCGTCGAGCAGGTCGACCGCGCACCAGTCGACGACGTCGGGCACCGCGAGCGCCGCGACATTCCGAAGCGTCTGCTCGTAATCCAGCGACGAGGCGAGCGCCTCGCTGACCTGGGCCAGGAACTGACCCTGGCGCTCGGCACGCTTCTGCTCGGTGATGTCCTCGAAGATCGTGATCGTGGCCTCGATCGCGCCGGCCTCGTCGAGCAGCGGCGCCGACTTGAGCAGCTGCCATTTCTGCTTGCCGGTCTTCCGGTGAACTGTGCGGATCACCAGCGGCTCGGCGGTGTCGCCGCGCAACAGCCGGACGGACGGGATGTCGTCCATCGACACCGGGCCTCCGTCCTCGCCCCACACGAAGTAGTCGGCCATGATGTCGGCCGGCGGGGTCACGCGCAGCTCCTCGGCGGAGCTGAACCCGAGTTGCGCGAGCGCTGCCGCGTTCGCGTACACGATCCGGTGCTCGCGGTCGCGGATCGTCACCGGGTCGCCGAACGAGCCGACCACCGTGTCGAACCGCCGCTCGCTGCCGTGCAGGGCCCATCGCAGCTCCTCGACCAGCCGGTCGCGCTGCTGCTCGGTCTCCCTGCTTGACGACAGGTCGTGCAGGAACGCGGTGAACATCCACTCCTCGCCGTGGCGCACGGCCGAGAGCGTCAGCTCGACCGGAAACTCCGTGCCGTCGGCCCTGACGGCCTCAAGCTCGACCCGCTGGTCGAGCACCGGCCCGGTGCCGGTCTGCATGAATCGCTCGAGCCCGTCCCAGTGGGCCGAGCGGAGGCGCTCGGGGATGATCAGCTCGGCGACGGTGCGGCCGACGGCGTCCTCTGAAGCGAATCCGAACACCTCCTCGGCGCGCAGATTCCAGTAGGTGACGCGACCGCGCTCGTCCATCGAGACAACCGGGTTCGGCGCCCGGTCGAGGATCTGCTCGGTAAGCGTCGCCGACATCACTGGGGGATTATCCGGATTGCGAGCAAAATGCGGAAAACCGCAGCCTGACCGGTGGCCTTGACAATCTCAAGAGTGACGTGTGGACTCTAGTGCTGCCCGGGGCGTCTGCGACGCCGCTGCGCCGTCCATGTGGCCAGCGAGTCAGCCGGGAAAGCAACGGATCTGAGGGCGAGAACATGGCACGAACGGCGGTCCCCAAGGGGAAAGGCTCTGGACGAGCGGACGTAGCGCCGACCAACGGCGACGTCGTAGAAGCGGCGCCGAAAGCCGGCGCGGCAGGTCCGCCTCGAAACGGTCAGACGCCCGACGCACGAATCAGTGGCCCCGCGCTCGCGCGCGTCGAGCAGGCCCTGCGTGCCGCGGCGGCCGGCGACTTCTCGGTGCGGCTGCCCGCGCGCCGCAAGGACGCGATTGGTTCGCTCGAGTCCGCTTACAACCAGCTCGCCGCGCGCAACGCAGCGCTCGAAGCCGAGCTCGTGCGCGTCGGCCAGATCATCGGCCGCGAGGGCAGGATGACTGAGCGCGCCCGGCTGCAGGGCGCTGAGGGAGCCTGGGGGCGGACGATTGACTCGGTCAACGGCCTGATCGACGACCTCGTGCGGCCGACGACTGAGGTCGCGCGAGTGATCGTCGCCGTCGCCGAGGGTGACCTGAGCCAGAAGATGGCGCTCGAGATCGAGGGCCGGCCGGTCAAGGGAGAGTTCCTGCGAATCGGCACGACGGTGAACTCGATGGTCGACCAGTTGTCGAGCTTTGCCGACGAGGTGACGCGCGTCGCGCGCGAGGTCGGCACCGACGGCAAGCTGGGGGGGCAGGCCAAGGTGCCCGGGGTAGCCGGCACGTGGAAGGACCTGACTGACTCGGTGAACTTCATGGCGTCGAACCTGACTGACCAGGTTCGCAACATCGCGCAGGTGACGACCGCCGTGGCAAACGGCGACCTCTCCCAGGAGATCACGGTTGACGTCAAGGGCGAGATCCTCGAGCTCAAGGACACGATCAACACGATGGTCGATCAGCTGCGTTCGTTTGCGGCGGAGGTGACGCGGGTGGCGCGCGAGGTCGGTACCGAGGGGATCCTCGGAGGCCAGGCGGAGGTCGAGGGGGTGGCCGGTACCTGGAAGGACCTGACCGACAACGTCAACTTCATGGCGCGCAACCTGACCGACCAGGTGCGAAACATCGCCGACGTGACGACGGCCGTCGCCAACGGCGACCTCGGCCGCAAGATCACGGTCGACGCGCGCGGGGAGATCCTTGAGCTGAAGAACACCGTCAACACGATGGTCGACCAGCTGTCTGCGTTCGCCGACCAGGTGACGCGCGTCGCGCGCGAGGTCGGCACCGAAGGGATCCTCGGCGGCCAGGCCGAGGTGCCCGGGGTGGCCGGTACTTGGAAGGACCTGACCGACAACGTCAACTTCATGGCGCGCAACCTGACCGACCAGGTGCGAAACATCGCGCAGGTGACGACCGCGGTCGCCAACGGCGACCTCAGCCAGAAGATCACCGTCGACGTCAAGGGCGAGGTGCTCGAGCTCAAGCGGACCGTCAACACGATGGTCGACCAGCTGTCGGCGTTCGCCGACGAGGTCACGCGCGTTGCGCGCGAGGTCGGCACCGAGGGCAAGCTCGGCGGCCAGGCCGAGGTCGTGGGCGTTTCGGGAACCTGGAGTGACCTGACCGACTCCGTGAACTTCATGGCGTCGAACCTGACCTCGCAGGTGCGCAACATCGCGCAGGTGACGACTGCCGTCGCCCAGGGCGACCTGTCGAAGAAGATCACCGTCGACGCGCGCGGGGAGATCCTCGAGCTCAGCGACACGATCAACACGATGGTCGATCAGCTGCGTTCGTTTGCGGCGGAGGTGACGCGGGTGGCGCGCGAGGTCGGTACCGAGGGGATCCTCGGTGGCCAGGCCGAGGTCGAGGGCGTCTCGGGGACGTGGAAGGGTCTGACCGAGAACGTCAACCTGATGGCCTCAAACCTGACGACCCAGGTGCGCAGCATCGCGCAGGTGACGACCGCGGTCGCCAACGGCGACCTCAGCCGCAAGATCACCGTCGACGCCAAGGGCGAGGTCGCGGCGCTCGCCGAGACGATCAACCGGATGGTCGATCAGCTGCGTTCGTTTGCGGCGGAGGTGACGCGGGTGGCGCGCGAGGTCGGTACCGAGGGGATCCTCGGCGGCCAGGCGGAGGTCGAGGGGGTGGCCGGTACCTGGAAGGACCTGACCGACAACGTCAACTTCATGGCGCGCAACCTGACCGACCAGGTGCGAAACATCGCCCAGGTCGCGACCGCGGTCGCCAACGGCGACCTGACCCAGACGATCACCGTCGACGCGCGCGGCGAGATCCTGCAGCTCAAGCAGACGCTGAACCGGATGGTCGCCCAGCTGTCGAGCTTCGCCGACGAGGTGACGCGCGTCGCGCGTGAGGTCGGCACCGAGGGCAAGCTCGGTGGCCAGGCCGAGGTCGAGGGCGTGTCGGGGACGTGGCGGCGGCTGACCGAGAACGTCAACCAGCTCGCCGGAAACCTCACGGCACAGGTCCGCTCGATCGCCGAGGTGTCAACCGCGGTGACGCAGGGCGACCTGACGCGATCGATCTCGGTCGAAGCTCAGGGCGAGGTCGCCGAGCTCAAGGACAACATCAACCAGATGATCGCCAACCTGCGCGAGACGACGCAGCGAAACGCCGAGCAGGACTGGTTGAAGTCAAACCTCGCGAGCACCTCCGGGCTGCTGCAGGGCCAGCGCGACCTGGCGGCGGTGACGCAGCTGATCATGAGCGAGGTCACGCCGACCGTCAACGCCCAGCACGGGGCGTTCTTTCTCGCCGAGCCGGCGCGCGAGCACGATGTCGAGCTCGCGCTCGCGGCCTCCTACGGGTACACACCGCGCGCGAGCGAGATGCGCGACCGGTTCGCGATCGGCGAGGGGCTGGTCGGCCAGGCGGCATTTGAGCGCAAGACGATCTCGCTGACCGACGTACCGGCCGCATACATCAAGGTTGGGTCGGGCCTCGGCGAGGCGGCGCCGGCCGACATTCTGGTGATGCCGGTGCTGTTCGAGGACCAGGTGCTCGGTGTGATCGAGCTCGCGTCGCTGCGGCCATTCTCCGACGTCAACCGCGACTTCCTCGAGCGGATCACCGAGACGATCGGCGTAGTGCTGAACACGATCCGCGCGAACATGCGCACCGAGGAGCTGCTCGAACAGTCACAAGGGCTCACCCAGGAGCTCCAGAAGCAGTCCGAGGAGCTGCGCAACACCAACGACGAGCTTCAGGAGAAGGCACGGCTGCTGTCGGAGCAGAACAGCGACATCGAGATCAAGAACGAGGAGATCGAGCTAGCCCGGCGCGGCCTCGAGGACAAGGCAGCGCAGCTGGCGATCTCGTCCAAGTACAAGTCCGAGTTCCTGGCGAACATGTCTCACGAGCTACGGACGCCGCTGAACTCGATGCTGATCCTCTCGCGGCTGCTGGCCGAGAACGACGACGGACTGCTGACCGAGCGCCAGGTGGAGTTCGCGCAGACGATCCACTCGGCGGGCAACGACCTGCTGTCGCTGATCAACGACATCCTCGACCTGTCCAAGGTCGAGGCGGGGCGCATGGAGGTCGACATGGCGCCGGTCGCGCTATCGGACATCTACGAGGATGCCGAGCGCGCGTTCCGCCAGGTCGCCGAGCAGAAGGGACTGGACTTCACCGTCGAGATCGACCCCGCGCTCCCGTCGTCGATCGTGTCCGACGAGCAGCGGCTCGGACAGATCCTGAAGAACCTCTTGTCCAACGCGTTCAAGTTCACGAGCAAGGGCGGCGTCAGCCTCGTGATCGGCGACCCCGGAGACCGCGTCGACTTCCGCTCAGAGACGCTGCGGGCGGCCGACCATGTGATCTCGTTCGCGGTCGTCGACACCGGCGTCGGGATCCCCGACGACAAGCTGTCGGCGATCTTCGAGGCCTTCCAGCAGGCCGACGGGACAACCTCGCGCAAGTACGGCGGTACCGGCCTCGGGCTCTCGATCTCTCGCGAGATCGCGCGCCTGCTCGGCGGTGAGATCCGGGTCGAATCGGCCCTCGGAGAGGGGAGCACGTTCGCGCTGTTCCTGCCGCTGACCGAGCGGGTCGTCGAAACCACGATCGAGCTGCGCGGTACCGGTGAGCCGGCGCTGCTGGCCGGGCCGCCCAACGGCAACGGCGCGCCGCCGCTACTTCAAGACGAGCCGCCGGCCGACGATTCGGCCGGGCTGGTCCCCGACGACCGCGTCGTGCTCGTGATCGACTCCAACCCAGAACGCGCCCGCTCGCTGCTCGACGCCGTGCACGCCAGCGGCGCCAAGGGTGTGATCGCCGCGCGGCCGACGGCCGGGCTCGGGATGGCGCGCGAGCGCCGTCCGGCAGTGGTGATCCTCGTCGGTGAGATGGGTCGCGTGGAGCCGGTGCTCGGCCAGCTCAAGAAGCATCCCGACACCCGCCACGTGCCAGTCGTGATGATCGGTGACCCCGCGGCGCGAATGGACGCGCTGCGCGCCGGCGCGGCGATGTTTGTCGAGGAGCCCGTCGACGGCCCAGGGGTCGAGCGGACGCTCGCCGAGCTCGAGCGCCTGGCCGAGCTGCCGGCGCGGCGGATCGCGCTGATCGAGGACCAGGATGAACAGCTCGACGGTGAGACCGTCGGCCTGCTCACGGGCGATCACGTCGAGCTCGAGCGGGTCGACCCGGCTGCCGCGCTCGACACGCTCCGTCGCGAGGCGTTCGATCTGGCGGTTGTCGTCGTCGGCCGCAACCGTCCGAAGACGACCGCGATGCTGCGCGACGTGACCGTCGATGAGCAGCTGCGCGACCGGCGGATGATCGCTTACCTGCCGGCGAAGCTGTCAAACGCCGACCGTGCACGACTCGACGCGCTGTCGAAGACGGCCGTGATGGTGGTGGCCGACTCGCCCGAGCGCCTGGTCGACCGGGCGGCGGTGTTCCTGCATCGCGTCGAGGCTCAGATGCCGACCCCGACGCGGCGGATGCTGGGTGCGCTTCGCACCGGCAATGCGCAGCTCGAAGGACGCAAGGTGCTCGTGATCGACGACGACATCCGCAACGTGTTCGCGCTGACCTCGACGCTCGAGCAGCGTGGGATGAAGGTCGTGTTCGCCGAGAACGGCCGCGAGGGGATCGATCGGCTGCTGCAGCACGCCAATACCGACCTGATCCTGCTCGACATCATGATGCCGGAGATGGACGGCTACGAGACGGCGCGTGCGATCCGCTCGATGCCGCGTTTCGAGCATCTCCCGATCATCTCGCTGACGGCGAAGGCGATGAAGGGCGACCGCGAGAAAGCGATCGCAGCCGGAGCGTCTGACTACATCACCAAGCCGGTCGACGTCGACCAACTCGTGTCGATGATGCGCGTGTGGCTCGACGTTTAGAGCCGACGACCCAACGGGTCACGGGTGTGGAGGCATCGAGCGATCTAACCGCGGTCAGCGTTCTGCCGATCCTGATCGTCGACGACCGTCAGGAGAACCTGAACGCGCTCGACGGCGTGTTGACACCGCTCGGCTACCCGCTGATCGCAGCGCACTCCGGCCACGAGGCGCTGCGGTTACTGCTCGAGCACGACGTCGCGCTGATCCTGCTCGACGTCCGGATGCCCGACCTCGATGGGCTTGAGACCGCGCAGCTGATCAAGGGCCGGGCGCGCACGCGCGACGTGCCGATCGTGTTCCTGACCGCCGCCCACGACGACATCGGCGAGATCCAGCGTGGTTACGGCGTCGGAGCCGTCGACTACGTGCTCAAGCCGTTCGACCCCGATCTGCTGCGGTCCAAGGTCGCGGTGTTCGCCGAGCTCGAGCAGAACCGGCGCGCGCTGAAGCGCTCGGAGACGTTCCTGCGCGCGGCGTTCGAGGCGGCGCCGATCGGTAAGACCTTGCTCGACGGCGAGCGGACGGTGGTGCGCTCGAACACGGCGTTCGCGCGGATGGTCGGCCGCGAGTCGGCCGAGGTCGAGGGCATGCAGATCCTCGACCTCTGCCATCCCGACGATCGCCACCGGCTGACGACCGTGCTCGACGAGGTGGTCCACGGCGAGCTCGACCAGCCGCGGCTCAGCGGCGACAGCCTCGACTTTCGCCTCGTGACGATGCTCGGCTCCGAGGTCTGGGCGGGGCTCGTGGCAACGTCGATTGAGCCGACCGACTTGATCGAACCGCTGTTGCTGACCCAGTGGGTCGACCTCAGCGCGCGGCGTCGCGCCGAGGAGGCGCGTGCCGAGCTGCTGATGGAGCACGCCGCGCGCACCCACGCCGAGGCGATGGCAGAACGGCTGTCACAGCTCCAGGCTTTGAGCGGGGCAATCGAGTCGCTGTCGCTGGACCGGTTGCTGGCGGAGCTGGCGATCCGCCTCGAGGAGCTGTTCGCCGCCGATGCGGCCGAGGTCGGGATCGTCGGCGACACGGGTGAGCCGATCGTCGTCCGCTCAGAGCGCGGCGCCGCGCAGCGGCTCGAGCCCGGCCGGTCGCATCAGACGCTCGAGCGCAGCCATGCGGCGTCGATCGTGATCGAGGGCGCTGAGATCGGGGCGCTGCGGCTGAGCCTGCCGTCGGGACGCTCGTTCAGTTCGTCGGAGCGATCGCTGCTCGACGACGCCGCCGAGCGCGCGGCGCTCGGGATCCGGCGCGCACAGTTGCACGAGCGCGAGCACCACGTCGCCAGCGAGCTCCAGCGCGGGCTGCTTCCCAAGCGCCTGCCCGAGATGTCGGGTCTGCAGCTCGCCGCGCACTACGAGGCGGCGGGCGCCGAGGTTGGCGGCGACTGGTACGACGCATTCGCGCTGCCGGGCGGCCGGCTAGGAGTCGTGCTCGGCGACGTCGCCGGGCGGGGTGTGCCCGCCGCGTCGGCGATGGGGCAGCTGCGTAGCGTCACGCGCGCGTTCGCGCTCTCCGACGACGGCTTCCGGACGCCGGCCGAGATGCTCACCCGGCTCAACCGCCACCAACTCGCGCTCGGCGCGACCGAGCTGTTCACGGTCGTGTACGCGATCATCGACCCCGCCGAGGGGTCGATCTCGTGGGCGTGCGCGGGGCATCCGCCGCCGCTCGTGCGCACCGCCAAAGGTGACACCACATACCTGGAGGGCGGTGAGGGCCTGATGGGCATCGAGGACATCGTCTACCGCGACCTGCGCGCGCCGATCGACGATCAGTCGATCGTCGTGTTCTACACCGACGGGCTGATCGAGCGGCGCGGCGAATCGCTCGACGTCGGCCTCGAACGGCTCGCTGGCGCGGTTGTGTCCGGGATCGACGACCCCGAGGAGCTGCGCGAGCACGTGCTCGAGCGGATGCGCCCGGAGGGCGGCGAGCTCCACGACGACGTCACCGCGCTGTTCGTGAAGCTGGCGTAGACGGCTGTCTCAGCCGGCGATTGCGTCGGCGCGGGTGAGCGCGTCCGACGGCGCGGGCGCGTGGTCGACCTCGAACCAGACGGTGAACCGGCCCGGCATGCGATGCACGCCCCAGCGCGAGGACTGACTGTCGAGCAGCATGATCCCGTAGCCGCCGTCGACGCGGCCCGGAGGCAGCGAATCGGCGGGCCATTCGAAGCCCTGTCCCGAGTCGCTGACCAGCACCCGGGTCAGCTCCGGCGTGACGGTGACGCTGAACTCGACCTCGCTGTCGCCCGCCGGCTGGACGTGGGTCACGGCGTTGGTCACGATCTCTGAGACCAGCAGCGTCAGCTTGGTGAGCTGCGGGCTGGCGAGTGGGTGGTCTGAGACCAGGTCGCGGATCGCCACGCGCGCGGTCCGGGGAGCCAGCAGCGTGCTTGCGATCTCCAGGCGCAGCGTCTTCTCGGCCTCTGACAGCGTCGCGGCCTTGTGGTCCTCGAATCTGCGTCTCGGAGGGGGTCCGGCGTCGACGAACGGAAGCAGGTCGATCACCCCGGTGATCGTCAGCGCTCGGATCGCGGTCTCGGCCGGCCGGTAGAACTGCAGATCCCAGCCGTCGCGCCGAGCCAGCGTGTTCGTGCGCAGCAGGAACTTCAGCCCGGACGAGTCGACGAAACCAACCGAGCGCATGTCAACCGTCACGCGCGCGGGGGATTGCGCCAGCGCTTCTCCAAGCGCCTTGTCGAGTGTCTCGACAGACGCGATGTCCATGTCCCCACGGACCTCCATCGTCATTCCGACGTCGGTCCGTCGCAACACGACATCGAATGCAGGCCCTTCGATCGCCATGTGCCGGAGCCAAAGTCTACGGGGGGCGCGAAATCGAGGCGCCACCAAAGCTGCTGCCGATAGGCAAATTACGTTCGGGCGGGGATTTCGTTCCACGCGACGCAGTCCAGCCATCGGACGGAACGTAACCCCCGCCAGGCGGGGGTTTTGTTCCCCGCGATGAAGGTCGGCTGCCTGATGGAACTTAATCCCCGGCCGCGGCCCGGGTACGCTTGAGGCATGTGCCGAAACATCAGAACGCTCTACAACTTCGATCCGGCGGTGACCGACGAGGAGATCCGCGCTGCGGCGCTCCAGTACGTCCGCAAGATCAGCGGCTTCAACAAGCCCTCCCAGGCCAACGAGGCCGCGTTCGAGCGCGCGCTCGATGCCGTCGCGAGTGCCTCCGCCGAGCTGCTGGCCGAGCTGCGCACCACCGCGCCGCCGAAGGATCGCGAGACCGAAGCCGCCAAGGCGCGGGCGCGATCTGCGCAGCGCTACGCGGCCTGACGGTCCCACCGGACATGTAGGTTTGCGCGCCAGGCATGTCGTCTGTCCTGGCGGTCCCGCTGTTTCTCGCGTCGCTCGCGGTGACGCTGGCCGCCGCGCGCTCGTTTGCCCAGCGGCTTGACCGCATCGGGACGCGGTTCGGGCTGCCCGAGGCGATGATCGGACTGCTGACGGCGGTCGCCGCCGACGGGCCCGAGATCTCCTCGGCGCTGATCGCGTTGGCGAAGGGCGCACACAGCACCAGCGTCGGCGTGCTGGTCGGATCAAACGCCTTCAACCTCGCCGCGATGATCGGCGTCAGCGCGCTGCTGGCGGGGTGCGTCGCGCTGTCACGCAGCGACCTTGCGCCCGAGGCCGCGCTGTGCGGGGCGATCACGCTGATCGCCGCGGCGGTGTTGCTGCGGTGGCTGGGGCCGGTGCCGGGCGCGGTGCTGACGGCGGCGGTGATCGTCCCATACGGATTGTGGCTGCGAGATGCCGAGCGCCATGCTTCCGGTCACTCCACCGCCGCCCCCGCGCCGGCGTCATCGAAACCGACGCACCATCTGCTTGGGCTGATCGTCGTCGATGGGGCGCTGATCATCGGCGGCAGCTTCGGGATGGTCGAGTCGGCGCTGACCCTGGGAGGCCGGTTGAACATCTCACAGGCCCTTCTCGGCGTGCTGATCCTAGGCCCGCTGACCAGCCTTCCCAACGCCGCCACCGCGATCAGGCTCGGCCTCGCGGGTCGCTCGACTGCGCTGGTCGGCGAGACGTTCAATAGCAATGCGATCAATCTCGGGATCGGCGCGGTGATCCCCGCCCTGTTCGTGTCGATCAGCCAACCGTCGGGGACCGCAAAGGTTCAGGTGGCCTGGGTTGTGGCGATGACCGCGATGACCGTGGCGATGCTCTTCAGGCGCCGCGGCATCCGCCGGCCTGAGGCGGCCGTGCTGTTGGCTCTGTACGCCGGATTCGTGTTGGTCACGGTTCTAGCGCCCTAATTCGGAGATTGGGCGGCAGTCGAGCGGCCCCCGGCGGCGCTGCGCTTCGTCCTCGTCGCCTCGCGTAGCGATGCTACGCGTCGGCTCCTGCGTCCTCGCGCAGCATCCCCCGGTGACCACTCTTTGTGCCACCGAATCCCCGAATCAGGACACTAGGCTGATGAGCGTGGACAACAGCAGCTCGCGAGCGCGAGCATTCGGACGCAATCGCCCGCCGATGTGGCTGGGCGTGGCGTTTGCCGCGCTTGCGGTCGCGATCGCGACGGCGGCGATCTATCCGCTCAAGTCGCTCGCGCCGGCGGTCTCGTTGAGCGTCGTGTACCTGCCGGCGGTCCTGCTCGTGTCCGCCTATTGGGGGCTCGCGCTCGGGCTGATCACGTCGCTGGCGAGCGCTGCCGCGTTCAACTGGTTTCACATCTCGCCCGTCAGCAAGTTCACGATCGCCGACTCCCGCAACTGGGTTGCGCTCGCGGCGTTCACGGTCGTCGCGGCGGCGGTCAGCACCGTCGCCGAGCTGGCGCGCAACCGCACCGCGGAGGCCGAGCAGCGCCGCCAGGAGGCCGACCTCGCCGCCGGCCTCGCTCGCGAGCTACTGGCCGGAGCGCAGACCAGCGAGGTGCTCGGCTCGACCGCGCATCGCGTCGCCGAGGCGATGACGCTGCCTTCGGCGGCGATCGAGCTCGGCGCCGCACCCAGCGAGGAGCGGCGCCTGGCGATGGCACTCCGCGGTCCCCACGGCGAGCAGGTCGCGACGCTGCTGGTGCCGCGCGATCTTCCCGCTGACACCGTGGAGCGCCTGCACGCGCACGTCGTCGGGCCGCTTGGCGCGCTCGTCGCGATCGCCCTGCACCGCGACGCGGTCCAGGCCGAGGCGGTCGAGACGGCTGCGCTGCGCCGCAGCGACGACGTCAAGACGGCGTTGTTGCGTGCGGTCTCGCACGACCTGCGGACGCCGCTGACGGCGATCCTCGCGGCCGGACACGCGCTCGGAACCGAGACGCTGACGGGCGAGGACCGGGCCGAGCTGAGCGCGGCCGTGGTCGATGGCGCCGGGCGACTGTCGACGCTCGTCGACAAGCTGCTCGACCTCTCCAAGCTCCAGGCCGGAAACGCGGTACCGCGGCCCGACTGGGTGTCGCTCGAGGAGCTCCTGCTGTCGGCGAGCGAGGGTCTGGGCGACGGCGCCTCGGACATCCGACTGACCGTCGATCCGGGGATCCCAGACGTGCGCGCGGACGCCGCGCAGCTCGAGCGCGCGTTCGCGAACCTGCTCGAGAACGCTAGGCGCTACTCGGGCGGGCAGCCGGTGGCGGTGCAGATCCGCTGCAGCGACGCGCGCGTGCTCGTCCGCGTCGTCGACCGCGGACCCGGGATCGACCCGTCCGAGCGCGAGCGGATCTTCGAGCCGTTCTACCGGGGCCCAGAGGCCGGCGGCGAGCCGTGGACCGGATCGGGCCTCGGGCTCGCGATCGCCAAGGGCTTCATCGAGGCCAACGGCGGCTCGATCTCGGTCGACTCGTTGCCCGGCCAGGGGACGAGCTTCGTCGTGTCGCTGCCGGTGCTCGACCAGGCGCCCCTCAAGGCGGCCGTATGAGCACGAGCTCGAAGCCGAAGGTGATGGTCTGCGACGACGAGCACCAGATCCTCCGCGCGCTGCGCGTGATCCTGCGCGACGCGGGGTTTGAGGCGCTGCCGGCGTCGACCGTCGAGGAGGCGCTCGACGTCGCCGCCGTCAGCCACCCGGACGCCGCGATCATCGACCTGGTGCTCCCCGACGGCGACGGCGTCGAGCTGTGCCGGCGGCTGCGTGAATGGAGCGACCTGCCGTTGATCGTGCTGTCGGCCATCGGCGACGAGGACGCGAAGGTGAGGGCGCTAGCCGCGGGCGCCGACGACTACATCACCAAGCCGTTCGGCCCGCGCGAGCTGGTCGCGAGACTGAACGCCAACCTGCGCCGTGTCCGGCACGAGCCCGAGGCGACGGTGATCTCGTCCGACGGGCTGGAAATCGATCTGGCGCGCCGCACAGTTGCACTGCACGGCGAGGAGATCCACCTGACGCCGACCGAGTTCGACCTGCTGCGCCAGCTCGCGACCAACCGCGGTCGGCTGATGACCCATCGGGACCTGCTCGAGTCGGTGTGGGGGCAGGGATACGCCGACGACACGCAGGTGCTGCGGGCGCACATCGCGAACCTGCGCCGCAAGATCGAGCCACGCGAGGGTCCCCGGTTCATCCGCACCGACCCCGGCGTCGGCTACCGGTTCGTGGACTAGCCAGCCCCCCGGGGCGACCTTCACGACATCTTTATGCCGGGCGCCGGATTCTGCACGCGCCCTTCACGAGGGCGGGTCCATGATCGATGCATGGACATTCTCGCAGTGGCAATGGGGCTCGCGGCGTTCGCGATTCTCCTCGGCCTGATCTTCGCGATCGACCGGATATGACGTTCCTCGTCGCCTCGATCAGCGGCGCCGACCTGTTCGGCCTGATCGCCTCGGTGCTCGTCTGCGCATACCTCCTATACGCGCTGCTCCGCGGAGAGAAGTTCTAGTGCTCAGGGGGCACCACCGATGACCGTCCTCGGCTGGCTGACGATCGTCCTGTTCGTCCTGATCCTGACGGCGCTGGCGCTGCCGCTCGGCCGCTACATGGCGGCCGTCTACACCGGCGAGCGTACGTTCATGGACCCGCTGTTCCGGACTCCGGAGCGGCTGTTCTACCGCATCATGCGGGTCGATCCCGACAGGGGGCAGGACTGGAAGTCCTACGCCAAGAGCGTGATCATCTTCTCGCTCGCGGGCTGGCTGCTGCTGTATCTGATCCTCCGCACGCAGACGCTGTGGAACTGGACCGGGCTCAACACCCAGCACTTCCATTCCGCGCCGTGGGACGTCACCTTCAACACCACGTCGTCGTTCGTGACCAACACGAACTGGCAGTTCTACGCCGGCGAGACGACGATGAGCTACTTCAGCCAGATGGTTGGGCTCACCGTCCAGAACTTCCTGTCGGCCGGCGTCGGGATCTCGGTCGCAGTGGCGCTGATCCGCGGGATCATCTCGCGAGGAGGGCACAGCCTCGGCAACTTCTGGCAGGACCTGATCCGCACGGTCCTGTGGGTGCTGACGCCGATCTCGTTGGTGGTCGCGCTCGTGCTCGTCTTCCAGGGCTCGATCCAGAACTTCTCGCACTACCTCAACTTCTCGACGATCACGCACCTGCCGCAGACGATCGCGATGGGACCGGTCGCGTCGCAGGAGGCGATCAAGCTGCTGGGCACCAACGGCGGCGGCTTCTTCAACACCAACTCGGCGCACCCGTTCGAGAACCCGACCGCGTTCACGAACTTCCTCGAGATGCTGACCGTGCTGGTGATCCCGGCGGCGTTGGTGTTCGCCTACGGTCGGATGGCCCGCAACCGTCGCCAGGGCTACGCGATCTACGCGACGATGGCCGTGATGTTCCTCGGCGCGGTGTGCGTCGCCTATATCGCCGAGGCCCACGGTTCGCCCGCCCAGCACGCAGCCGGACTGCACACGCACGTGATCGCCGGCTCCAGCGGTGGCAACCTCGAGGGCAAGGAGCAGCGGTTCGGAATCGCCGGCTCCGCCCTGTTCGACGTCGTCACGACCGTGACCTCATGCGGTGCGGTCAACAGCGCGATTGAGTCGTTCACCGGGATCGGCGGCGCCGTGCCGATGGCCAACCTGTCTGCGAGCGAGGTGATCTTCGGCGGCGTCGGCACGGGCCTCTACTCGATCCTGCTTTACGTCCTGCTCGCCGTGTTCATCGGCGGCCTGATGGTCGGGCGAACCCCCGAGTACCTCGGCAAGAAGATCGGGTCGCGGGAGATCAAGCTGATCGCGATCGGCTTGCTGATCACGCCGCTGGCTGCGCTGTTCTCGACGGCGCTGGCGACGGCCAGCTCGGCCGGCCGGGCGTCGATCTCAGCGGTCGGCAGCGGACCCCAGGGGTTCTCGGAGACCTTCTACGCCTACCTCAGCCAGGCCAACAACAACGGCTCCGCGTTCGCCGGCTACACGGGCTTCATCCAGCCCAACGCCGGCAACCTTGGCTCCCACGGCGTCACGTTCGCGGACCTGCTCGGGGGCTTCACGATGCTGTTCGCCCGGTTTGCGCCGATCCTGTTCGCGCTCGCCGTCGCCGGCGCGCTCGCCGGCAAGCGGGTCAGTCCCGCCGGCCTCGGCACGATGCGCACCGACAACGCGACGTTCGTCGTGCTGCTGATCGGTGTGATCGTGCTTGTCGGCGCGCTCACCTTCTTCCCCGCCCTGCTCCTGGGACCGCTCGTGCAGGGCCTGACCGGACACCTCTACGGATGAGACACACACCATGAAGCGCGACATCATCACCTCAGCGATCGGGATTCTCCTGTTGACGCTGGTCCTCGGGATCCTGTACCCACTGGTCGTCACCGGCATCAGCCAAGTGGCGTTTCCGGGCAATGCAAACGGCCAGCGCGTCGACGTCGCCGGCAAGCTCGTCGGCTCGAAGATCATCGGCCAGCAGTTCGCCACGCAGGTGGTCAAGAACGGCAAGCCTGAGGTCGACAAGGACGGGAACCCGGTGACCACCCCTGACCCGCGGTACTTCCAGACCCGGCCATCCCCGACGGTCCCGCCGTACAACGCAGGGGCCTCGACGTTCTCGAACCTCGGCCCCAACGACGTCGCCACCGAACAGGCGATCGCGGCGAACATCAAGTCCTACCTCGCGCTGGAGAGGCCGTATGACCCTGGGTTGACAACCGCGAAGATCCCGGTCGACGCGGTCAACACCACCGGGTCCGGCGTCGACCCCGACATCTCCCAGGCCAACGCCGCCATCCAGGCCCACCGGATCGCTTCGGTCAGGCATCTCCCGATCAGCAAGGTGATGCAGCTGATCTCGGCCAACACCGCGGGCCGCGGGCTGGGCTTCTCCGGCGAACCCGGAGTCGACGTGGTCGAGCTGAACCTCGCGCTGAACAACTTGAGCGGAGGCCGCTGATGGCCGTGACGACACCCGAGCCGACCCAGCCGACCCCTCGCAGCGAGCGCCGCGCGATCTCGCTGTTCCGTCGCGACATCGTCAAGCGAGCGATCATCGATAGCTTCATCAAGCTCGATCCGCGCGTGCAGATTCGCAACCCGGTGATGTTCGTGGTCGAGATCGGCGCCGTGATCACTACCGTCACCTGGTTCATCCAGGTGTTCGGCGGCGGACCGTCCACCGGCTTCGCCGGCGGAGCCCGCGGAGGTACCGAGCCCGCCTGGTACACGTTCACGATCTCAGTCTGGCTGTGGCTGACGGTGGTGTTCGCGAACATGGCCGAAGCGTTCGCAGAGGGTCGCGGCCGCGCCCAGGCCGACACGCTGCGCTCGCTGCGCGAGGAGACCGTGGCGACGATGCAGGACGGCAGCATCCGCAAGGCCTCCGAGCTGACCAAGGGCGACCTCGTGATCGTGCAGGCGGGCGAGCTGATCCCTGGCGACGGGACCGTCGTCGAAGGCATCGCCTCTGTCGACGAGTCCGCGATCACCGGCGAGTCAGCGCCCGTGATCCGCGAGTCCGGCGGCGACCGCAGCGCGGTCACCGGCGGCACCCGTGTGCTGTCTGACCGGATCGTCGTCGAGATCACCCAGGAGCCAGGCCAGTCGTTCCTGGACCGGATGATCGCGCTGGTCGAGGGCGCTTCGCGGCGCAAGACCCCGAACGAGATCGCGCTGGGGATCCTGCTCGCCGGCCTGACGCTGATCTTCATGATCGTGGTCGCGACGCTGCGCCCGTTCGCGCTGTTCGCCCACACCCCGATCTCCGAGACAACTTTGATCTCGTTGCTGGTGGCGTTGATCCCGACGACGATCGGCGCGCTGCTGTCAGCCATCGGGATCGCCGGCATGGACCGGCTCGTGCGCCGCAACGTGCTCGCGCTGTCGGGACGGGCGGTCGAGGCCTCAGGTGACGTCGACGTGCTGTTGCTCGACAAGACCGGCACGATCACGATCGGCAACCGCCTCGCGTCGGAGTTCATCCCGATGCCGGGCGTCTCGGAGTCAGAGCTCGCGGAGGTCGCACAGCTCTCGTCGCTGGCCGACGAGACCCCCGAAGGCCGCTCGATCGTCGTGCTCGCCAAGCAGTACGGGATCCGCGAGCACGACATGGCTGCGATGCACGCGGAGTTCGTGCCGTTTACCGCCCAGACTCGGATGAGCGGCGTCGATCTGAACGGCAACCGCCTGCGCAAGGGCGCCGGCGACGCCGTGATCGCGTTCGTAATCGCCGAGGGCGGGCGGCCGCCGGCAGAGCTGCAGCCGGCGCTTGACCGGATCGGGCGCGAGGGCGGCACGCCGCTGGCGGTCGCGCGCGACTCGCAGGTGCTCGGTGTGATCTACCTCAAGGACACGATCAAGGAGGGCATGCGCCAGCGCTTCGACCACCTGCGCGCGATGGGCATCCGCACGATCATGATCACCGGCGACAACCGTCTGACCGCCGCGAAGATCGCCGAGGAGTCCGGAGTCGACGACTTCCTGGCCGAGGCAACCCCCGAGGCCAAGCTCGAGCTGATCAAGGAGCAGCAGGCGAGTGGGCGGATGGTCGCGATGACCGGTGACGGCACCAACGACGCGCCCGCGCTGGCGCAGGCCGACGTCGGCGTGGCGATGAACACCGGCACCCAGGCGGCACGCGAGGCCGGGAACATGGTCGATCTCGACTCCAACCCGACGAAGCTCATCGAGATCGTCGAGGTCGGCAAGCAACTGCTGATCACCCGCGGCGCGCTGACGACGTTCTCGATCGCCAACGACGTCGCCAAGTACTTCGCGATCCTGCCGGCGATCTTCCTCTACACCTACCCGACCAGCGCCGGCGGCCAAGGCCCGCTGCACGTGCTCAACATCATGAACCTCGGCAGTCCCCGGTCGGCGGTGATCTCGGCGATCATCTTCAACGCGCTCGTGATCCCGCTGCTGATCCCCGTCGCGCTGAAGGGGGTCAGCTACCGCCCGATCGGCGCGAGCGCGCTGCTGCGGCGCAACCTCTGGATCTACGGCCTCGGCGGGCTGATCGCCCCGTTCATCGGGATCAAGCTGATCGACCTCGTCGTGCACGGGCTGCTGGGCGCATGAAGACCGCGCATGCGATCACGTGGCCGTCGGCCCCCGCGGAGCCCAGCGCTGCGTTGGTTTGGCGCACGCGGCTGAGCGCACATTTGCGCGCACCCGCCCTGGACCGGGAGCTGGCCACCGGAATTGCGCCCTGGCGTTCGCGTGAGCACGCTGCCCGCGCCCTTCAGTTGACGCGCGCGCGCAGCCGCCGCGGGCTGGCCCGATCGCTGGAGCGCCTCGTCGAGCAGGCCGAGGAGCCGCCCACCGCGTTTCGCGGCGCCGTGATCACGCCATCTCGTGAGCAGGTCATGGAGGCACGGCCGGTGCTGCTGGGAATTGCGGGTCGGCTGCGCTCCGGCGACCCGATCGACGCCAGGGGGATCGCCAGGTTGCGGAGGCTGCTTTCGGACGGCAACGGCCCGTGCTACGTCAAGATCCGTGGGAACGCATTGACTAGCGCGCTCCAAGAGATCTCGCAGTGGCTGGCCGTGCCGCAGTGAGCACGCGTCGTGGCCACCTGCGCATATTCCTGGGCATGGCAGCCGGCGTCGGCAAGACGTTCCGGATGCTGCTCGAGGGTCACGCCGAGCAGGAGGCGGGGCGCGACGTCGTGATCGGCTTGCTCGAGACTCACCGCCGCGTGGACACCGCCCAGCTGGCCGAGGGACTGGAGACTCTGCCACGGCGCCGGGTCGAGTACCGGGGGGCCAACCTCGAGGAGATGGACCTGCCGGGAATCCTGCGTCGCGCGCCGGGGCTGTGCCTGATCGACGAGCTTGCGCACACCAACGTGCCGGGCGTCGAGCACGCCAAGCGCTACGAGGACATCGAGGAGGTGCTCGCCTCGGGAATCGATGTGCTGTCGACCGTCAACGTGCAGCATCTCGAGTCGCTCAACGACCAGGTCGCCGAGCTGAGCGGGATCCGCGTGCGCGAGACGATTCCCGACGACGTGCTTGGCCGCGCCGACGAGATCGTGATGATCGATCTCACGCCCGAGGCGCTGTTGGATCGATTGCGCGCCGGCAAGGTGTATCCGGCCGAGCGGATCGACGCGGCACTAAACAACTTCTTTCGGATCGAGAACCTCTCGGCGTTGCGCGAGGTCGCGCTGCGCCAGGTCGCCGAAGAGGTCGGCCACAAGCGGCTGATCACGACCGACCCGGTCGGCTCGCGCGACGGGATGATGGCCGCCGACGCACCGCAAGCTGTCGGCGAGCGGCTGCTCGCGCTGATTGAGCCCTACCCGGGTGCGCAGCGGCTCGTGCGTCGTGCGTGGCGATCGGCTCAGCGCCTCGGCGCCGATCTCGACTTGCTGTGGATCAGACCGCCCGGCAGCCTGTCAGACGAGCAGGAGCGTTCGCTCAAAGGGCTGCGCCAGCTCGCGTCCGTGCTGGGCGCACAGATGCTCGTCGAGGAATCCGACAACGTGCCGGTAGCGGCCGCGGAGGTCGCGAAGCGGCAGGGGACCACGTACATCCTGCTTGGGCGCAGCCGTCCCGCGCGCGGCGTCGCGCGTTTGCGCGTGCCGCTGCCCCAACGGCTGATGGAGCTGCTTCCCGGGGTCGATGTGCGGATCGTCGCTGACCGCTCCCCGCGCGCGAAGGGCGAGCAGCGATGACCGTCGTGCTCGTGCTCGTCGTGGCGGTCGTCTGCCTGGCGGCGGGGGTGGCTGCGGGCTACTGGCTGCCGCCCAACGGCCGCCGGCCGGCAAAGGATCGGCCAAAGCCGGTCCGCAACATCCTGCTGCCGTTCACCGGTCAGGCGATCTCACGCCGGGCATTCGAAGCGGCGGTCCGGCTCGCGACAGCGGAGAACGCGACGATCGTGCCGGCGTTTCTCGCGCGCGTGCCGCGAAACCTGCCGATCGACTCGCCAGTCCCGGCGCAGTGCTCGGGCGGGATGCCGCTGCTCGAGGCGATCGAGCAGAAGGCCGCGGCACAGGGACTGTCGGTCGACTCGCGCGTCGGTCGCGGGCGCTCCTACCGCGACGCCCTGCGCCGCCTGCTCGCAGAAGAGCATTTCGATCGCGTGATCGTGTCGGCGACCGACAGCCCCCGCGTCGGGCTGTCGGGCGAGGACCTCGAGTGGCTGCTGGAGCGCGTCCCGGCCGAGGTGATGATCCTGCGCCCGGCCCCCGACGACCACCGCGAGATCTCCGCGGCGGCAGGCGTCAACGGCCACTTCTGAGATACGGTCACGCCTTACAACTCGAGACGAGGAGGCGAGGCAGATGGGGAACCTGAGCGGAAGCTCGACCGCCGAGATCGACGCGCCGATCGACCGCGTCTGGACATTGGTCGAGGACGTCGCGACGGCGCCCGAGTGGCAGGGCGGGCTGAAGTCCGTGCGCGTGATCGAACGCGACGGCGACGGACGCGCGGTTCTCTGCGAGTCCGAGTCAGACGCCAAGGTGCGCACGGTCAAGTCGATCGTGCGGTTCAGCTACGGCGGCCCGACCGAGCTGCGCTGGACCCAGGAGAAGGGCGACATGAAGTCCGTTGACGGCAGCTGGGAGCTCGAGGACCTCGGCGGCGACCGCACCCGCGCGACCTACGCGATCGAGGTCGACCTCGGCCGGATGCTCGGGATGGTGATCCGCGGGCCACTCGTCGACCTGCTGCGCAGCATGCTCGCGGGCGCTCGCGCCGGCGAGCTCAAGAAGTACGCGGAGGCCTGAGCGATGGCCACGGTCAGCGTCCGCTACATCGTCCACGACGTCGACGCGGCGATCGACTTCTACTGCAACCGGCTCGGGTTCGAAGAGGTCATGCACCCGGCGCCGTCGTTCGCGATGCTCTCGCGCGGCGACCTGCGGCTGGTGCTGAGCGCCCCGGGCGGCGGTCCCGGCGGCGGCGCCGCGATGCCGGATGGCAGGGTCCCCGAGCCAGGCGGCTGGAATCGCTTCCAGCTCGAGGTCTCAGACATCGAGTCGACCGTCGGCGAGCTGCGCAGCAACGGCGCCCGCTTTCGCAACGAGATCATCACCGGCGTCGGCGGCAAGCAGGTGCTCGTCGAGGACCCGTCGGGCAACCCGGTCGAGCTGTTTGAGCCGATCCGCCCGGAGGCGTCGCTGTCGAAGCCCGACTGAGCGCCGCTAAGCGAGCGCGCCGGTGCCCTGCGCGTCGAGGAACGCGTCGGCGGCCTCGACATCGAGCGGGCGCGCGAGCAGGAAGCCCTGGCCCATGTCGCACTCCTGCAGACGCAGCGCGTGCAGCTGCTCGGGGTCCTCGATGCCCTCCGCGAACGTCTCGAGGTTGAGCGTCTTGCCGAGGCGCACAAGTGTGTGGATCAGCGCCGCCGACTCGTCGGACGCGGCGACGCCGGCGATGAATGAGCGGTCGATCTTCAACGCGTCGACGGAGAACTGGCGGAGATAGGCGAGCGAGCTGTAGCCGGTCCCGAAGTCGTCGATTGCGATCCGCACCCCGAGGTACTTGAGCGCTCCGAGTCGGCGCGCGCTGGCGTCGGTGTCGTGCATCAGCGCGGTCTCGGTGATCTCGAGCGTCAGCGCACCCGCGTCCAGCTCGCTGTCGGCCAGCGCGTCGTGCACGTCGAGGATCAGGCTGTCGTCGTCGAGCTGGCGGCCCGAGACGTTGACCGAGATGCCGAGCTCGTGGCCCTGGCTGCGCCATCTGGCGACCTGCTTGCACGCCTCGGCGAGCACCCAGCGGCCGATCGGCACGATCGCGCCGGTCTCCTCGGCGATCGGGATGAACACGTCGGGCCCGATCACGCCGCGCTCTGGGTGGCGCCAGCGAAGCAGCGCCTCAAAGCCGGTCGCGCGCCCGGAGCGCAGGTCGAACGTCGGCTGGTAGACGAGGTAGAGCTGCTCGGCCTCGAGCGCGTCGCTGAGGTCCATCTTCAGCATCAGCCGATCCTGCGCGATCGTCTGCATGCCCGACTCAAACACCACGTAGCGGTTGCGGCCCTCGGACTTCGCGACATACAGCGCGACGTCGGCGTCGGCGAGCAGCTCCTCGGCTGAGCCGCGCAGCCCGTAGGCGACGCCGATGCTCGCGGTGACCGCGAGCCGGCGGCCGATCTCGTCGCCCATGTCATAAGCCTCTCGCAGCACGTCGAGCACGCGCTCGGCGACGAGCTGTGGGCCGACGTCGAGCGAGGAGGCGTCGAGCAGCACGACGAACTCGTCGCCGGCCAGTCGCGCCGCGGTGTCACTCTCGCGGATCACGGTCTGCAGGCGGGTCGCGACGATCTGCAGGAACCGATCCCCAGCGGGGTGGCCCCATGTGTCGTTGATGTGCTTGAAGCCGTCGATGTCGATGTAGAGCGCCGCGATCGGCATCTGTGCCCGGCGGGCGCGCGCCAGCATCTGCTCGGCTCGGTCGAGTGCCAGCACGCGATTCGGCAGGCCGGTCAGCGAGTCGTGCAGCGCCTGGTGGCGAAGCTCGACCGTCTTCTCCTCGACCATCGCGAGCGCCCGGGCCCGGGAGCGCCCGAGCACCGTGATCAGCGCGAACAGCAGCAGCGACGCGATCGAGCCGAGCGCGAACACGAGCAGGCTCTGCTGGACGTCGGTCAGGCTCGAGGTCGCGGCGAGCCCGCGTACCTCGACGACCCACGGGCCGTTGATCGACAGGGTGCGCTTGCTGGTCAAGCTTTGGCCGGTGATCGCCGGCCCGACGCGATCGACGAGCTGCGCCGGCTGGCCTGGGTTCTGGTGATACAGAGCGACCGAAAGATTGGTCTGAGCGATGTCGAGCAGGCGCGGGAGGTCGAACGTCGCGATCGCCCATCCGACGAGCGAGTGCCGGCGTTGGTCGACCGTCGCAAGTGTCGCGCCGCGGCGGTACACGGCTGAGTCGAGCACCATCGTCGGCAGACCGCCGGCTGGGGCGGAGCTGGCGACGAGCTGGCCGGTGTCTCTCGCGCTGGTGAGCAGCGTGCGCTGCCACGACGTCTGCACGGAGTCCAGCGGCCCTCCGAACAGCGGCAGGAACTCGCCGAACGTGCCGACCTGGTGCTGTTCGTCGAGCGCGCCGTACCAGGTGTCGAACGAGGTCGTGCTCAGCTGCGGCATCATCGTCAGCAGCCCGCGCACGGTCAGCGCGAAGTTGACGTCGCGCCGCAGCCGCGTTGCGAGCGTGTCGGTGACGTTGGAGGCGGTCAGCTGGAACGACTGGCGATCGCGGTGGCGCACATCGGAGTGCCACAGCAATGCACCGACGATCGACATGCCGACGCCGACGACCAGGACGGTCGTCGCGAGTGCGATCCACCAACGCCGGCGGCGATCCGCAGTCAGCTTGTGGGGCCCGGCAGCCTCGAGGGAATCCAGCGAGGGCATGCTTCCCGAGCAATCGGCTGGCCGTGCCCCAGCTTTAGGTGCGTTAGCCGAAGCGTGTTCTCATGCACGCGCGCCTGCGGGCGCGGCCGTCTCCTGATCGGCGAGCGCGCGGCGCAGCTCGTGGCGTGCGATCGTGCGCTTGTGGATCTCGTCGGGGCCGTCGGCGAGGCGCAGCGCCCGCTGGTGGGCGTACATCATCGCCAGCGGGAAGTCCTCGGTGACGCCGCCGCCGCCGTGCACCTGGATCGCGCGGTCGATCACCCGCAGCGCGACGTTGGGCGCGGCGACCTTGATCGCTGAGATCTCGGTGCGGGCGAGCTTGTTGCCGACGGTGTCCATCAGCCACGCTGCCTTCATCGTCAGCAGCCGCACCATCTCGATGTCGATCCGCGACTCGGCGATCCAGTCCTGGATGTTGGCGCGCTCCGAGACCGGCTGGCCGAACGTGACCCGCGACGCTGCGCGACGGCACATCAGCTCGAGCGCACGCTCGGCGGCCCCGATCGAGCGCATGCAGTGGTGGATGCGCCCGGGGCCGAGCCGCGCCTGAGAGATCAAGAAGCCGTCGCCCTCGTTCGCGACCAGGTTCGAGGCCGGTACGCGGACGTTGTCGAACTCGATCTCAGCGTGGCCCTCCTGGTCGACGAACCCGAACACCGGCAGGTTGCGGATCACGTTGACGCCCGGCGTGTCGCGCGGGACGAGGATCATCGACTGCTGGCGGTAGGGAGGACCGTCGGGATCGGTCTTGCCCATCACGATCATGATCTTGCAGCGCTCGCGCATCGCGCCCGACGTCCACCATTTTCGCCCGTTGAGCACGTACTCGTCGCCCTCGCGCTCGATCCGCAGCTCGATGTTCGTCGCGTCCGAGCTCGCGACCCCCGGCTCGGTCATCGCAAACGCCGAGCGAATCTCGCCCTCTAGCAGCGGATGCAGCCACCGGTCCTTCTGCTCCGGCGTGCCGAACAGCGTCAGTACCTCCATGTTGCCGGTGTCGGGAGCCGCGCAGTTGAACGCCTCGGGCGCGATGTGGCTGCGCCCCATGATCTCGGCCAGCGGTGCGTACTCGACGTTCGAGAGCCCAGGCGACGAGTGGCCCTCGGTGTCGTGCGGGAGCCACAGGTTCCACAGTCCCTGCTCGCGGGCCTGGGCCTTCAGCTCCTCGACTACCGGCGGATGGAAGTGCGGCTCGCCCGAGTCGACGAGCTGCTGGTGGAACACGGGCTCGGCCGGATACACGTGGTCGTCCATGAACTCCAGCAGGCGCTCGCGGAGCTCCTTGCAGCGGTCGGTCAGCTCGAATTCCATCTGGTCAGCTCCTTGGCTTGGAAGGCTTGGAAGGCTTGGAAGGCTT
>DASXDD010000118.1:0-8387 GCA_036490775.1 Solirubrobacteraceae bacterium | reverse complement strand
CGGCACGGCGGACCAGCTTGCCAGGCGGCGGCCCGGAACTACAGACAACCGGGGGGTCGGGGTGGGCGCTCGGCGCCGAGGAAGCGAGCCCGCCGGGCGCCCGAGGAGGGGTGGCGCCCGGCGAGCAGCCCGACGTTTTATACGCCCGCGATCGCCGTCCGATGTGGACGAAATGTGAAACCGGGGGGAACGGGCCCCCGATCGGGAAGCTCAGTCGCTCGGGCCCGCGGCCAGCTCGTCGATCAGCACCGACATGCGCAGCAGCAGATCGGGAGCGATCGCCCGCTCGTGCTCGGGCAGCTGCGCGAAGAACGCGCGCTGACGGCCCTGCATCCAGGCGTCCTGCCGGCTCAGGGCCAACCGACCGGACTCGGTCAGCCGCACGGTGACGCCACGGCGGTCGTGCGACGATCGCGTGCGGGACACGATCGCGCGGCGCTCGAGCGCGTCGAGGATCCTGGTCGCCGTCGAGGCCGTCACGCCCGCCTCGATTGCGAGCTCGCGCACGCGCGCCTCGCTGCGGTCGGCCAGTGCCTGCAGCAGCGCGTACTGCGAAAGCGTCAGCGTCCCGTTGTCGCCGCCGGCCTGTGTGGTCGCCCCGCGAGCGCGACGCACGGCCTGGGCGAAAGCGTCGAACGCCGCGAGGAATGCGTCGCCGTCCTCGTTGATCGAGAGCGTCACCGGTTGCGTTGACGCCGCCGCATCCATGAGAATCAGGTTATCAGTTACGCGTGGCATGCCAATCGTTGGCATGCTAAGCTTCTCGCAGAGGCAAGCAATGTTCAGAAACATCCTTGTCAGCGTCGATGGCTCCACTCACGCGGAGCGCGCTCTTTCGGAGGCGATCGACATCGCAGTCGCCGACCGCGCGCGGCTCACGATCATCACTGCGATCCCGAAGTCGCCCACGTGGATGTGCGCGTCGCTCGCCGTTCCGGCGCCGCCGCCGCTCGACCGCGAGCTCGAGCGCGAGTCCCAGCAAGTCCTGCGGGCCGCCGAGCAGCGCGTGCCCGAGTCGGTGCCGGTGACCACGATCCTCACCCGCAAGCCGATCCGCGACGCGATCCAGAAGCGGATCGCCGAGGGCCACCACGACCTGCTGGTGATCGGCTCGCGCGGGCGCGGAGCGTTCACCTCGTCGCTGCTGGGCAGCGTCAGCCACCACGCGCTGAACCACAGCCCGATCCCGGTGCTGGTCGTCCACGCCGACGACAGCGAGCTGTCGACGCCCAACCAGCCGCAGCAGCCGGCGGACAAGCCGATCGCGGCGCCCGATTCACCGGGCGCCGTCGCCCCGGCGTAGCCAGTTCCTAAGATCAGAGGCATGCGCCTCTCGGTACTGGACCAGTCGCCGATCTCCGAAGGCTCGACTGGCGCGGACGCACTTCGCAACACGATCGATCTCGCGCGGCTTGCCGACAGCCTCGGCTACCACCGCTACTGGGTCGCCGAGCACCACGGCGGACCGATGCTCGCGAGCGCGAGCCCGGAGGCGCTGATCGGGCCGATCGCTGCCGCGACGACGGAGATCCGCGTCGGCAGCGGCGGCGTGATGCTTCCCCACTACAGCCCGCTGAAGGTCGCCGAGACGTTCACGATCCTCGCCGCGCTGTTCCCGGGGCGGATCGATCTCGGGCTGGGCCGCGCGGCCGGCACCGACCCGATGACGACGTTCGCGCTCCAGCGTGACCGCCGCCAGGCGGCGCCCGACGACTTCCCCCAGCAGCTCGCCGAGCTGCTCGCGTACTTCGAGGACAAGCTCCCCGAGGACCATCCGTTCCACCGGCTCGCGGGCATGCTGCCGGGCCTGCCCGAGCTCCCGAAGCCGTGGCTGCTGGGCTCCTCGCCCCAGAGCGCGATCTGGGCCGGCCAGCTCGCGCTCCCCTACGCGTTCGCGGATTTCATCAACCCGGGCGGAGCTGAAATCGCCGCGACCTACCGCGAGGAGTTCGAGCCGACCGAGGCGTCGCCGATCGCACGCACCGCGGTCGCCGCCTGGATCCTTTGCGCCGACACCGACGAGGAGGCGCAGCGACTCGCGTCGAGCAGCCGGATGACGATGATGCAGCTGCGCCGCAACCAGCTGATCTCGGTGCCGCCGCCCGAGAAGGCGCTCGAGTTCCTGGCGCGCGAGGGCAAGACCGTCGACAACGCGATTCCCGGCCGCCGCGCGATCATCGGCTCGCCGGAGAAGGTCCGCGCCCAGGTCGAGGAGCTTGCGGTCGCCTACGGCGCCGAGGAGGTGCTCGCGGTCACGATCACCTACGACCACGAGGCGCGGCGGCACTCCTATGAGCTGCTCGCCGATGCGATGGGGCTCGAGCCACGCTCGCTGGCTGGGGCGTCTCACGTCCGCGCCGCGCGCGACGTTTAACGCACATGACGAACTTGATCTACACCACGATGGACAGCCCGATCGGCAAGTTGCTGCTGGTCGGCGACGGGCAGGCGCTGCATCGCCTGCAGATGCAGGAGGGCCGGAGGCCGGTGCCGATCGACCCGAGCTGGGAGCGACGCGACGACGCGTTCGAGGACGTGCGCGCGCAGCTGCAGGACTACTTCGACGGACGTCGGCACGAGTTCGACGTGCCGCTGGCGCTCGACGGCAACCCGTTCGAGCGGCGGGTGTGGGACGCGCTGTGCGGGATCCCGTACGGCGAGACGGTCAGCTACGGCCAGATCGCGCGCGAGATCGACGCGCCGACCGCGGCCCGCGCGGTCGGACTCGCGAACGGGCGCAACCCGGTCGCCGTGATCGTCCCCTGCCACCGGGTGATCGGCGCCGACGGCTCGCTGACCGGCTACGGCGGCGGGCTCGAGCGCAAGCGGCTGCTGCTCGACCTTGAGGCGGGCGTGTTGCCGCTGCAGGTCGCGTAGGCGTTTTCGGGGTCCGGGCGCGGGCCCCGACACCCGCCCCACCGAGGCTGGACGTGAAAGACCGGTATGTCACGTCTTTCACGTCCCACCTCGGGCTTGCGCTTTGGTTTTAGAAGCGATACGGTTCCCCGAAGACTAGCTTCTAAAACCAAAGCGCCAGGAGGTCACCGTGCCCCGCCTCGCCCCGCTTGACCCTCCCTACGACCCCGACGTCGCCCGCACGCTCACCCGGATGATGCCGCCCGGCCAGGAGCCGCTGAAGCTGTTCCGAACGATCGCGCACAACCCCCAGATCCTCGACAAGCTCCGGACCACGGGCGCGTACCTGCTGAACTTCGGCACGCTCGATCCCGCCGACCGCGAGCTCGTGATCCAGCGCACCTGCGCGCGTTGTGGCTGTGAGTACGAATGGGGCGTACACGCGGCCGTGTTCGGCGCGCAGGTGGGTCTCACCGGCAGCAAGCTCGACGCCACCGTCATCGCAGCCTCCGATGACCCGACGTGGAGCGAGCACGACCGGCTGCTGATCACGCTCGCCGACGAGCTGCACGACACCGCCACGGTCTCCGACGAAACGTACGCCTCGCTCGCCGAGCGCTACGACGAGGCCCAGCTCGTCGAGCTTGTCGCGCTCGCTGGCCAGTACCACATGGTGTCGTTCACGGCCAACGCGCTCGGCGTCGAGCGTGAGGACGCCGGCGCGCGATTCCCGCTCAGCTCGACAGCTGCTTGACGGCCGCGGCGACGAACCCCTCGGCCATCCCGTCGCCGACTCCGCCGACGGGCAGGAACCGCGGGACGTCGAGGCTCGCGACGAGGTCGAGCGAGATCCTCGTGCCAGCACCGGCCTCGAGCACTCGCCAGGTCACCTCGAACACCTCCGAGCCGGAGTCGGGCGTGTGCACCTTGGTCAGCTTCACCTCGCGCTTGCCGTCGCTGCCGACCGACATCAGGAGGTCGAAGTCCTTGACCAGCGGCCCGCGCGCGACGTGGAGCTTGGTCTGAACGCGGCTCGGGTGGCCGGCCTCGTGCTGGTCGAGCACCTCGACCTCGCGGACGACCTCGGGGTGCCAGGACGGGTAGTCGCCGACCGCCTCAAACAGCGCGATGCAGCGCTCCGGTGGCGCGTTGACGCTGGCGCTCGATGTGCCGTGCAGCTCCTTCACCGAGCGGCAATATGACAGACGCGCGGGCGCCTGCGATCAATCCGCCCGACCGGCGAGTCCCTTCGAGCGCAGCTCCTTGAGCGCCGCGTCTGACTTCTCGAGGCCGTCGATCCCCATCCCCTCGAGCACCTCGGGGGTCTTGGTGAACTGGATGTCGCGGTAGTCGACGATCTGCAGGTGGTTGCCCCACGGGTCGTTGAAGTCGACCGAGCCCGACGACCGCACCGCCACGCCGGCCTCTCGCAGCGCGGCGCGAACCGCTTCCTTGTCGTCGACGACGAGCCCGAAATGGCGACTCTCGTCGGGACTCTGCGTGCGCCCGGCCGAGAGCGCGATGAACTGGTCGCCCATGTCGACGAACGCCATCCGCGACCCGTGGCGGCCGCGCAGCTGCAACTCGAACAATCGCCCGTACCACTGCAGCGCGTCGTCGATGTCGCCGACTTCGAGCGCTACGTGGTTGATGCCGACGAGGCGAGTCACGTCGCGATCCCCTGGGCGGTGCGGCGCTCGACGATCTGGTCGTAGTTGACGCGCATCAGCTCGATCACGTCGTCCACGTCGGACTGGTCCTCGATCCGGCGCGCAGCCGGGCCCTGGCGATCGGGGAACACGGGATGGTGGCCGATGCGTCCGTCATCGAGCAGATGCTGCCAGACCTCCCGAGGGAAGAAGAAGTGCGCCGCGTGGTTGCCGTGCAGGTGCCCGACTTCGCGGGCGCCGACCTTGAACGCGAACTCGCCGCGACGGCCCCATCCGGACTCGACTCCGGCCCACGACTCGACTTCCTGGGTGATCTGCTGGCTGGCTGTATCGATCATCGGTTTCTCCCTTGATCTGATTTGCATGCGACCAATGGTGAAACAGATCGCGCCCGGTTTCCAGACGTACTTGGTCCTAGGCCGATCGGCTGACTCAGCCCGCTAGGCGAGCCAGTGCCAGCCCGACGTGACCTGCGCCATCGCCGACACGTTGTCGCTGTAGTCGGTTGGCAGCGCCGAGTAGGTGATCGTGTAGATCCACGCGCCGCGGGCGACGAACACCTGAAGCTGATGCAGCGGCCGGTCGCCCGGCTGGCTGAGGTAGTCGACCGACCGCGCCGGCTCGCCGTCGACGGTCAACGACTGGATCTGGGAGAACTGGTGGGCCTTGGCCTCGAAGCGCTTGATCCCGGCGATCTCGAGCGACGTGATCTTGTCGATGTCCGACGCGCCCTGGGATTGCTCGCGAACGACGTTGATGTTCGTCGCGAACCCGTCGCTGCGCGGCCCGATCGCCAGGTACTGGATGTTCACCGTCCCGCCCTGAACCGTCTTTGTGTTGTCGGCAAACCCCCTCGGGACGACGGTCGCGAAGCGTCCGTCGGCGCTCTTGACCGTGCCCGCCGGAGCGGCTGCGGTGGCCGTGCCGCTGCCGGAGGGCTTCGCGGACCCGGACGCCGATCCGGACGAGGACGTCGCCGTCGAAGAGGTGGAGCTCAGCAGCTTCGTCGAACCGCAACCGGCGAGCGCTACCGCGGACACGAGCAGGACTGCGAGAGGCCGGGCTGACATCGCCCGAGAGGCTAACCCGCGAGTCGCGCACGTGCGCCTGCAATCCGTCCGGCGCGCCGCCTAGCGTGACGGAACAAGTGTTCGCAACAGCGTCGATCGACCGCGCCGAGGTGGCCCCCTGGCTCGCACAGCTCAACCCCGAGCAGACGGCGGCCGCGACGCACCCAGGCGGTCCGCTGCTGATTCTCGCCGGCGCGGGCACCGGCAAGACGACGACGCTGTGCTCGCGCGTCGCCTGGCTGGTGTCCGAGGGGTCGGCGCCCGAGCGGATCCTGCTGCTGACGTTCACCCGGCGGGCGGCGCGCGAGATGCTCCAGCGCGCGCGGGCGCTGGTGCCGATGCCGTCGGGCTCGGTCGGCGTTGTCGGTGGCACATTTCACTCGGTCGCGCACCGGTTTGTGCGGCTGCACGCGGCCTCGGTTGGCCTCGCGCCGGGGTTTGCGGTGCTCGACGCGGGCGACGCCGCCGACCTGCTCGACCTGATCCGCGAGGAGCACGGTCACGCGCAGCGCAAGCGGCGGTTTCCGAAGAAGAGCACGCTGCTGGACATCTATTCGCGCACTGTCAACGCGCAGCGGACGTTGTCGGAGGTGGTCACCGAGGCCTTCCCATGGTGTGAGGACCACGTCGAGGACATCGCGGCGCTGTTGAAGGCCTATACGGCGCGAAAGCGCGCGCTTGGCGTTATCGACCTCGACGACCTGCTGCTCTACTGGCGAGCGCTGGCTACCGACGAGGTGATCGGCCCGACGATCGACGACGCGTTTGACCACGTGCTCGTCGACGAGTACCAGGACGTCAACGACCTTCAGGTCGAGATCCTGCGCGGGCTGCGCAGCCGCTGTCGCGAGCTGACGGCCGTCGGCGACGACCTGCAGGCGATCTACGGCTGGCGGTCGGCGTCGCCGCAGCACATCCTCGAGTTCGCGCGCGACTTCCCGGAGGCGGAGTTCGTCACGCTCGAGCGCAACTACCGCTCCTCGCAACCGATCCTCGACACCGCCAACGCGGTCGCCGCGCAGGCGACGCGTTCGTACCGCAAGCAGCTTCGCACCGACCGCACCGAGGGCCAGCGTCCCGAGCTCGTGTTCTGCCGCGACGAGTCAGCCCAGGCGGCGGAGGTGTGCGAGCGCGTGCTGGCGGCCCGCGAGCAGGGGATGGAGCTGCGCGAGCAGGCGGTGCTGATGCGCACCTCGCACGACAGCGACCTGCTCGAGCTCGAGCTGGCGCGTCGCCAGATCCCGTTCGTCAAATACGGCGGGCTGCGTTACCTCGAGGCCGCACACGTCAAGGATCTGATCGCGCTGTTCCGGCTGGTCGACAACCCCGCCAACGAGCTCGCCTGGTTTCGTGTGCTGCAACTGCTCGAGGGCGTCGGCCCGGTCACCGCGCGGCGCGCACTCGACGTGCTGCTCGCGGCCCAGGGGGGCGGCGAGGATCCGCTGACGAGCTGGGAGCGGGCGCGAGAGCAGCTGCCGTCGTCGGTGCGAGAGCCCGCCGACGCGATCGCGCGAGCGCTTCGGATCGCGCGTGAGTCTGGCCCGGTCGGCCCACGCGCCGAGGCGCTTCGCGATGCGCTCGCGCCGCTGATCAGCGCCCGCTATCCCGACGGCGCCGTGCGACTCACCGATCTCGAGCAGCTCGTCGCCGCCGCCCGCGAGTCCTCAGACCTCGGGCATTTCGCCGCCGAGCTGGCGATCGACCCGCCGCAGTCGAGCGCTGACCTGGCGGGCCCGCCGCATCTCGACGAGGATTACCTGGTGCTGTCGACGATCCATTCCGCCAAGGGGCTCGAATGGGGAGCTGTGCACGTGCTCGCGCTCTACGACGGCAACTTCCCTGCGTGCATGTCGGCGGGCACCAGCGAGAGCATCGACGAGGAGCGGCGGCTGCTGTACGTGGCGATGACGCGCGCGCGCCGCCGGCTTCACCTGTACGTGCCCGTGCGCTACTACCACCGCCCACGCGGGATCGATGACGCCCACGGGTACGGCAAGCCGTCGCGGTTCTTGACCGAAGAGGTGCGGGCCACGTGTGACCAGATCCGCGCAGACGACGAGCGCACCGCGTTCGCGCGGCCGAGTCATCCGCCGCGCAAGATCAGCGTGTCGGTCGACGCGCTGTTTCGCTGATGACCGCGGTTGCCGGGCGCCTCCAGCGCGACGCCGTGATCGTCGGGGGCGGCCACAACGGACTCGTTGCCGCGCTGATGCTCGCCCGCGCGGGACGCTCGGTGCTGGTGCTCGAACGGTGCGAGCAGCTCGGCGGCGCCGCCGTGTCGGGCGCGCCGTTCGCGGGCGTCGGTGCCCGGCTGTCGCGCTACTCGTATCTGGTCAGCCTGTTCCCGGCGACGCTCGCCCGCGAGCTTGGGCTCGCGCTGACGCTGCGTGAACGGCGGGTCTCGTCCTACACGCCGTCGGGGGACACCGGGCTGCTGATCGACCGCGACGCCTCGGACGCGTGGCGCACGTTCTACGGCGCGATCGCCGGCGTGGCGCCGCGGCTGTTCTCGACGATGACCGAGCCGCTTCGCTCCCGCGAGGAGCTGCAACGGATCGTCGACGACGAGGCCGTGTGGCGGATCCTGTTCGAGGAACCGCTCGCGACGACGCTTGAGCGGACGTTTGACTCAGACCTCGTGCGCGGCATCGTGCTGACCGACGCGACGATCGGCACGTTCGCGCCAGCCGACGACCCGCTGCTTCGCCAGAACCGCTGCTTCCTCTACCACGTGATCGGCAACGGCACCGGCCGCTGGGACGTGCCCGTCGGCGGCATGGGAGCGCTCAGC
>DASXDD010000117.1:0-26257 GCA_036490775.1 Solirubrobacteraceae bacterium | reverse complement strand
GATGATCAAGTACTACGGCGCCAAGGTGCTGCACGACGTGATCGACCGGTCGTTGCAGGCCCATGGGGCGCTCGGCTACTCAACCGATCTGCCGCTCGAGGCGATGTACCGGTTCGCGCGTGCGGCACGGATTTACGACGGTCCCGACGAAGTCCACCGCTCCTCGGTGGCGCGGCAGGTGCTGCGCGGCTACGAGCCCCCAGCCGACGGTGTGCCGACCGAGTTCATCCCCGCCCGGCGTGAGGCGGCGCGGCGGCAGTTCGCCGACGTGCTGGCGGCCGTCACCGCCAACGACTGACCCGCCTACACTGAGACCGTGCCCATCTCCAACCCGGAGACAATCCTGCTTGCCTCGCCGCGCGGTTATTGCGCGGGGGTCGACCGGGCCGTCCAGACCGTCGAGCGGGCGCTCGAGCTGTACGGCGCCCCCGTCTACGTCCGCAAGGAGATCGTCCACAACAAGCACGTCGTCGACGAGCTGCGTGATCGCGGCGCGATCTTCGTCGAGACCGAGACCGAGGTGCCCCAGGGCGCGACGGTCGTGTTCTCGGCCCACGGCGTCGCCCCGAGCGTTCACGAGAACGCCGGCCACCGCCAGCTGCAAACGATCGATGCGACCTGCCCGCTGGTCACCAAGGTCCACGTCGAGGCCAAGAAGTTCGCCGCCGAGGGCTACACGATCGTGCTCGTCGGCCATGCCGGCCACGAGGAGGTCGAGGGCACGATGGGCGAGGCGCCCGACAACATCGTCCTGATCGAGAACGAGCAGGACGTCGACGAGCTCGAGGTGCAGGACCCGAGCAAGGTCGCCTACATCTCGCAGACGACGCTCTCGGTCGACGAGACGCGTGCGGTGATCAACCGCCTGCGCGAGCGCTTTCCGAAGATCATCGGTCCCCGCACCGACGACATCTGCTACGCCACCACCAACCGCCAGGCGGCCGTCAAGCAGCTCGCGCGGCAGTGCGACCTGGTGCTGGTGATCGGCTCGCGCAACTCCTCGAACTCCAACCGGCTCGTCGAGGTCGCGCGCGAGCACGGCGCCGACTCGCACCTGATCGACAACGAGACCCAGGTGCGCGAGCAGTGGCTGGAAGGCAAGCGCGTGGTCGGGATCACCTCGGGCGCGAGCGCGCCCGAGCAGCTCGTGCAACGGCTGGTCGAGTTCTTCGCAGACCGCGGGACGACCGACGTCGAGGTGCTCGAGGTCGTCCAGGAGGACGTGCGGTTCATGCTTCCCAAGACGATCCGCCAGGCGATGGCGGCGTCCGCCCCCGCGGGCTGAGAGGCTCATCTGCGCACGCTGGTCGTCTCCGACCTGCACTTGGGGTCGCGGGCGGGCGTCGATGTGCTGCGCCGGCCGGAGGTGCGCGCGGGGCTGGTCGAGCAGCTGTCTGACTGTGACCGGCTGGTGCTGCTCGGCGACGTGCTGGAGCTGCGAACCGGGCCGCTGCGCGACGCGCTGAAGGCCGCCGAGCCGGTCCTGCGCGAGCTCGGCGCCGCACTCGGGGCCGGGCGCGAGGTCGTGCTTGTGCCCGGCAACCACGACCATCACCTGCTCGCGGCCTGGTTGGCACGGCGCGCGCGCGACGAGCAGCCGCCGCCACTCGGACTCGAGTCGTCCGTCGGCTGGGAGCCGGAGGACCCGCTCGGCACGGTCGCCTCGTGGCTGGCGCCGGCGCAGGTGCGGGCCGCCTACCCGGGCGTGTGGCTGCGCGACGACGTCTACGCGATCCATGGCCACTACGCCGACCGGCACACGACCGTGCCGATGTTCGAGCGCCTCGGCGTCGGCGTGATGGCGCGAATCGTCCACGACTCGGGCGACGGTCGCGGACGCGCCGAGGACTACGAGGCGACACTCACGCCGATCTACGCCTGGATCCACGCGGTCGCGCAGAACCGGACCGGGTCGCGACGGCGCAGCACCGACGGGGCATCGTCGCGCGCATGGAGTGCGCTGCGCGGCGGCGGCAGCCGCTTGAACGTGCGCAGGACGGGGATGAAGCTCGCGTTCCCGGCCATCGTCGGCGCCCTCAACCGCGCCCGCCTCGGCCCGCTGCGCGCCGACCTCTCGGGGCCCGAGCTGCGCCGCGCGAGCCTGCTCGCGATCGCAGCCGCGATCCGCCGGCTGGACGTCGGGGCCGCGTACGTGATCTTCGGCCACACCCACCGCGCCGGACCGCTACCGACCGACGACGCCTCGGAGTGGCGCATGCAGTCCGGCGCGGAGCTGCTGAACATCGGCTGCTGGGTCTACGAGCAGGTGTATCTCGGCCACGAGCCGTCGAGCAATCCGTACCGGCCTGGGTTCTGCGCGATCGTCGACGATCACGGACCGCCGGCGTTGCGCAACCTGCTCGACGGCGCCGTGTCATACGAGGCGCTCGGCGCTGCGGTCAGTCGCGCGCCAGCCCCGGCGTGAAGCAGACCGCGTAGCAGTGCACGCCCTCGCCGACGGTTAGCTCGAGTTCGCCGGCGGTGCTGCGCTCGTGGGACACAAGCTCGTAGGCGCCCGGATGATCAACGCTGAACGTACGTCCGTTAGCCGTGATCGAGCCGCTGCCGTCGAGCACGGCCCAGACGGCGCCGGCCTCGTAGGGACCCGAGTACGGACCCTCGACGTCGTCGCTCTGAAGCGCCAGCGCCGCTCCCGGCACGTCCTCGGGGCGCAGCGGCTCGACCAGCGACTCGTCGATCCCGAGCAGCTCCTGGATGGCGCGCTCGGTCTCGTCGTAGCAACCCTCGCCGTAGTGGTAATCGAACAGCCGCCCGCGCGCGTCGAACAGGTAGCGGGCGGGCCATCCGAGATTGCCGTAGTCGCGCCAGATCTCGTGCTCGACGTCGACGACGACCGGGTACGGGACGTCGAGCCGGGCGACCGCGGCGCTTACCGCGTCCGGATCGCCTGACGGCTGAAAGCCCGAAGCGTGAACGCCGATCACGCGCAGGCCGGGCGCCTCATAGCGCTCGTGCCAGGCGCGCATGTAAGGGATCGTGCGGATCGAGTTGGCGCGGCAGAAGTCCCAGAACTCGATCAGCACCGGGCGCCCGAGCTGCTGGTCCATGCGCAGCATCGCGACGTTGATCCAAGGCAGCCGCGGGGGAAAGGCGGGCGCTGTGATGTGGTCGACGGGGGCTCGCACCCCCGGCGATGGTAGAAGCTAAGCGTCGGCGCTCACGCCTCGACGAGGCCGCGCCGGATCGCGTAGCGGACGAGCTGCACGCGGTCGCGCATGCCGAGCTTGCGCAGGACGTTGGCGCGGTGCGACTCGACGGTCTTCTCGGCGAGATGCAGGATCCGGGCGATCTGTGAGTTCGTGTGCGCCTCGGCGATCAGCTTGACGACCTCCTCCTCGCGCGGCGTCAGCAGCACCACCGGGCCCGATGCGGCCCCCGACATCCAGTCGCGGATGATCGAGCGCTCGGCAGCGTTGGTCAGAAACGCCTCGCCGCGAGCGACGGCGCGGACGGCCCCGACGAGGTCCTGGTCGGCCTCGCGCTTGAGCACATAGCCCGCCGCGCCCGCCTTCAACGCGTCAAATAGGTAGTGCTCGTCGTCGTGCATCGACAGCATCAGCACCTTCGTGTCCGACAAAAACGAGCGGATCTCGCGGGCCGCCTGCAGGCCGGTCATCCGCGGCATCCCGACGTCGAGGATGCAGAGGTCCGGGTTGGTGGCGAGCGCCCGCTCGACTGCCTCGACTCCGTCGGCCGCTTCGGCGACCACCTCGAGGTCGAGCTGGCGCTCGAGCAGCAGCTTGATGCCGGATCTGACGATCCCGTGATCGTCGGCTACGAGGATGCGCATCCTTGCTCTCTCCTTCTCTGGCTCATTCCAGGGTCAACTCGACTCGAGTGCCGGTCCCGGCGCCCGACCAGATCGACAACTGCCCGCCGATCAACCGCGCGCGCTCGCGCATGCCCGACAGCCCGAGGCCGCCGTCGCGGGAGGCCGAGAAGCCGCGGCCGTTGTCGCTGATCCGCAGCATCGTGCGGCCGATGAACGAAAGTTCGACGTCGACCTGCTCCGCCTCGGCGTGTTGCGCGATGTTCGAAAGGCTCTCCTGCGTGACCCGGTAGATCACGAGCTGCTGCTCGGGCGTCAGCGGCGCGAGCTGGCCGCGCGAGTGAAACGACGCACGGGTGCCGGTCTGGTCGGCGAACACGCGCACCTGGCTGTGGAGCGCGGCGATCAACCCATGGTCGTCGAGCACCGCAGGGCGGAGCTGGCGGGCGAGCGCGAGGAGCTCTTCCATCGCCTGTGTGGAGAGCCGTTTGGTCTCAAGCAGCTCGCGCCGCAGCTCCTGGGGGGCGTGTTCGATCGATGCCTGCAGCCGGATCGAGACGGCTGTGAGCGCCTGGTTGACCTCGTCGTGGAGGTCCTGGGCGATTCTCCGGCGCTCGCGCTCCTGTGCCTGGACGACGGCCCTGCCTGCGGCCCGCCGCTCGCCGTCGAGGCGAGCAACCATTCGCTGGAAGGCCGCATCGAGCCGCTTGACCTCCGCGCTGTCGAGGCGCGGCGGGCGCAGCGAGTGTGTCGCCGGCGCGCTGGGGTCGAGCTGCTCCATCGCCCGGATCAGCTGGTCCAGCGGCATGAACCGCCGGCGCAGCAGGATCCAGTCGGCGAGCATCGTCGCGATCACCGCGAGCCCGAGGATCAGTAGCTCACGGCTTTGGGTGATGCCAGCGATCTGCTGATGCAGGGCCACGGTGGCGACCAGCATCGTGCCGGCGACGAGCAGCAGGTTGACAGCGAGTACCTGGGCGAGGAGGGAGCGAGACTTCATGTCGGATGACCGCCATGATCAAGATCGGGCGATCCGCGCCCGCACACGATGGGGTCTTCGCCCGATATCGGCCGCAGCGGCGGTGGCTGCGTGACGTTCGTGCCAATCTCCACAAGAAGCCGATCGAAAGCGATTCAGACAGGCCCGAGGACGCTCCCAACGTCTCGATCGGGGGAGCTATACTCTCTGAAGTATTGAATCTGTACAGCCTTTGAGGAGTTTTCGACGATGAGTCCGTCTGGAGCCGAAGTTCTCCGCAATATCAAGAGTCAGATCGACGAAGTCGATCCCTCCGTCGTGCGCGAGCAGGTCTCAAACGGCGCGACGGTCGTCGACGTGCGCGAACCAGAGGAGTGGTCGGCGGGGCACGTCCCGGGCGCGGTCCACGTGCCCAAGAGCTATTTCGAGTCGCGGATCGAGGGCGCCGTTCCCGACCGCGCGCGCCACGTGATCCTCTACTGCGCGTCGGGCAACCGCTCGGCATGGGCAACCCGCACGATGGTCGAGGACCTCGGCTACGAGAACGTCGAGTCGATGACCGGCGGCTTCACGCTGTGGAAGGACCGCGGCTACGAGGTCAACATGCCGCGCACGCTCACCGCGGAGCAGCGCGAGCGCTACTCGCGCCACCTGCTGCTGCCCGAGGTCGGAATCGACGGCCAGCAGAAGCTGCTCGACGCCAAGGTGCTGCTGCTCGGAGCGGGCGGGCTCGGCTCGCCGGCGGCCCTGTACCTCGCCGCCGCCGGCGTCGGCACGCTCGGGATCGTCGACAACGACGAGGTCGACCTGTCCAACCTTCAGCGCCAGGTGATCCACTCCTCAGAGCGCATCGGGGTCTCGAAGGTCGACTCCGCCGAGCAAACGATCAACGCGCTGAACCCGGACGTGAACGTCGAGAAGTACCCGGTCCGGCTCGGGCCCGACAACATCGTCGAGATCATCTCCGGCTACGACATCGTCGTCGACGGTCTCGACAACTTCCCGACCCGCTACCTGCTCAACGATGCGTCCGTGCGTCTCAAGATCCCGGTTGTGTCTGCCGCGATCCTCGGCTTCGAGGGACAGCTGTCGGTGTTCAAGCCCTACGACGGACCGTGCTACCGCTGCCTGTTCCCGGTTCCGCCGCCGGCCGAGCTGGCGCCGTCGTGTGGCGCCAACGGCGTGCTCGGCGTGTTGCCCGGGACGATGGGCCTGCTGCAGGCGACCGAGGTCATCAAGCTGATCCTCGGCGAGGGCGACCCGCTGATCGGCCGCCTGCTGATGTACGACGCGCTGTCGGCGACGGTCAGCGAGGTCAAGGTCCGTCGCGACCCCGACTGCCCGATCTGCTCGCGCGATCCGGAGTCGATCTCCGACGACGAGCTCGGCGTGTTCCCTGACTACGAAGCGTTCTGCGCCGGCGCGCATTAGCGGCTCCGCCGAGATAGGGTTCCCCGCGACATGGCAACGATTCGCATCCCACCCGTATTGCGCCCGTCGGTCGGCGGCGAGAAGGAGCTGAGCGCCGAGGGCTCCTCGGTCGGCCAGATCCTGCGATCGGTTGCCGACGACTACCCGGACACGCAGTCGCAGCTGTTCTCGGCCGACGGCCAGCTCAACCGCTACGTCAACGTCTACCTCAATGACGAGGACGTGCGCGTGCTCGACGGTCTGGACACGAGTGTCGGAGCCAACGACACGCTCGTGATCCTGCCCGCGATGGCGGGCGGGGCTCGCTAAGACCCCGCTTTCAGATAATTCTCATCGCAGCCGGGAAGGGTGGGGCCCGGCTTGGCGTCTTAGATGGACGAGTGTTCACCACGAAGGGAGCCGAATGCCTCGTCCACTGAAGCCTGCTCGCGGGCTCCGCCGGTCACGGCCGTTCACCTTGGCGCTCGCGATCGCCGGCGTCGCGGCGCTCGTACTCGCTGGGGTCGCCTTGGCGAAGTCGTTCACGCTAAAGGTCTCAAAGAACGTGCACGTCACCAACACCCCGACGAAGGCCTTCAGGGTCAAGGCTGTCAACGCCCACGAATCGATCGCCGTCGGCCCGTCCGGGTTCGCCGTCTACACGTTCCAGGGCGAGACCACGCATCACCTGATCTGCAAGAAGACGACGAGCGCGTCGACGAACTGCTGGGCGTTCTGGCCGCCCGTGTCGGTCAAGTCGTCCAAGGGCCTCGCCGCGCAGACGGGCATCAAGGGCAAGCTCAGCACGTTCCGTAACCACGGCACCACGCAGGTCACGCTGAACGGCAAGCCGCTGTACTACTTCACGCCCGACATCATGTCGAAGAACAAGAAGATGGCGACCGGCGACGAGCTAAAGACGTTCGGCTCGATCTGGCACATCGTCACGACCAGCTCATCGGGGAAGGCGACAAACAGCCCGCCGCCGTCGATGAACCCACTTCCTCCGGGCTACTAGGACGCCGGCCCCGACCTCGGCGAATAGCCCATTCCGGCCGCCATCAGCTACACCCCCCAGCGGGTGGCGGCTATCGATCGAGGACCGTGAGCTCCCTGCGGAAAAGGAGCTCACGGTTCTCGGTCATTTAGCACCCTCGCTATACTTCGTAAAGCAATGGCCGAAGGCCTCCAGAACAAGCCCTGCGGGGGCCGTTATGGCGACATCGTCCAAGCAATCGGGCACACGCCGCTGGTCGAACTCAAGCGCCTCAGCCCCAAGCCGGGTGTGAGGATCTGGGCGAAGCTCGAGTCCCGTAACCCGACCGGTTCGGTCAAGGACCGGGTCGCGCGATCGATGATCGAGGATGCCGAGGAGAAGGGGCTGATCGCTCCCGGCCAGACGATCCTCGAGCCGACCTCGGGCAACACCGGGATCTCGCTGGCGATGATCTGTGGACGTAAGGGCTATCGGCTGAAGGTCGTGATGCCGGAGAACGTGACGCCCGAGCGCACTCAGTTGCTTCAGATGTACGGCGCCGAGATCGTCTACTCCGAAGGCGCCAAGGGGTCCAACGGCGCGGTCGAGATGGCGCTCGACATGGCCGAGAAGGACGCGTCGTATTACATGCCGTATCAGTACGGCAACCAGGCCAACCCGCTCGCGCACTACAACGGGACCGCGCTCGAGATCCTCGAGGAGCTCGACGAGATCGCCGCGTTCGTCGCCGGGCTGGGCACGGGAGGCACGCTTATGGGCAACGGACGCCGGCTCAAGGAGGAGCTCGGCGATCAGATCAAGATCGTCGCCGCTGAACCGATGCAGGGCGAGCCCGTCCAGGGCCTGCGCTCGCTCGACGATGGGTTCATCCCGCCGATCATCGACCTGTCCGTTCTCGACCGGAAGATCTTCGTCACCAACACGGACGCGATCGTGTTCACGCGCAAGCTGCTCGACGAGGAGCGCGTGTTTGCGGGCGTTTCCTCGGGTGCGATCGCGCGCGTTGCGGTCCGGATCGCCAACGAGCTCGACGAGGGCAACGTCGTCTTCATCGTCGCCGATGACGGCTGGAAGTACCTCTCGTCAGGCATCTACACGCGCCCCGTCGACGAGATCGAGAATCTGGACTCCACCGTTTGGTGGTGAGCGACCCGGCGGAAGGCGATTCCGCCTCGCGCCGGGCCCTGTTGCGGGCGGCCGGCGCAAGCGTCGTCGGCGGCGCCGCGGTGCTGCTTTCGGCCTGCGGCGGCTCGCACCACGACGTCGCGACGCAGACGACGACGACCACCACCAGTGGTCCGATCAACGATCCCGCCGACGCCGCGATGCTCAACCATCTGCTCAACCTCGAGCACGTCGGGATCGCCGCCTACACAGCCGGGATCCCGCTGCTGACGCTCGCCGGACGCAAAGACGGCCAGCTGTTCCTCAACCAGGAGATCGCCCACGCGGGCGAGCTCGGGGGGCTGGTCAAGCAAGTCGGCGGCGTTCCGAGCAAGGGCAAGGAGAGCTACGACCTCGGCCATCCGCGCAACGGCGACGACGTCCTGCGGCTGCTTCACGGGATCGAACGAGCTCAGGTCTCGGCGTACCTGCACGCGATCCCGAGGGTGTCGCTGGGGTCCACGCGCGCGGCGCTGGCGGCGATCCTCGGAAACGACGCCCAGCACATCTCGGTGCTGCGCCTGATGCTCGGGCGCCGTCCGATCCCGAGCGCGATTGTCACCGGCCGCGAGTAGGCCAGACGACAGAGATGGATGCCGACCTGCACCGTGCTCCGACCCGCCGTGAGCTGATCGCGGGCGGCGTCGCCGTCGCCGCGCTCGGCTCGGCCGGCGGTGCGCTGCTCGGAGCCGGCCCGGCTGCGGCGGCAGCTCCGCAGACCGACGCCGACCTACTGCGCACGATCCTGTCGGTCGAGCTGCTCGCAGTCTTCTCCTACGGGCAGGTGCTGAGCTCGGGCAAGCTGTCGGGGGATTCCGATGCGGTCGTGCGCCAGCTGCTCGACCACGAGCAGGCGCATGTCGACATCCTCACTGCCGCGATCGAGAAGCTCGGCCAGCAGCCCCCGCCGGCTCTGGCCGACGTCACTGCGGCCGACGCCGAGCTCAGCGTGCTGCACAGCCCGAGCAGCCTCGCGTCGCTGAACAGCGAGCAGGACTGTCTGCGATTGCTGATCGGCGTCGAGGGGCTCCTCGAGGGCGCCTACTACGTATCGATTTCGAAGTTCGCCGACCCGCAGCTCGCCCGCGTCGGGGCTTCGATCCTCGCGGCCGAGGCGCAGCACTGGACGGCGCTGTCGGGCCTGCTGCACCCGGGCGACATCAACAAGGCGGTCCCCGGCTCATTCGTCGAGGGCAGCACGTAGTGCGCTTGGTAGCCTCGCCGCGATGAGGTTCTCCCGCGCCCTGTATGACGAGATGGTCGAGCACGCGCGCGCCGAGGCGCCGAACGAGTGCTGCGGGATGGTCGGGTCCAACGACGGCGATGCCGTCAAAGTGTTCCGCGCTGAGAACGCCGCGGCGAGCCCGCTGCGCTATGAGATCGACGGAGCCGAGCAGTACCGGATCCAGATGGAGATCGACGACGCCGGGCTAGACCTCGGTGCGATCTACCACTCGCACACTCGCAGCCGCCCATATCCGTCGCAGACCGACATCAACCTCGCCTTCTACCCAGAGACGCTCTACGTGATCGTCGGGCTGGCAGGCGACGAGCCCGAGGTCCGCGCGTTTCAGATCCGTGACGGCCAGGTGGCGGAGGCAGAGCTGGAAGTGCAGTGATGGCCGGGGCGAGCAGCGCCACGCCGTTGGTCTGCCCCAGCTGCGGTTCGGCATACGCGAGCGAGGAGCGCTTCTGCCCGGCCTGCAAGGTGCCACTGACCTACGACCAACAGGCCGCTGACGCCGAGCCGGCGGTGTCCGACCGGCACGCCCGCGCGCGCAAGATCAAGCCGCAGCTCGCCGAGGGCTCGCTGGTCCGGGTGGCATTCGCCCGTAACCAGGCCGAGGCCGAATTCATCCAGGGGATGCTGCTCGAGGAGGGCGTCCCGAGCCTGCTGAAGCGCAGCGCCGGCTTCGACGTGCCCGACTTCCTCGCCGCCGGCCCGCGGGACGTGCTCGTCCCCGAGTCGGGCGTCGACACCGCGCGTCAGGTGCTGCTCGAGGCGGAATTGATCTCGCCCGACGCCAGCCGCCCGGCGGTGGTATCGCCGGGGCGGCTGTTGATCGGATTGCTGATCGCGCTCGTCGTCGGCGCCGCGATCGTGTGGCTGCTCGCCAAGCTAGTCGGCTGAGCCGACTAGGCCATCACCGGCTGACGGTCTGAGGCGATCGAGGCGATTTCCTCAGACGCCCGCTCGAACTCCTCATCGGAGAGCACGGGCGTGCCCTCGAACGGAAGCTCGCGGGTGAGCTCGAGCCACGAGCGACAGCCGTGGTACTCGTCGCGCACCTTGACGGTAACCGGACGCGGGATCCGGTAGGTCCGCAGCAGGATCACGTGCAGCGGGTGACGCCGCTTCCACGCCAGGCGCTTCTCGGCGTAGTCCGGCGTCCATACATAGAACGGCGACAACGCATCGACGGCGCGCCGGTCGGTGATCGTGTAGTGAGCTGCGACCTCAGCCCAGGCGCGGATTCGCACCCGGTCGGGCTGCATGATCTCGCCGCCACGGTGCAGCGCATGGGGCGGCGGCTCGCCGTCGCTCCAAACGCCTTCCTCCAGCGCGCGAGACAGCTCGGGCTGGTGGGACTCGCGCACCAAGTCGGCACGCTGGTGGTCGAACGTCGGGTACAGGAAGAACCTGTCGTACTCGAGGTTGAAATGTCTTTCAGGCTCGCGAATGCCACCCTTGCGTAGGGTCAAGAGCTGCTCGCCCTCGGCAAGGGCCCGCACAGTCACGGCCCATTCTTTAAAAGCAATCGGCATATATGAGTGGGGGAACGAAGAGGTTTACAGATGAAATCCTGCGCGCGCACACCGAGAGGTGGAATCGCAGCAACAGGAGGACTTGATTGTACGCGACGTTCTTGAAATCCCCAAATGTTGCTGCAAATGAAGGATTTTCTAGGCGGATGCCGGTGCTCCGTATCCGCCGCCGCCGGGGGTCTCGATGCGCAGCCGCTGCCCGGGCTCGATTTGGCCGATTGCCTTGGGCCCCAGCTCCTTGCCGTCGAGCAGGTTGCGGCCCGGCGCGCCGTCGCCCCCACCGTCGGCACCGGGGGGCGCGTGACGCCGACGCTCGGTGATCAGCGAATAGCTCAGCGGCGCCAGCGCCTCGAGTTCGCGGACCACCCCATCGCCGCCGTTGAACTTCCCGACACCGCCAGACCCGCGCCGCAGCGCGTACTGCACCATCCGCATCGGGAACTCGAGCTCGAGCGCCTCGACCGGGGTGTTGAGCGTGTTGCTCATCGCCACGTGCACGCCGCTGGGGCCGGGCGCGTCGGCACATGCGCCCTGACCGCCGCCGATCGTCTCGTAGTAGACGACGTCGTCGGAGCCGAGCGTGACGTTGTTCATCGTGCCCTGCCCGAGCGCTCGTCCGAACGCGCGCAGGACGACGTCGGCCACCCGTGACGAGGTCTCGACGTTGCCGCCGGCGACGGCGGCCGGCGAGCGCGCGTTGAGCAGGCAACCCTCCGGCGCGATCACCTCGATCGGACGGTAGGCGCCGGCGCTCGGGGGGATGTCGGGGTCGGTGAGCACCCGGATCGCGAAGTAACAGGCCGAGCGGGTCACCGCCATCGGGCAGTTGAGGTTGCCGTCGTACTGCTCTGAGGTGCCGGTGAAGTCGAGCGTCAGCCGGTCGCCGTCGACGGTCGCCGCGAGCACGATCTCGAGGTCGCCGTCGGTCGCCTCGAGCAGGTCGCGAGCGTTGCGCTCGCCGTCGTCGAGCTCCTCCAGACACGCGCGCGTGCGCCGCTCGGCGTAGTCGAGCACCTCCGCAAACGCCTCCGTGAGCTTGTCGGCGCCGATCCGCTCATGCAGCTCGCCGAGCCGCAGCGCGGCGACGCGCCCGGCCGCGAGCTGCGCACGCAGGTCGGCGCGCCGCTGGTCGGGTTGGCGCATCTGCTCAGACAGCTCGGCGATCGCCCGCTCGTCGAGCACGCGTGGCTCGATCACGACGCCCTCGTCTGAGAGCGTGCGACTGTCGGCCGGCATCGAGCCGGGCGTCGGGCCGCCGACGTCGGCGTGGTGCGCGCGGTTGGCCGCGAACGCGATCAGACGGTCGCCGGCGAACACGGGCGTGATCACGGTGATGTCCGGAAGGTGGGTGCCGCCGCGGTAGGGGTCATTGAGGATCCAGGCGCGACCGGGCTCGTGCTGCTCGTCGCGCACGGCCGCGACCGCCGCCGGCATCGCGCCGAGGTGGACCGGGATGTGCTCGGCCTGCATCACCATCTCGCCGTCAGGATCGAACAGCGCGGTCGACGCGTCGCGGCGTTCCTTGATGTTCGCCGAGTGGGCCGAGCGGATCAGGACCGCGCCCATCTCCTCGCAGATCGCCAGCAGCGCGCCGGACACGACCTGGAGCTCGACCGGATCGATCATCGCCTCCGCTCCAGGTGGATCGTGCCGCCGTCGTCGACCTCGCCCGACCACTGCGCCGGGACGACCAGCGTCGACTCGGGCAGGTCGATCGCGGCGGGCCCCTCGATCGCGGTCCCGGGCGCGGGCGTCCCGCGCAGCACATCCAGCTCGACCTGCTCGCCGCCGAGCGTCGCGCGGCGCGTCTCGCGATCGGGCTCCTCGTCCTGCTCGGTCGCGGCGAGCTCGACCTCGGCGCCCGCGACCGTGGCGGTGACGCGGATCGTCACGAGCTCGAGCGTCTGCTCTGAGTCGCTGTAGCCGTAGAGCTCCTCGTGCTCGGATTCGAACGCTTCCCGCAGCTTGTTCGGCTCGGGTTCGGTATCGCCGGGGATTGCGAGCTCGAACGCCTGCCCTCGGTAGCGCAGCTCATAGGTGGCGCTGAGCTTCGCGTCGTCGTCGCGCAGCGCCGCGCGCGCCTGCTCGCCGAGCTCGGTGACCGTGCCCGCGATCGCCTCCGCGGTCAGCTCGTCGCCGGCCAGCAGGACGCTGCGCTGCACGTCTCGTCGGCGCGGCGAAACCGCCAGGCCAACCGCCGATAGCACTCCCGACGCGCGCGGGCAGACGATCTTGTCGATCCCGAGCTCGTCGGCGATCTGGGCGGCGTGCAGTGGTCCGGCGCCGCCGAACGGCAGCAGCGCGAACCCCCTCGGATCGATCCCGCGCTGGACGGTCACGACGCGCAGCGCCCTGACCATCTCGGCGCCGGCGACGCGCCGGATCCCCTCGGCACAGGCCGTCGGCTCGAGGTCGAGCTGTTTTGCCAGGCTCGCGATCGCTTCCTGCGCCGCATCAAGGTCGAGCTCGACGCCGCCGGCGAGCGGAGCGTCGGCGGCCAGCAGCCCGAGCATCAGGTTCGCGTCGGTGACCGTGGGCTCGGTGCCACCGCGGCCGTAGCACGCGGGCCCCGGATCGGCGCCCGCCGATTGCGGCCCGACGCGCAGCGCACCGCCCGGGTCGCGCCAGGCGATCGAGCCGCCGCCGGCGCCGACCGTGTGGATCGCGAGCATCGGCAGCGCGAGTGGGCGCCCGGCGATCTCGCCGGCGCTGCGCTCCTGCACGGCACCCTCCTCGATCACGCACACGTCGCACGACGTGCCGCCCATGTCGAAGCACAGCGCGTCGGGCGTGCCGGCCGCGCGGGCGACGAACGCGGCGCCCGCGGCGCCGCCGGCTGGCCCCGACAGCACCGTCCAGGCGGCGTGCCCGGCCGCGGCGTCGAGGTCGATCAAGCCGCCGTTTGACTGCATGATCGCCGGCTCGGGCAGGTCCGCCTCGCGCGCACTTTCGACGAGCCTGCGCAGGTAGCTGCGCAGCAGCGGCGAGATCGCCGCGTCGATCTCGGTCGTGGCGGCGCGCTCGTATTCGCGGAAGGTGCCGACGACCTCGTTTGAGAGCGACACATGGGCGTCGGGCAGGGCGTCCCGGATCGCCTCGGCGATCTGAGCCTCGTGCTCGGGGTGGCGGTAGGAGTGCAGCAGCACGATCGCGACCGCCTCGGCTTTGGCATCGGCGACGCGCTGCGCCAGCTGGCGTGCGTCGCCGGGGTCAAGCTCGCGCAGCGGGCCGTCGGGGCCCATGCGCTCAGGCGCGCCGAAGCGAAGGTCGTCTCCGACCAGCGGCGCCGGGCGCGCGGCGCACAGCCGGTAGAGCTCGGCGCGCGTCTGGCGGCCAAGCGCGATCAGGTCGGTGAAGCCCTCAGTCGCGACGAGCGCCGTGCGCGCGCTCTTGCCCTCCAGCAGCGCGTTGGTCGCGACGGTCATCCCATGCGAGAACTCGGTTACCTCGTTTGCCGAGCGGGCCGCCTTCTCGAGCACTGCCTCGACGGCCGCGATCACGCCCTCAGACTGGTCCTCGGTGGTCGTCGGCGACTTCGCGGTCACCACCCGGCCGTCGAACGCGAGCACGGCATCGGTGAACGTGCCGCCGACATCGACGCCCAGGAGCATGGCCTGACGCTACCCCGCGAGCCCGGGCAAAAAAAGGGCCCCGCATCGTGCGGGGCCCGGTAAAGCTCTTGTGGGTCTGTTGCTACGCGGTCTGTGACTACGCGGTCTGTGACTACGCGGCGAGCGGGGCCAGCTCGATCTCCTCAGTCTCAGCGAGATGCTGATGAGACGGGCAGTACCCGTTGTGCGGCAGCGGCATCCGCTGGCACGGCGTCCCCTTGCGAGTGCTCGCGCGACACTGCAACGGGTTTCCGTAGGCATCGAAGCCGTTCTGCGGCAGACGGCGGAGGAACTCGTCCGCGCAGGCCAGATAACGCTGAATCACCCGCAGCACCCGAAGCTGGGAGGACATCGGGAAATATGCGCGGATGTCCGTGAACAACGTCCGAGACGGATTCGCGAAGTAATGCCGGTCGGTCGCGAGCCGCTCGACCGCCGCTTCGCAGGACCGCAGCACCCGTTCGTGGTTCTTCTGGGTGCCGTTGCCGTGCGGATCTTCTGTGATTTCTTCAGCGAGCTCCCGGTAGATAGCCCGGCTGAACCTATACATGCATACACTCCTTTCAACTCCCCTGCCAAGGTGCGCATCCTGTCTGCGCGACGCCTAGCTACCCCCGCTGTGTGAAGCACACTCAGCACCTTTTATTAAGCTGGTGTTAACCGGGGGCGGTTTGTTGAACGGCGGAGTTCAGGATGTCAAGCGCTCAATTGAACGTTGACGTTCAGTTTCAGAGCCAGGTTTCGAGCTCTGGGCCGCGGCCGGCGGCAAGCGTGACGTGGCGGTTGTCGAGGCCGTGATCGAGCTCGGGGAAATCGCGGCGCTCGTGCGCGCCTCGGCTCTCGGTGCGGGCCAACGCGCACTCCGCGATCAGGCGCACGAGCGGGTGCGGGTCGTCGGCGAGCGCTCTTAGCCCATCGCCGTCGCGTTCGAGACCGGCGAGCTCCCAGAGTGCCTGACGGCTCTCGGGCGAGAGCGCGGGGGGCTTTGTGCTGCGCTGCTCTGCGTCCGTCGGGCGTGCCGGGTCCTGGTCGGGCGGCGGCTCGCTGAGCGCCGCACGGGCCGCGCGTGCGCCGAACACGAAGCATTCGGTCAGCGAGTTGGACGCCAGGCGGTTGGCACCGTGCAGGCCCGTGCACGAGCACTCGCCGACGGCGTAAAGCCCGTCGAGCGTCGCGCGGCCGTGGATGTCGGTCGCGATCCCGCCCATCATGTAGTGCGCGGCGGGTGCGACCGGCACGAGCTCGCGCTCGGGGTCGATCCCGGCCTGGCGCAGCGCGCTGACGACGTTGGGGAACAGCGCCGGGTCGACGTCGCGCATGTCGAGCCCGACCGAAGCGGCGCCCGTCAATGCCATCTGGTGCTGCACCGCTCGCGCCACCTCGTCGCGCGGGGCGAGTTCGTCGACGAACCGTTCGCCCGCGCTATTGAGCAGCAGCGCGCCCTCGCCGCGGACCGCCTCGGTGACGAGAAAGCCGTCGGCGCCGTTTGAGCCGACGACCGCGGTCGGGTGAAACTGCATCAGCTCGAGGTCGGCGAGCGTCGCGCCGGCGCGGTGGGCCAACAGCATGCCGCCGCCGGTCGCCGCTGTCGGGTTGGTCGTGCGCGCCCACATCGCCGCGGCGCCGCCGGTCGCGACGACGACCGCTTGCGTTGCGATCACGGCGCCATCCGCGAGCCGGACGCCCCGGCAGCGACCATCGGCCGCGAGCACTTCGACCGCGCGCCGTCCTTCGAGCACTTCGATCCGAGGGTCCTCGGCGGCGAGCGCGCTGAGCTCGCGCACGATCCGCCGCCCGGTCGCAGCGCCGCCGGCGTGGACGACCCGCCGGGCGCTGTGGCCGCCCTCGAGCCCGAGCGACAAGTGCCCCTCGCGGTCGGCGTCGAAGCGAACGCCCAGGCGCGTGAGATCCTCGACGGCCTTCGGAGCCTCGCGGCAGAGAACCTCGGCTGCGGACTCGCGGACCGCCCCACGTCCGGCGACGACCGTGTCGTGGAGGTGGCGCTCGGGGCTGTCGCCGGCCGCCATCGCCGCGGCGAGTCCGCCCTGCGCCCACCAGCTCGAGGACTGCGCAAGCGGGGTCGCCGAGATCAGCGCCACCCGGCCGCCATCGCTGGCGGCGCGGAGGGCCGTGTACAGCCCGGCCGCGCCGGCGCCGATGACCGCAACCTGGGGGTGTTCAAACGCCAACGCGGGGTACGGTACTCGCGATGGCATCGGTGCTACTTGAGCATCCAAGCTCCGTCGAGCACGACACCGGATCGCATCCCGAGCAGCCCGCCCGGATCACCGCGATCGAACGCGAGCTGGCGGCGCGCGACTGGCTGGGATTCGAGCGGGTGCAGTCGCCCGCGGTCGACGCGGCGGACCTGACGGCGGTGCATCCGCAGGCCTATGTGGACACGATCGCGCGGGTGGCGGGCGACGGCGGCGGCCACCTCGACGCCGACACTTTGATGAGCGAGGGGTCATATGAGGCGGCGCTGCACGCGGCCGGCGGCGCGGTCGCGCTCGTCGACCTGCTGCTCGACGGCGACGCGACCACCGTCTTCAGCGCCCACCGGCCACCGGGGCATCACGCGCTGCCCAACCGCGCGATGGGCTTCTGTCTGTTCAACAACGTCGCCGTCGCCGCGACTCACGCGGTCCGCTCGCGCGGGCTCGAGCGCGTGCTGATCCTCGACTGGGACGTCCACCACGGCAACGGCACCAACGACATCTTCCACGCCTCCAACGAGGTGCTGTTCGTCTCGATCCACGAGTCGCCGCTGTATCCCGGCACCGGGCCTGCGACCGACGTCGGCAGCGGCGACGGCCGCGGCTACACCGTCAACATTCCGGTCTCAGCAGGCGCCGACGACGCCCTCTACCGGTCATTGGTCGATCACGTCGTGGTGCCGCTGGCGGTCGCTTACGAGCCACAGCTGGTGCTGATCTCCGCTGGCTTCGACGCCCATCGCGACGACCCGCTGGCGACCTGCGCGCTGACCGAGGAGGGGTTTGCGGAGATGGCGCGCTCGATGCGGCGGTGCTGCGCTGAACTCGAAGCGCCGCTCGGGGCTGTGCTCGAGGGTGGGTACGCGCTGGGCGCGCTGGCGCGGTCGGTCGCGGCGACGATGGAGGTGCTCGGGGCTTCGGGTTCGGCTGTGAACGGGAACAACGGCTCCGACGTCGCAATCGGCCCCGCGGCGGCCGCGGCGCGCGAGCGGCTGGCCGAGTGGTGGGAGCTGGCTTAGGGGCTGTTGGGGAGGGACCGCGAGCCGAGCGGGCGCCGCGCCGCTCGTTTCACCGAGGTGGGATGTAAAACGCCGGATATAGACGTCTTTCGCATCCCGCCTCGACCCGGGCGGCCGCGGGACCTACCCCACGAGCCGCTGCCACGCCTCCAAGACCCGCGCGGCCATCACGTCGGTCGAGTAGCGCTCGGCCCGCGCGCGCCCTTCGATCCGGGGATCCGGATCGGCCAGGTGCGGCGCGAGCGCGGCGCGCCACGCGGCGGCGTCGAACGGGCCGCAGTACGTCCCCGCGACGCCGGCGAGCGCCTCGGGGTGGATGCCGACCGGGGTCGCGAGCACCGGCACGTCGCATGCGAGCGCTTCGAGCGCGGCCAGACCGAACCCCTCGCGCTCTGAGGGCACCAGCACCGCGTTGGCGGCGTTGACCCACAGCGGCACCTGCGCCGGTTCGACGCTTCCCAAAGTGAGCAGCGAAGCATCGCCCGCGACCTCGAGTGCGCGGTCGTGGCGCTTCTCCGGGCGCGCTGGGTCGGCCGGGAACAGCAGATACGGCTGCGCCGGATCCAACCCGAGCTGCGTCCGCGCCTCGGCGCGCGGGATCGGCCGAAAACGACTCACGTCGACGCCGCAGGGCAGCACCGCGGTGGTCGAGCGCCGTACCGCCCATCCCGGGATCGTGCGCCCAAGCGGCTCCGATACGGTCGCGACGAGATCGAGCAGCGGCAGCGCCGCCAGCGTGATCGCACGCGAGCGTGGATGCGAGAGGTCGGTGCCGTGCAGCGTCACCGCGTGCATCCATCCGTTGGCCGCAAGCGCCGGCCACGCCGAGAGCCCGAAGTGGGCATGCACGACGTCGAAGCGATCGCGACCGCGGCGCCGCCGCAGCGCCCGCGCCGCGTTGACGTACGCGCCGGCGCCGCCAGGCCCGAACGAGAACAGCTCGACGTCGAGATCGGGGATCCGCGACAGCGCGTCGACCTGGTCGCGCACGAAGCTGCCAAGCGCCGGGCGTTCGGGCGTCGGGTACATGTTCGTGACGATCAGCGCGTGCACCGAGCGGGACGCTACCGGGGGTGGAGGCAGCGGCGACAGGGCCGTCTGGCACCATGCGGTCGATGTCCGCCTCGCCAGAGCAGCCCGTCGGCGTCTTCGATTCAGGCGTCGGTGGCCTCACGGTCCTGCACGAACTGCTGGTCTCGCTGCCGACCGAGGACTACGTGTACCTCGGTGACACGGCGCGCCTGCCGTATGGCGATCGCAGCGCCGACGAGCTACGACGGTTTGCGCTCGAGGACACCGAGTACCTGCTCGAGTCCGGCGCGAAGCTGATCGTCGTCGCCTGCAACTCGGCCAGTTCGGTCGCGCTGCCCGCGATCGAGGGCCGCCTGGAGGCGTCGGGCCTGCAGATCGACGTGATCGGCGCGGTCGCGCCCGCGACCCAGCTCGCGGTCGCCGGCAGCCGCAACGGCCGGATCGGGCTGCTCGCGACGCCCGCGACCGTCGCCAGCGGCGCCTACGAGCGGGCGGTGCTCGGCGCCGACCCGCACGTCCACCTCGAGAGCGTCGCGTGCCCCGACCTGGCGATGATCATCGAGGGTGGCTTCCCGTTCGACGAGCACATCGTCGAGACGGTGCGCGAGTACTGCGCGCCGCTGCGTGCCGCCGAGGTCGACACCGTGATCCTCGGGTGCACGCACTATCCACTGGTCGCGTCGATGCTCCAGCGGATGCTCGGGCGTGGCGTCACGCTCGTGACCTCCGGCTCCGGCGTCGCCCGTAGCCTCGAGCGCGCGCTCGCCTCGCGTGACCTGCTCAACCCGCAGCCCGACGAGGGCAGCTACCGGTTTGCGTGCACCGGCGAGGTCGAGCCGTTTCGCAAGCTCGGCACCCGCTTTCTTCAGATGCCGCTCGGCGAGGTCGTCCACGTCGACCTCAGCGCACGGGTGGCCGCATGAGCCGCAGCTACGACCGCGCCGCCGACGATCTGCGGCCGACGACGATCGAGCCCGGCTTCGTCCGGACCGCAACGGGCTCGGCGCTGATCTCGGTGGGGGAGACACGCGTGATCTGCACCGCGTCGGTCCAGGAGAGCGTGCCGCGGTGGCTGGCCGGCGCCGGGCGCGGCTGGGTCACCGCCGAGTACGGGATGCTCCCGGCCTCGACCGGGGACCGCAAGCAGCGCGACGTCAGCCGCGGCCGCCCCGACGGCCGTACGGTTGAGATCCAGCGCCTGATCGGGCGCTCGCTGCGGGGCGTGATCGACTTCTCGGCGCTCGGCGAGCGCACGATCTACATCGACTGCGACGTGCTCCAGGCCGACGGCGGCACGCGGTGCGCGTCGATCACCGGCGGAATGGTGGCGCTGCGGCTTGCGTGCGAGCGGTTGATCGCCGACGGGCTGCTGGACCGCGCGCCGCTGACGGGGACGGTTGCGGCCGTCTCGTGCGGGATTGTCGACGGGGTCCCGTTGCTCGACCTCGACTACAGCGAAGACTCGACCGCGGAGGTCGACGCAAACGTCGTCATGACCGGCGATGGCGGGCTCGTCGAGGTCCAGGCGACCGCCGAGCGCACGCCGCTGTCGCGAGCGCACCTCGACGATCTGCTGGCGCTCGCAGCGCACGGAATCGAGGAGCTGCGTTCAGCGCAGGACGAGGCTGTCGCGGCCGCCGGACGGTAGTGCCGCCCGCCGGGAGCCACTGAGCCGATGGCGCCGGTCTCCGAGGCGATCACCTCGCTCGTGCTCGCGACCCGCAACCCCCACAAGCTCGCCGAATTCAACCGGCTGCTCGCGCCGGCCGGAATCACGGTGCAGCCGCTGCCCGACGATGTGATGCTGCCGCCCGAGGACGGCGAGACGTTCGCCGACAACGCGATGCCGAAGGCACGGACCGCGGCGCGGGCCACTGGCCGCCGGTCGATCGCCGACGATTCCGGGATCGAGTCCGAGGCGCTGGGCGGTGCGCCCGGGGTTCGCTCGGCGCGATACGCGGGGCCTGAGGCCTCCGATCAGAACAACCTCGACAAGCTGCTGCGCGAGGCGCCGGCCGGAAGCCGGCTGCGCTACGTATGCGCACTTGCCTACGTCGACCCGGAGTCGGGCGAAGAGCGGATCTTCTTCGGCGAGTGCAGCGGGCGGCTGGCACGGACGCCGCGCGGCTCTCGCGGGTTCGGGTACGACCCGGCGTTCCTGCCCGACGGGGAGCACCGGGAGCGAACGATGGCCGAGCTGACCGAGGCCGAGAAGGACGCGATCAGCCACCGTGGCGAGGCGGCGCGCGCGCTGCTGCGATGGCTGCGCGGCGCCGGCTAGGTGAGGTTCAAGGCCGCCGAGGCCGCGACCGCGAGCGTCACAGCCGCGTAGCCGTAGTAGCCCTCGACCAGGAGGATCGCCATCGCGATCAGGCAGGCGCCTGCGGTCGTGAGCCAGGCCAGTCGTGCGAGGTCCACGCTCTTGTGTTCGTCGACATCCACGCCCTTATGTTCGTCGCTGGGCTCGGGATTCCCCGCGGGCTCGAGCGGCACCGTCTCGTGCTCGACCGTCGCATCTGGTGGAACGGAATATTCCGTTCCACCATGGGTAGAGGGGGTGCGGGGCTCCGGCTGGGGTGGCATCTGCTCGGTCAACGGCGCGTTCGGGGCCGTGTCGGCGGGGGGCTGGGTTCGGCCTGGACTCGGACCTTGGTGCCGAATCATGGACGATGGAAATCGCAAATTGCGGGAATCGGCGACGACAGCGCGACTAGCACCCTACCTCCAGTGGAGAGAATTGGCCCCTTCCAGGGTCCACGGGCGGTTGTGTCCGCTGATCCTGTTAGCGTCGAATGTTCATACCACCTCGAAGGAGGGAGAAAGTGACGAAATCGGAGTTTGTCGACCAGGTCGCAGATCGCGCCGGGTTGAGCAAAAAAGATGCAGGAGATGCCGTAGACGCAGTGCTCGACACGATCGAGGACGCGCTGAAGCGCGGAAGCGACGTGACGTTCTCCGGATTCGGCAAGTTCAGCGTCTCCGCGCGCAGTGCTCGCGAGGGTCGCAACCCCGCGACGGGCGAGAAGATCCAGATCGCCGCGTCGAACGTCCCGAAGTTCACGGCTGGTGCAGGACTGAAGAAAGCTGTCAACTAGTGGGTCGTGCCGCAGGCTCCGTCGTCACACGGCGACTCGAGCGTGCGGCTTCCCCGTTAGGGACGGCATCGCCTTCGGAGAGGGTCATCGCTGATCCGGATGGCTCGTCCGCGCGTGGGGCGCCGTCGGCGCCGTCGGCGGGCAGCTTTGGCGACCGGCTCGCCGGCGCGGTAGCAGCGCGTAGCTCCCAGGTCGTACTGGGGCTGGACCCAGATCCAGCGCGCTTGTGGCCCCGCGCCGTCGAGCTGGCCGATGAAGTGCCCGGCGAACGGTCGCCGGCGGAGCGCGCGGCCCGCGCGGTCGCCGTACATTGCTCGCTCGCGATCGAGGCGACCGCGGAGCACTGCGTCGCGGTCAAGCCGCAGGTCGCGTGCTTCGAGCGACTCGGCGCCCCAGGTTGGGTGGCGTTGCGTGAGGTCACAGACCGTGCACGCGACCACGGGCTCGTGGTGATCGCAGACGCCAAGCGCGGCGACATCGACGTCTCGGCGCGCGCGTACGCGCAGGCCTTCCTCGGCTCGACGCCGACGATGTACGGCCCCGTCGAGGGCCTGGGCGCCGACGCCGTGACCGTCAGTCCACTGCTTGGGTCTGACTCGCTCGCGCCGTTCATCGAGGCGGCGCGCGAGCGCGCGGGCGGTCTGTTCGTACTGGTCCGCACGTCGAACCCCGGCGCCGCGGACCTCCAGGACCTGAAGCTCGCCGGCGGCGGCACGGTCAGCGACCGGCTGGCGGCGATCGTCGCGCGGCTCGGCGAGCCGGGGATCGGCGCGGCCGGCCTCAGCGACGTCGGCGCGGTGGTCGGCGCGACCGCTCCCGACCTGCTCGAGTCGCTGCGCGAGCGGATGCCCGCCGCCGTCTTCCTTTTGCCCGGCGTCGGCGCCCAGGGCGGCAAGGTCGAGCAGTTGGCAGCGGCGTTCGCGCCCGGGCCCGCTGGCGGCCTGATCTCGTCTTCGCGTGGGATCGTCGACGCGTACCGAAACGCCGGCGGCGATCCGGCCGCGGCGGCAGCAGGCGAGGCGGCGAGGCTGCGCGAGCTCGCCTGGAAGCTGGATACGTGAGCAGCGGGCCCGCCCAGCTGCACTCGAGCAGGGGCCGATCCGGATGTACGATCGAGGTGCGATGGTGCGTAGGAGTCGTTGGCGCTACCTAGCGCCGATCGCTCTCGCCGCGGCGATCACAGGGACGTATCTGATCGTGCACAACGGGTTGATGCACAACAGCTCGACGTCGCAATCGCACGTCTCGACCCAGGGACACTCGACCACGACGACGACCCGCCACGGCAAGACCTCGAAGTCGAAGTTCTACGTCGTGCGCCCGGGAGACACGCTGTCTGGCATCTCACAGAAGACCGGCGTCTCGATCCAGACGATCGAGGCGCTCAACCGCAGCTTGAATCCGAACAGCTTGCAGACCGCGCAGCGCCTGAGGTTGCGACGGTGAGGCGGACCTAGTGCGTCGGGCCATGGTGGCGGTGCTGTGCGTGCTTGCCGCGTTCACAGTCGCCGCGCAGCGCGCCGCAGCCGCGATCCAGCCGCAGCCGAAGCTCGATGCCCGCGCGGCGACGTTGATCGACGCCGCTAGCGGTGAGCAGCTCTACGGCCGGATCGCCGACAGCCGGCAGGCGATCGCGAGCGCGACGAAGCTGATGACCGCGCTGATTACACTCGAGCACGTCCACCGGCTGGGCGTGATGTTCAAGCAGAACGACTACGTCTCGGCCGCCGAGGACTCGCAGATCGGGCTGGCGCCGGGCGAGCGGATGAGCGTCCACGACCTGCTGATCGCGTTGATGCTGCCAAGCGCCGACGACGCGGCGGAAGACCTCGCAGTCAACGTCGGCCACGGCTCTGTCGCGCGGTTCGTGGGGATGATGAACGCAAGGGCGCGAGAGCTTGGGCTCCGGCACACGCACTACTCCACACCGATCGGGCTCGACACCCCGGGCAACTATTCGAGCGCCTCGGACCTCGTCAAGCTGTCGCGTTATCTGCTCGGCACATCGCCGTTCTTCAAGCGTGTCGTCGCGTTGAAGGCCGCGGTGCTGCACACGGGCAACCACGTGCGGACCGTCGTCAACCGCAACGACCTGGTCGCCAAGGTCCCCTGGATCAACGGCGTCAAGACCGGGCACACGCTCGACGCCGGCTACGTGCTCGTCGGCTCGGCAACCCAGAACGGAATGACGCTGATCAGCGCCGTGATCGGCACGCCGAGTGAGGCCGAGCGCGACGCGAGCACGCTCGCGTTGCTCAACTACGGGTTCGCGAACTACGGCCTGCGGACCCCGGTGCGAAAGGGCGCCGTGATTGCCCGGCCGCTAGTCCACGGCCGCGATCAGCTGCACGTTGCGGCGGTCGCCGAGAAGACGTTCACGCACGTGTTCGCGCGCTCGGCGGTGCTGCGACTGCGCGTGCACGTGCCCCACCAGCTGACTGGGCCGCTGGCGCTGCATTCGGTGGTCGGGAGCGTCGCGGTCGTGTCGCGCGGCCGGGTCGTGGCGCGGGTGCCCCTGGTCGCCGCGCGGGCGGTGCCGGGACCCAGTAGTTCGAGCGGCGGGATCGGCTTCATCACGCGACCGTTTACGCTTGTGTCACTGATCGTGTTACTAGCTGTTGTAGCCGTGTTTTGGCGCGGTCGGATCAGGGGAAGCCGGACGAAGCCCGCATGATCATCACAGTCACGCTCAACGCCGCTCTGGACAAGACGCTTGAGGTGCCGAACTTCACACCGGGTCGGCGTCACCGCACCGTCGACCAGACGACGATGCCCGGCGGCAAGGGCGTCAACGTCGCTCGCGCGATCAAGCGTCTGGGCCAGCCGGTGATCGCCACCGGCCTGGCGGGTGGCGCCACCGGTACCCGGATCGTGCAGGCGCTCAGCGACGAGGCGATCCTCAGCGGCTTCACGCGAATCCGCGAGGAGTCGCGGACCAATACCGCGGTGCTCGACCCGACCACCAACCAGCACACCGAGGTCAACGAGCGCGGCCCCGCCGTCTCGCCGCAGGAGATCGAGCTGTTTCGCGAGAAGCTGCTGTACCTGGCCAAGGGGGCGAGCATGTGCGTGTTCGCCGGCAGCCTCCCGCGCGGCGTCGAGACCGACGTGTACGCCGGGCTGATCCGCGAAGTCAAGCGGCTCGGCGTGACCACGATCGTCGACACCGACGGCGAGCCGTTGCGGCTGGCGGTGCGTGCCGAGCCCGACGTGATCTGCCCGAACGAGCTCGAGGGCGAGGAGCTGGTCGGCCACGAGTTCAACGACGTCGCCGACCGCGCGAGTGCGGTCGCCGAGATGACGCACCTGGGCTCTCGCGAGGTGCTGATGACGGTCCCCGACGGCTGCTACGCGCAGGTGATCGAGGACGGCGCGCCGGCGATCTACCGCGTGCGCGTCGAGGAGCAGGAGGCGCGGTCGAGCATCGGCTCGGGTGACGCGTTCCTGGCCGGCTATGTCGCCGCTCGCTACGCCGGGCGCACACCGGTCGAGTGCCTGCGCTACGGCGTCGCCTGCGGTGCGGAGTCGATCCAGCACTTCGGCGCCGGGCTGCTCGACCCGTTCAAGGTCGACCGACTGCTGCCCGACGTCGAGGCCGAGCGCCTCGAGATCGCCGCCGAGATCGGCTAGCCAGTCTCGTGGGGGCTACGACCGGCGTTTTCCCGGTCATTGCGGAGTCGTGGCGGCGGGCCGCCGAACACCCACTGCTAGCATCGAAAACCCGGTCATCTCGGCTGCCGCCACGATCTTGATCGCTCTCTCAGACACAGCTCCCAAGCCCGTCTCGCTGCCGTCCGCAGCGGGCAATACGATGCCGTAATGGAAGTAGAAATCGGACGCGGCAAGAAGGCCCGGCGGGCGTACGGATTCGACGACATCGCGATCGTTCCCTCGCGGCGAACGCGCGATCCCGACGACGTCGACATCTCCTGGACGCTCGGTCCCTACCGGTTTGAGATGCCGCTGCTGGCGGCCGCGCTCGACGGCGTCGTGTCGCCGGAGACGGCCGGAATCATCGGCAAGCTCGGCGGCCTAGCCGTGCTGAACCTCGAGGGCATCTACACCCGCTACGAGGACGCCGACTCGCAGCTCGAGCGGATCTCGACCTTCTCCAAGGACATCTCCACGCGCGAGATGCAGGACATCTACCGCGAGCCGGTCAAGCCCGAGCTGATCGC
>DASXDD010000116.1:0-20254 GCA_036490775.1 Solirubrobacteraceae bacterium | reverse complement strand
GACGGAGCTGGTCACGTGTGACGCTCGCCGTGTTGCCTCGGTGACCCACCGGCGCTGGGAGAGCGGGTAGGGATTGCCCTACGGGCTTCCTCTGGAACGTGGCCGTGAATGTCGGGCGGATCGGTATTTACGCACGCGAGGGCCGCTGAGAACCTAGTTTCGATTCCGTCGCCGCGCCGACGAGCCGGCAAACGCGGAGCGTCGACGAAAGAAAAGATGAGGCCTGGTATGAGCACAACTCAACAGACCACGATGGACGGCCCTCCGGAGCATCTCGGGCGCAGGTTTGGCTTTGCCGCGGCGGCGTTCGCCCTGGCGGTCACGATGCTGGGGACGACGCTGCCGACGCCGCTTTATGGGCTCTACCGCCAGCAGTTCGGGTTCTCAGAGCTAATGATCACCGTGATCTTCGCGATCTATGCAGCGGGGGTGATCGCGTCGCTGCTTCTGTTCGGGAGGCTGTCTGACCAGATCGGCCGCCGACGGGTGTTACTGCCCGGGCTCGTGCTCTCCGCGCTCAGCGCCGTGTGCTTCCTAACCGCCACCGGACTGCCGCTGCTGATGACAGGTCGCGTCCTGTCCGGGCTATCGGCGGGCATCTTCACTGGTACCGCGACCGCCACGCTGCTAGACCTCGCGCCGCCGGGGCGCCGGGGCCGCGCCACGCTCGTGGCGACGATGGCCAACATGGGCGCGTTGGGAGCTGGACCGCTGCTCACCGGGCTGCTGTCTCAGTGGGCAGGTTCTCCGCTGCGGCTGACGTTCTGGGTCGACCTGGCGCTACTGGTGCCGGCAGCGATCGGCATCTGGGCAATGCCTGAGCCCGTGGCCACCACAAGCCGGGCGCAGCTGCGACCCCAGGCGCTGAGGGTCCCCCGGGAGATGCGCTCGGCCTTCATCGAAGCGGCCCTGGCCGGCTTCGCCGGGTTCGCCGTCCTTGGCCTGTTGACCGCCGTGACTCCGGCATTCCTCGGGCAGGAACTCGGCGTGACCAGTCGCGCGATCGTGGGTCTCGTGGTGTTTGCGGTGTTCGCCGCCTCGCTTGCCGGGCAGCTGGCGCTCGAGTTCGTCCCCGAACGCGCGGCGATTCCTAGCGGCGCCGGCGCGCTGATCGCGGGCATGGGATCGCTCGCCCTCGGCCTGGCCGTCTCGTCGCTGGCGTTGCTCGTGCTCGGAGGCGTGATCGCCGGGTTCGGTCAAGGGCTGAGCTTCCGAGGCGGGCTGACGCAGGTCAACGAACGCGCACCGGCCGCCCAGCGTGGCGCGGTCGCATCGAGCTTCTTTGTCGTGATGTACGTCGCGATCTCGGTGCCAGTCATCGGCGAAGGCCTTCTCGCTCAGGCAGTCGGCCTGCGCGCCGCCGGGCTGACGTTCGCCGCCCTGGTGGCGGCGTTGTCGGTGGCCGTGCTGATCCGGGTGGCACGCACGCATGACGGCAGGGCTCGCGCCGGCGCCCCCGGCGGATCGCTAGCGCATGCCGGATCCACAACCTGACCGCAACGAACCTCACCTGACAGGAGACACCATGCACCAGACAGAGACGGCACTCAAGACGGCAAAGCTTGGCCACACCGGCCTAGAGATCACCCGCGTCGGCTTCGGCGCCTGGGCGCTCGGCGGCGGGGACTGGGAGCACGGCTGGGGTCCGCAGGACGACGAGGAATCGATCGCCGCGATCCACCGCGCGCTCGAGCAAGGCGTCAATTGGATCGACACCGCCGCTGCGTACGGCTTCGGTCACTCCGAGCAGATCGTCGGCCGCGCCCTGGAAGGGCTTCATGACCGACCGTACGTGTTTACCAAGTGCTCGCTGCTGGAAGGTCCGGACCGCCGAGTCGTGCACGACCTGAGTCGCGACTCGATCCTGCGAGAGGTCGGCGACAGCCTGGCGCGGCTCGGGGCTGAAGCGATCGACCTCTACCAAATCCATTGGCCGATCCCCGACCAGGACATCGAGGGCGGATGGGCCGCGCTCGCCGACCTTCGTGACCAGGGCCTCGTGCGCCACATCGGCGTCTCCAATTTCAACGCCGAACAACTGCGGCGCATTCAGCAGCTCGCGCCAGTCGAGACGCTCCAACCTCAGTACTCACTGATCGAGCGCGACGTCGAGCAGGAGATCCTTCCCTTCACCCAGCAGCAGGGGATCGGGGTCATCGCCTACTCACCGATGGGATCGGGGATGCTCAGCGGAGCGATGACGCGAGAGCGGGCCGCCGCGCTGCCGGAGAACGACTGGCGCAAACACGACCCCCGATTCAACGAGCCGCAGCTATCGCACAACCTCGACCTCGTCGCCCGCCTGACCACCGTCGCCGACCGCCACGACACCACCCCCGGAGCCGTCGCCATCGCCTGGACACTGCACAACCCAGCCGTCGACGGCGCGATCGTCGGCTTCCGCCGTCCCGACCAGGTCGACCCGATCCTCCCCGCAGCGAACCTCGAACTCACCGACCACGACATCGCCGAAATCGAAGGAGGCACCCAATGACCAACGGAGCACTCGATACCGCAGGGTCATCTAACACCCCGACGAACCGCCATCAGGAGAAGGCTCGCGTCGGCTTGCTCGGCGTCGGCCTGATGGGCTCCGCCATGGCCCATCGGCTGCTGGAGCAGGAGATCGAGGTCATCGCCTGGGACCTCGACTCCGAGCAAGTCCGCGCGCTCGCAGGTCGCGGAGCGGAGGCAGCCGACGGGCCGGGCGAGGTGGTGAGGGGCGCCGACGTCGTGATCACGATGCTCCCAACCGCCGCGATCGTGCTCGATGTGGTCGAGCCGTTGCTCGAGGACTGGCCCAACACCACCACCTGGCTGCAGATGAGCAGCGTGGGCGCAGCCGAGGCAGACCAGCTGACGGGCGTCGCCCAGGCGCACGCAGTCCAGATTGTCGATGCACCCGTCTCGGGAAGCACCCAACCCGCAGAGCACGGCCAGCTGACAATTCTGGCCTCCGGGCCTGACTCCGCGCGCACCGCGGTCGAGCCGATCTTCGACGCCTTGGCGTCGCGCGTGCTCTGGGTGGGTGACGCCGGCATGGGCTCGCGCCTGAAGATGGCCGCCAACCATTGGATGATCACGATGGTCGCCGCGCTGGCCGAGTCGATGCAGCTCTGCGAGGCGATGGGGCTCGATCAGCGGCACTTCGTCGCGCTGCTCGACGGTGGGCCGCTCGGCTCCCCGTACGCGATGCAGAAGCTCGGCGAGATGCAGCGCCACGACTACCCGGCCGGCTTCCCAGTCCGGCTCGCGCTCAAGGACCTCGAGCTCGTCCGCGAGGTCGAGCAGAGCGCTCAAATCGCGATGCCGTTGCTCGACGTGGTCCGCGAGCGCTTCACCACGGCGAACCGCGAGTTCGCCGATCAGGATCTGGCGGCGATCTACGAAGCCTGAACCGGCGTCCCGTTGCCGCATCGATGAGGCAGGCGTACGCTTGCCTCATCGATGCGCACGTGACGAGCGCGGGGTTACATGGGCTGGCCGAGGAGCAGGCAGCGTTCCGCCGAGTCGCCACGCTCGTAGCGCGCGGGACACCACAACAGGAGCTATGTGCTGCTGTGACCGCAGAGATCGGGCTGCTGCTCGCGGTGGAATACACGTACCTGGGACGCTACGAACCCGACGGAATGTTCACGCTCGTCGCATCGTGGGGCCGCGCGGGCAAGCAGTTCCGCGCTGGAAGCCGGGCGCCAGTCGGGGGGAAGAACCTCGTGACGATCGTGTTCGAAACGGGTCGTTCGGCCCGGAGCGACTCTCTCGCCGATGCATCCGGGCCGCTCGGCGTCGCCGCGCGCGACTCGGGCGTCCGCTCCGCGGTCGGAACACCGATTCTCGTCGAGGGTCACCTATGGGGGGCCGTGATCGCCGGTTCGACCGCAGAGCAGCTGCTGGCGCCGGACACCGAGGCGCGGCTCGGATCATTCACGGAGCTGGTGGCGACGGCTGTCGCGAATGCTGAGAGCCGCGCCGGTCTCGCGCGGCTGGCCGAGGAGCAGGCAGCGCTACGCCGGGTCGCGACGTTGGTCGCGAGCGGGACGGCATCCGAGCAGGTGTTCGGTGCGGTTACCGAGGAGGTCGTTCGAGTGCTTCCGGTCGACTTGGCGATCATGGGCCGCTACGAGTCCGACGCTGCGGTCACGTTCGTCGCGGCCTCGAGTACCACCGACGCGGCGTTCCCCGTTGGCGTCGCGTTGACCCTTGAGGGCAGGAACATGAGCACGGCGGTGGCACGGACCGGGCGTGCGGCCCGGATCGACAATTACGCTGATGCCTCCGGCTCGATCGCTGACGCCTTCCGCGACGGTGGCTTTCGCTCGGCGGTCGGGGCGCCGATCACCGTCGAGAGCCGCCTGTGGGGCGTGATCGTCGTTGGTTCGGGCGTGGAGGAACGGATGCCAGCGGACACCGAGGAACGGTTGGGTCAGTTCACCGAGCTTTTGGCGACGGCGATCGCGAATGCCGAGAGCCGCGCCGCGTTGGCCAGACTGGCCGATGAGCAGGCGGCGCTGCGCCGCGTCGCGACCCTCGTGGCACGGGGTGCGCCACCGGAGCACGTATTCGCGGCGGTCACTGACGAGGTCGAGCGGCTGCTTCCGGTCGATTTCGCGCACCTGTCGCGCTACGAGCCCGACGATACGTTCACTGTGCTCGCGGTCGCGGGCAGCACAACCGAACATTTTGCCGCCGGCACGCGGCTGAGGCTTGCGGGAAAGAACCTCGCCACGATCGTATTCGAGACCGACCGTCCAGCGCGGATCGATAACTATCCAGATGACTCCTCCGGCCCGCTTGGCACGATCGCCCGCAAGGCGGGCATCCGCTCGGCCGTCGGCACGCCGATCATGGTCGAGAGCCGTCTCTGGGGCTTGATGGTCGTCGGCTCGATCGTGAAGCCATCGCTGCCAGGCGACATCGAGGTGCGGCTCGGCTCGTTTACGGAGTTGGTGGCGACGGCGATCGCCAACGCCGAGAGCCGTGCCGCTCTGACGGCGTCGCGCGCACGGATCGTCTCAGCCGCTGATGAGAGCCGGCGGCAAATCGAACGCGATCTGCACGACGGGGCCCAACAGCGTCTGGTCCACGCTGTGATTGTCCTGAAGCTCGCGCTCAGGGCGCTTTCCGAGGGCGATCCGGGCGCGAGTGAAATGGTCACCGAGGCGCGCCGGCACGCCGAGCAGGCGCATGCCGAGTTGCGCGAGCTGGCGCACGGGATTCTGCCGGCGGCGCTGACCCGGGGCGGACTACGAGCGGGAATCGAGGCGCTCGTGTCGCGGGTGCCGCTGCCGGTGAGCGTCGATGTGCCCGTGGAGCGCTTACCCGCCGGCGTCGAGGCGACTGCGTATTTCGTCGTCAGCGAGGCGCTCACGAACGTGCTCAAGCACGCTCGTGCAGCGGGCGCCCGGGTCACGGCCCGAGTCCAGGCGGGACAGCTGCGAGTCGAGGTCAGCGATGACGGTGTCGGCGGCGCCCGAGGCGATCACGGCACCGGACTGGGCGGGCTGGAGGATCGCGTGTCGGCGCTGAATGGACGACTCGTCGTTGAGAGCCCGGCGGGTGGAGGCACCCGCGTGTGTGTGCTGCTGCCGGTATCGGACGAGCGCTAACCGCTTGGCGGGTCACGCAGGAACGTGAGCACCGCGAGCACCCGCCGGTGTTCGGTCTGGGCGGGATCGAGCCCGAGCTTGTGGAAGATGCTCGTCACGTGCTTCTCGACCGCCGCCTGGCTGACCAACAGCGCCTGTGCGATCCCACGGTTGGACTTGCCCTCCGCCATCGCGGCCAGCACGTCGCGCTCGCGCGGACTGAGCCGGTCAAGTGGGCGGTCGCGGTGACGGCGGCCGAGCATCCGCCCGACGACCTCCGGGTCAAGCGCGCTGCCGCCTCCGCCGACCCGCGCGACCGCGTCGATGAAGGTCTCGACATCACCAACGCGCTCTTTGAGCAGATAGCCGACGCCGTCTGCGCGCTCCCCGATCAGGTCCAGCGCGTAGCGCTCCTCGTAGTACTGGGAAAGCACCAGCACTCCGGTCTCGGGTCGCTGCCGCCGTAGCTCGATGGCCGCGCGCAGACCGTCGTCTCCGTGGCCCGGGGGCATGTTGACATCGGCGATCACGACCGAAGGACGGTGAGCAAGGCCCTTACGCAAGAGGTCCGGGGCGTCGCCGGCTTGAGCGACGACGTCGAACCCGGCCTCGGTGAGCAGTCGCGCGATCCCCTCGCGAAGCAGGACGTCGTCCTCACCGATCACCACTCGCATTGGCGCTGACATGCTGAAACCGTACCGCGAGCGCTGGGCGTCCCGGCTATTCGCCGCCGAGCAGTTGCGCTAGGGGGGCGTCGGGGAGGTCGGCCTTGACTACGAACGCGCGGGCACCTGCGAGCCGGGCCTCGCCGGTCGTCGCGATCTCCCCGTCGATCGAGGTGAGAACGATGCTCGGGCGCCACGGGAGCACCGCGAGCTCGCGCACCAACGCGAGCCCATCTCCGTCCGGCAGTTCGACGTCGACCAGAACCGCCGAGGGCTTCAGCTGGAGGGCGGCCGCCAGCCCCCCGGCGACGCTGTCGGCCTCTCCGACGACGGTCAGACCGCTGCCGGCCAGCAACCGCCGGGCCAGTTGCCGGAATTCCGGGTCGTCATCCACCACCAACACTGATCGCGATCCCATCACCCCTCTAATGATCGCCGTCTCGCTCGTGCCGCAAGGTAGGGAAACCCGGAAATGCGCCTCGCCGCGTGCTCGGTCCAGCGCGTGCCTCCGCTCCAGCCGGTAGGGCTTTCCCTACCCCGCCCCTCGGGACCTCAGGGCCGACTTCTCGGGCGCAACGGTATGTACGCGCGGCAGAGCCGATGGGAATCTCATCCAAGACCCAGGACCCGGCATCGACAGAAACGGGGCGGCATAGATGGAAACCGTATTTGGCAGCGATACAACACTTCGCCGGTGGGCGATCGATGAGCTGCTCGAGTGCTACCTCTCGTGGCGCGAAGAGTGTCATGCGGTCCGGCTGGCCTACCAGCGATGGGTCGGCTCCACCCGAGCGGAGGCTCGGCTTGCCTATACCGGATACGTCGTTGCGCTTGACCGCGAAGAGCACGCCGCACGGACCTACGCCACCCACATCGAGCGTTTCAGGTGGATCTCCGAATGAACCCGACGGCCGAGGATCGCACTCGGGTGCTGGTGGTCGACGACGAGCTGAACATCACCGAGCTGGTGTCGCTCGGGCTGCGTTACGAGGGTTTCGATGTGAGCAGCGCGCATGACGGTCGAGGTGCCCTGCGAGCCGTTCGCGAGTTCAAGCCGGAACTGATGATTCTCGATGTGACGATGCCAGACATCGACGGTCTGGAGGTCGTGCGGCGGATGCGAGCAGAGAACATCTGGACGCCGGTGATGTTCCTCACCGCCAGGGATGCGACCGACGACAAGATCGCCGGGCTGACGGTCGGTGGTGATGACTACGTGACAAAGCCGTTCAGTCTCGACGAGCTGATCGCTCGGGTTCGGGCGATGGTCCGTCGCAACAACCTCGCAGCGCGGCAGGCGCCGTCGGGAGTGCTTCAGTACGCCGACCTGGTGCTCGACGAGGACCGGATGCAGGTCGCGCGCGGCCCACGGCAGATCTCGCTGACCCCGACTGAGTTGCGCCTCTTGCGGTTCCTGATGCTGAACGCTGGGCGGGTGGTGTCCAAGGCGCAGATCCTCGATCACGTGTGGCAGTACGACTTCGGTGGCGACGGCAACGTGGTTGAGACGTTCATCAGCCACCTGCGCAAGAAGGTAGATGTCGAGGAGCCGCCGCTCATCCAGACGGTGCGAGGGTTCGGGTACACGCTCCGCTCGACGCGCGACTGATGTCGCTCCGAGCCCGGTTGCTGTGCGGCGTGCTTGTGATGACCGCCGTCGGCCTGCTCGCCGCCGGCGGCGGGACGTATCTGGCGCTGCACTCCTTCCTCCTGGACCGCGTCGACCAGCAGCTGATGGCGGCTCGGGCAGCCGTCGGTCGTGGTCTGCGCCAGTCGAGCACCAGCACGATCGACACGACGAAACTGGACCAGGTCGCCCCGCCGGTCGCGTTCGTCGAGGTTCGCGACGCTGGCGGGCGAGTCGTCGCTTCGCACGTTGCGAGCTCACTCAGCGGATCCAGTCCAGAGCCGCGCCTGCCCGCTGTGCTCCATCCACCGCCGGCGCCCCGGAGCGGCTTGCCGTCACGCGAGCAGGCACTGCAGTTCGACGTACCGGCGGTGAGCGGGGCCGGCCGGTACCGGGTGCTGGTCAGTTCGCTGCCGGCGTCCGCCGGTGTCGTGATCGTGGCGGTCTCGCTCGATGACGCCAACGCGACGCTTCATCGTCTTCTGCGCGTGGAGTTGTTGATCGCGGTTGGACTGCTGGCCTTGCTGGCAGCCGCAGCTTTCTGGCTGCTGCGCAGAGGCCTGCGACCGCTCGAGCGGATGTCCGAGGTTGCCGGTTCAATCGCGCAGGGTGATCTGGACGTGCGGCTCTCGCCTGCGGACGAGCGCAGCGAGATCGGAAGGCTCGGTCTAGCGCTCAACGGGATGCTCGAGCGCCTCGAGGACGCATTTGCCGGTCGGGATCGATCAGAGGCGCGGCTGCGACGGTTTGTCTCGGGCGCGTCGCATGAGCTGCGCACGCCGCTGACGTCGATCCGTGGCTACGCCGCGCTGTTGCGCCGCGGGGCCAGACACAACCCGGAGGATCTGGAGAAGTCGATCTCACGGATCGAATCAGAGGCGGCGCGGATGGGGCAGCTGATCGACGATCTGCTGCTGCTCGCTCGCCTCGATGAGGAGCGGCCGCTCGCGCGAGCCCGTACAGATCTGACGGTGATCGCTCACGAAGCGGCCGACGACGCCCGAGCGCGAGACCCGGGGCGGCCAATCACCGTCGATGCGGACGGCCCGGTAGTGGTGATCGGCGACGAGCCTCGCATTCGGCAGATCGTCGCCAACCTGCTCGAGAACGCGCAGGTGCACACCCCAGCGCGGGCGCCGGTCAGGATCGAGGTCGGCGTTCGGGATGGAGTGGCCGTCCTGGCGGTGATCGACGCCGGCCCTGGCATCGATCCCGAGCAGGCCCCGCACGTCTTTGAGCGCTTCTATCGCGGCACGCCAACCGGGAGCGGCGACGCGGCTCCCCGCACCGAGGGAAGCGGGCTCGGGTTGGCCATCGTCAAGACGATCGCCGAAGCCCACGGCGGCGGCGCGACGGTCACCTCGCGGGCCGGCGAGGGCTCACGCTTTGAGCTCACGCTGCCGCTCGGTTGATGTGTGCGCTCGAACGTTCGGAAGAAAACGGTTCAGCGCACCTAAAAGGGCTGGCCGCGAAAAGCTCCCGGCCAGCCCCCGGACCAGCACGCCATCTCGGCGCCCCTCAGTTCGCGCCAACCACCTGGAAGGTGCTGCTGACGAAGATGTGATGTGGCCAGTTGACGCCGATGTAGTGGACTTCGTACTCGCCGTTGCTCAGGCGCACGACCCGATCGACGGTACCGCCGGCGTACGAGGTCAGCGCGGCTTTGGTGGCCTTGGTCGCCGCGGTCCCACTGACGATCGTGCCCGACCCTTCCTTGTAACCGGCTGGGATCTGACCGACGGCCTTCGACGCGCTCTGCGTACCACGCTTGAACGTGATCACCTTCGCCGACGCCTTCGACAGATTGATTGTGGGTTGCACGATCACCTGGGACGCGGTGATCGTCGTACTGTTGACCTTACCGAGCACAAGCACGGTCTTGCCCTTGGTCACAGCGCTCGACGTGGATTTGGTCGTGCCCTTGTCATAGACGGTCGATGAGGTCTCCTTGACGGCGACCTTCTCACCTGCTGGGGTCGACACGGTGAAGCTCGATGCGGACACGCCCGTAACCGTGCCGACCGATCCGCCCGCGGCGTTGGTCGAGCGGGCGTTAGACCCGCCGCCTGGCCCGGCATGACCGGCGAAGCCAGTTGCGCTGCCGGTCTGCGCCGCGGTGGTTGACGGGGTCGCGGCGGTCGCCGAGCTCGATGTACCGCCACAAGCGGCAAGCCCAACCCCCAGTGCGGGAACCACCAGCGCAACCGCGACCCCGAGGACGCGCTGCCTCAATGGTCGCCGCCGTAACCAGCCACGACCGGGCTCGTGCTGAGATATCGCACTCGACTGGTCCGGGCTCGTGTCGATGTAACTCTTCATTTCTCCTGTGCTCCAATCTGTTCGCTAGACAATCTGAGGCGCGACGCGCTCCGCGAGCGGACTGTTGCTCTCAGATCTCATCCAGCACTTTCGTCCGCGCTGCTGGCGGACGGCTGGACATGAGCTGTGCATCACCTGTGCGCTATCGCGACCCAGCGGACGACAGGCTCCTAGAGCGCCGGTACGGGATCAGCCGGCCAACCGGCCGCCCGTTCGCTGCCCGACTCGGGGCTGCCTCAACCCACCTCCTGCAACCGGCTTGCCTGCTGATCGGACAAGTCGAGCGCGGCGGCGGCGACGTTCTCTTCCAGGTGCGTAAGCGAGCTCGTGCCAGGGATCGGGAGCATCACCGGCGAACGGCGGATTAGCCATGCCAGCGCGAGCTGCGTCGGCGTCGCGCCGGTCTCCGCCGCCAGCGAGCCGAGGGGGCCGTCCGGCTTGGCGAGCTCGCGGTTGGCGAGCGGGAACCAGGGGATGAACGCGATCCCCTCGTGCTCGCAGTAATCGAGCTCGGGCTCCGCGGACCGGTTGACCAGGTTGTAGAGGTTCTGCACCGACACGATCGGAGCGATCTCCCGGGCGGCCCGGATCTGGTCCACGTTCACCTGCGATAGTCCGACGTGGCGGATCTTGCCCGCGGCCTGCATGTCCGCGAGCGCGCCGAGCTGGTCTGCGAGCGGGACCTGCGGGTCGATGCGATGCAGCTGGTAGAGGTCGATCGTCTCCACGTTGAGGCGGCGCAGGCTCATCTCCACGCACTGGCGCAGGTACTCGGGGCGGCCGACGGGATGCCACTCGCCTGGGCCGGTGCGCGTGAAGCCGCCCTTCGTCGCGATCGTGATGCCCTGGTACGGGTGAAGCGCCTCGCGCAGCAGATCCTCGGCGACGAACGGCCCATACGAATCTGCGGTGTCGAACAGGTCCACACCGAGCTCGACCGCGCGGCGCAGCACCGCGATTGCCGCGCTTCGGTCACGCGGCTCACCCCACACACCGGGGCCTGTCAGCTGCATCGTCCCGTAACCGAGTCGGTGTACGGTCAGGTCGCCACCGAGCGTGAAGGTGCCGCTGGGCGCGACTGAGGTTGCTGAGGTCGTCATGGCTCTTCCTTTTCACTGGAGTGTTTGATGTTGCGTGCTATCCGGCCGCCGGTGCCGGTGCTCGCGCGCCGGACACGGTTGAGAGTGATGGCCTGGCCACGGCCGCCCGAACACGAGCAGCTCGCACGGCGGCCGCCAGGGTGTGGATGTCGTAGGCGCCGTAGTGCCGTCGGCCGTTGATGAAAAAGCTCGGTGTTCCCGATACCCCGCTGAGGTCGGCGGACTCGACGTCCTGCGCGACGCGCGACGCGAACGTCCGCTTCAGCAGGTCCTCGCGAAAGCGTTCGCTGTCCAGTGCGGCCTGGTCGGCGTAGCCCACCAGGTCCTTCATCAGCAGCTCGCTCTGATGGGCGAACAGGAGGTCGTACATCTCCCAGAATTTCCCCTGCGCCCCTGCGGCTTCGGCGGCCTCCGCCGCGACTTGGGCGTGTGGGTGGACGTCGTTGAGTGGCAGATGCCGCCACACGTAGCGGAGCTCGCCGAAGTCCGCCAGCAGTTCGCGGATGACGGGCTCCGCTTGACCGCAGTAGGGACATTCGAAGTCGCCGTACTCAACGAGCGTGATGGGAGCGTCGGCGGGACCCCGCACATGGTCGCGCTCGACGTCGACGGCAACGGCCAGGTCGACGATCGTCCTCGCCGTGCCGACCAGGGCGCGGAGCTTGGCCTGGCGCGGGAGCATCCTCGTGACGCGGAGCACGATCCAGGTCAGCGTCGAGGCGCAGAGCGCGGCGCTCAGTACGCCGAGTTTGGCCTCTTGCAGCTGCACTCCGCTAAACGCGAGCGTCGCAATCAGCAACGACACCGTGAAGCCGACGCCGGCGATCGCGCCCCCGCCGATCACCGAGGCCCAGCCGACGGGCGGCCGCAAGCGATCTCGGCTCAGCCGGGCGACCACCCACGTGAAGCCCACGATCCCGATTGGCTTGCCCGCCACGTACCCGATGAGGATTCCGAGCGTGACCGGTGACGCGTACGCCAGCGCCAAGAAATGGCCGTTGATCGCGATCCCCGCGTTGGCGAGCGCGAACAGAGGCACGATCACGTAGCCGGAGAGCGGGTGATAGAGCTGCTGCAACCGGTCGTTCGGAGACAACGCGGTGCGCACGCTCTCGCGTGCCGAGTAGGCGAGTTCGGATGTCGGCTGCTCTCGGAATAGTCGGAACAGGTCCGTCGCGCGCTCGAGGTCTGGGCGTGTCGCGGGGTAGGCGATTGACAAGAGCCCCAACGCCACCCCGACGATGACCGGGTCCACGCCCGATCTGAACAGCGCGACCCACGCGGCGACGCCCAGCACGGCGTAGACGATGCCGTTGCGAACCCGGCGCGAGCGCGCGAGCGCGACGAGCCCAAGTACGCCAATGCCGACGATCAACGCCTCGACCCTGAACGTCTTGGTGTACGCGGTTGCGATTACCACGAACGCGACCAGATCGTCGGCGACCGCCACCGTCAGGATGAACGCGCGCAGACTGGCCGGAAACCGACGACCGACCAGTGCCAGCATCCCGAGCGCGAACGCCGTGTCGGTCGACATCGCGACCCCCCAGCCGGCCGCTGAAGGGCGGCCACCGTTGATCGCTAGATAGATCGCGATCGGAACCAGCATCCCACCCAGCGCAGCCGCCACCGGCAGCGCCAGTCGTCGGTGGTCACGCAGTTCCCCGAGGTCGAATTCCCTGCGCGCCTCCAGCCCGATGACGAGAAAGAAGAACACCATCAGGCCGTCGTTGACCCAGTGCTTGAGATCCTGCGACACGCCCGTGTGGCCGACGCGAATGCTGAGCACCGTGCCCCACACCCGCTGATACGACGCGGCGTCGATGTTGACCCAGGCGAGCGCCGCAAGCGCCGCCGCCAGCAGCACGGCCGCGCCACCCGTTTCCGTACGAAGGAAACCCCGAAGCGGCGCCTCAAGATTGCGCGTCCAGGCAATTCCTCGCGAGGCCGGACCCGCGCGTAGAGCCGACTCGGTCATCGTTCGCAAGTCATTCGTGCTCTGTGATCTCGGGCGCAGCATGGCGTCGCTGGGCTGAGGGTTCTCGGCGGTGCGCATGGGCCTTGATCAGGTTCTCGTGGACGCCGGTATGCGTACATGGGGACCGACCCGAAGCGCGGCCACCGAGTTCCGGAGGGCCGGGTAAGGAAATCCCTATGCGCCTTGTCCGGTGAGGGCGTATATGCGCATGCAGGGGCTGATGAGAACGTCGACTGCGCGACGGCGCGCACAGATTTGACACCAGAAGATGGTCCGGCGAATCGCTTTTTGCTGCGACGACGGCTGACCCCACAGGGCGCGAACCTACGCGAGGATCGATGGACCACGTCAATCGTTGCGGCGTGAGCGAGTCACTGCTCCGCGCCTGACGATCGGGATCGTCGCCAGATGGTGAAGGACCAGTCGCTGCCGATGGCGACGGCGTTGTGTCGCCAACTCACGGCGTGGGGCTCGCCGGCGCTCATCCGGCTGTCCGCCGTCGATGACGAACTAGGGGCTGAAGCCGTTCGCGCCGTGCGAGCTGATCGCGCGCCTACACGCGATTCTGAGACGAGCCAAGCTCGGTAGCGCCCGACCGATTCTGGAGTGCAGAGGGGTGCATATCGACCTCGCGGCGCGCGTCGTCCGCAGCCCGGGAAACGAGGTCCGCCTCACACCGATCGAATGCAGACTGCTGAAGCCGTGCTGGCGAATCGCGGACGGCTCACCACGCACGATGCACTTCTGCGGCAGGCCTGGGGCACGGAGCATGCAGCGGATCGTCAGACGCCACGCGGGGTAGGTGTGGATGAGCGAATGTTCGTCGGGTGACCGAAGCTTTCGGCGTAGGTGTGCCACATGGCCTAAACGCATCGCTCAACGCCGGCCCGGGGCGGCCTGGTAGCCGCCCCGGTTATCAATCGCATCCAGCGGCCTCATCGCGGCGGCCCTCTCGCGTCCCACTGGTGAACGCGTAGCCGCAGGCGAAGGTTCAGTCTCGGTCGTCGGCGCCACACCTTGCTCTCACGAAGTCGAGGCAGAAGGCGCAACCGGATCGAGCGGACGCCGCCGTAGCGTCGCTCCTCCTGCAAGCGCACGGCCAGCGGAAGGACCGCCGCGGCCACGACAGGAGGGTGCTCGGGCGCCGTCCTGGCTGCAGTTAGCGACATTCCGACTGCCGACATCGAGACGAGCACGGCGACGATTACGGTGACGAGCTTGCTATTGCGGATGTCAATCATGAAAGTGAGTTATCTGCTGTGCGCGGACTTGCTGTTTGTATGACCACAACGATGGTCTCTCTCCGTAAGGCGTACGTCGGGGGACGCTAATAACTTCGTGAGATCGGTCGGTGCTTGGGGTCAAATAACCCTCATGGGGCGCTACGAGCCCGATCGCACGTTCGCCGTCGTCGCCGCCTGACGTACCGCAGACCCCTACGGGGCATCGTGGTCGCCGGCTCGACCGGAGCAGCCCCTGCCACCCGACATCGAGGTGCGGCTGGGTCGCGCCGAGCTGACCGCCGAATCTGCGTATGACGCCAGGCGGACCGGGAACAATGGAGAACGAACCGCCCGATGCGCTCCTGGCGGACGATTGCGCAACACTCATGGCCCTGCACGGCAACGTAGATGGGACGAGAGGCGAGTGACTGCTTGGAGCGGATCGCCGGCGGTGAGCCGGCCCATCCCTACCAGCGGGGCTGAGTCTGGCCGGTAGGGAATCCCCTACCGGCGCCATCCGGGAATCGCCGCGGCTTCTCCGGCCGCCCCGCATGTACGCACAGCAGAACTGGTGCGACCGTGTCCTTGATCATGCAGCTGATCGCGTCACACAGGTCCAAGAAGCAGGGCAACGACAATCGCGACGAGGGGCTCGATCGTGGGGTCAAGATCGTCGCCGTCGTGGTTGTGCTGGGCGTGATCATGTCGATCCTCGACACGACAATCGTCAACGTCGCGCTCGACAAGCTCTCGCGCGACCTGCACGCGCCGCTAAGCACGATTCAGTGGGTGTCAACCGGCTACTTACTGTCGTTGGCGATGGTGATCCCGCTCGCCGGCTGGTTGTCCGAGCGCTTTGGCTCAAAGCGCGTGTGGATGGTGTCCGTCGCAGTGTTCGCTGCGGGTTCGGCGCTGTGCGGCACCGCCTGGTCGGCCGGTTCCCTGATCTTCTTCCGAGTTCTGCAGGGGTTTGGGGGCGGCTTGATCTTGCCGGTTGGGATGAGCGTGCTGGCGCAGACCGCGGGGCCTCGACACATGGGCCGTGTGATGTCGGTGATCGGGGTGCCGATGCTCCTCGGACCGGTGCTCGGTCCGGTGCTCGGCGGCCTGATCGTGTCCAACGCGCCGTGGCAGTGGATCTTCTATGTCAACGTCCCGATCGCCGTGCTGGCATTGATTCTCGCCGCGCGGCTGCTCAATTCCGACCAGGGCCGCGCAGACGCCGGAAAGCTCGACTTGCTAGGCGTCGCGCTGCTTTCGCCCGGGCTCGCAGCAGTGGTGTTCGGTCTGGCTGAGACCGAGACCAGCGGCGGCCTGAGCTCCCCGATCGTGTGGGGGCCGATCGCCGCCGGGCTGGTGCTGATCGTGGCGTTTGTGCGGCACGCGCTGCGCGTGCCGCGTCCGCTGATTGACATGCATCTGTTCCGTTCGGCCGGCTTCAGCGCTGCCGCCGCCTCGGTCTTCTTGCTTGGCGCGGCGCTGTTCGGCGCGATGCTTCTGCTGCCGCTCTACTACCAGGTCGACCGGGGAGCGAGCGCGCTCAGCGCCGGCCTGCTGATGGCGCCGCAGGGAATCGGAGCCGCGCTGGTGATGCCAATCTCCGGCCGCCTGACCGACCGCATCGGCGGCGGGCGCGTGGCCCTGTTCGGGATCGCCTTGATGACGCTTGCGACGGTCCCGCTGGTGGCCGTCGGCCCGGCGAGCTCATACACGTGGCTGGCGCTCGTGCTGGTCGTCCGCGGCGTCGGCCTGGGCTGCTCGATGATGCCGACGATGGCCTCGGCGTATGCAGTGGTGCGCAGCGACCAGGTACCCGGAGCTACCAGCGTGCTCAATACGCTCCAGCGCCTCGGAGGATCGATCGGCACCGCGCTGCTCGCCGTCGTGCTCTCAGATCACGCCCGCTCCAGCCTCGGGTCGGGCGCGGCTGGCAGCGGTGGGCTCATCCAAACGCTTTCGCCGACCGTCCGCGCTCAGGTCGCCGGGCCCCTGGCAAGCGCCTTTGGCAACACGTTCCTGTGGGCGCTCGGCGCGACGCTGATAGCGCTCATCCCGGCGGGCGTGCTGGTCGTCAGCCAAGTGCGCGAACGCCAGGTGACGGCTGCGCGAGCCGCTGGTGGCGGTCATCGGGCCAAGGAGGGCAAGAGCTCCCCTGGACTCGTGGGGCCGGCGCAGTTCTCGTCGGCGACCGCACCGGAAGTCTGAGTCAGCTGCACCCCTGCCAGTCGGTGTCCTGTCTTGCCACCGTGGGCCTCGGTAGGGATTCCCCTACGCGCCACAGAGTCGCTCGCGAGGCTTGCCTCGCGCCTCTCGAGGAACGGGGGGACACCTCTACGATGCTGCGCTTCGAGGACGTGGCGGCGACCCTGGGGTTGGATCGAGCGCGCGACGCCGGCATCGCCGCGTCACTTCAACGATGCGATCACGCTCGAGCGCTGTCGCGATCCCGGTCACCGACGGGCCATGCCGGAGTGCGCCCCACGACAGACTTCGGAGATCGGGTTAGGCTGGCCGCTGGATGCGCGCACGCGTCCCCTCGCTCATGATGCGCCCAACGCCCCCTCGCCTTCTGGTGGGGACAGTGGTCGTTGCAGCGTTGATTGCGCTGGAGACGCTGGTCGTGTATCCGCTGCGACAGGTCGCGCCGGACATCTCGCTAGGCCTGGTGTATCTCCCGGGTGTCCTGGTGGTATCGAGCGTTTGGGGGCTGGCGCTCGGTGCGGTGACCGCGGTGCTCAGCACCGCGGCATTTGACTTTTTCCACGTCGCCCCCGTCGGGAGCATCGTTTTCGACGGTTCCCAGGGTCAGGCGGCACTCGTGATCCTGCTCGTCGTCGCGTTGCTGCTCAGCTGTGTTGCGGCGCTGGCTCGGTCGCGGGCGATTGAGGTCGATGAGCGGCGCCGGGAGGCTGACCTGGCCGCGGAGATGGCTCGCCTGTTACTGCGCACGGATGACTTGCGCTCGGCGCTCCCGCACGCCGCGTCGCGGTTGGCGCGAGCGCTTGCGCTGCCGGCGGCAGCTATCGAGCTCGATGCGGTCGCCGGGGAGCCAGGCTTCGCGGCGTTCCCTTTGGGCAACGGCGGCGATGTCCTCGGCACGTTGCTGGTTCCCGCCGAACTGCCGCGAAAGACGGAGGCTCGGCTACGCGAACGGGTGGTGCCCTCGGTGCAGTCGCTGCTGCGCGCGGCGCGCGAGCGCGAGGCGATGAACAGCGCATTACAAACGAGCCGTGACGAGACGGTTGCGTTGGCCAACGAGCAGGCGGCGTTGCGCAGAGTCGCGACTCTGGTCGCGCGTGGGGCCCCGCCCGAGGAGGTGTTCGCGGCGGTGAGCCAGGAGGTCGCGGGGCTGCTTCCTGTCGACTTCGCGGACATAGGTCGCTACGAGACCGACGGTACGATCACCGTCGTCGCACCGTGGGGCAAGGCCGCCGAGCAGTTTCCCATCGGTAGCCGATGGCCCCTTGGCGGGAGGAACCTGTGCACGATCGTGTTCGAGACCGGCCGTCCCGCCAGGATGGACGACTATGCCGACGCCTCCGGCGCAATTGGCGCCGCCTCCGCCGAGACGGGCGTCCGCTCAGCCGTCGCGACGCCGATCATCGTCGAGGGGCGCCTCTGGGGCGTGATGACCGCCGACTCGACCCAGGAGCAGTCGCTGCCGGCAGACAGCGAGTCGCGCCTCGCCTCTTTCACCGAGCTGGTGGCCACTGCGATCGCGAACGCCGAGAGCCGTGCCGGACTCGCCCAGCTCGCCGAGCAGCAGGCGGCGCTGCGGCGGATGGCGACGCTCGTGGCGCGCGGCGTGGCGCCTGAGGAGGTGTTCGCTGCGGTCACCGACGAGGTCGGACGGCTGCTTCCGGTCGAGCTGGCGAGCATGGGCCGCTACGAGGCCGGCGGTGCACTGACCTTCGTCGCGGCTTGGGGGACGGCAGGCGGCGTCTTTCCGGTCGGTAGTCGACATGTGCTCGGCGGGAAGAACCTCGGCACGATCGTGTACGAGACAGGCCGTCCGGTCCGAGTCGACCACTATGCCGATAGCTCGTCCGGGCCGCTCGGCGCCGGCGTCCGCGAGGCGGGGATACGCTCAGCGGTCGCAACTCCGATCATCGTCGAGGGCCGCCGCTGGGGCGTGATTGCCGCCGGCTCGACTCGCGACCAACCGCTACCCGCGGACGCCGAGGCGCGCCTCGGCTCGTTCACCGATCTGGTCGCGACGGCGATCTCGAACGCCGAGAGCCGCGCGGCTGTAGCCGTCTCGCGCGCGCGAATCGTTGCCGCTGCCGATGAGACGCGGCGGCGGATTGAGCGCGATCTGCACGACGGGGCGCAGCAGCGTCTTGTCCACGCCGTGATCGTGCTCAAGCTTGCGCTGCGGGCGCTGAAGAAGGGCGAGGCGGACGCCGACGTGCTGGTGGCCGAGGCGCTGCAACAGGCCGAGCAGGCCAATGCCGAACTGCGCGAGCTGGCGCACGGCATTGTCCCCGCGGCGCTGACCCGAGGCGGCCTGCGGGCCGGGATCGACGCGCTCTTGTCCCGGGTCTCGCTGCCGGTCAGCCTGGGAATAGGCGTCGGGCGCCTGCCGACTGATGTCGAGGCGACCGCCTATTTCGTCATCAGCGAGGCGCTTACGAACGTTGTCAAACACGCCAGCGCCGACCGCGCGAACGTCGTGGTTCAAGCTCAGGGCGGCGTGCTGCGTATAGAGGTTCGCGACGACGGGATCGGCGGGGCCGACCCCGCTCAGGGGTCGGGCCTTGTCGGACTCAGTGACCGCGTCGAGGCGCTGGGCGGCAGGCTCGCAGTCTCCAGCCCCCCCAGCAGCGGCACCGCCCTGCTGATCGAGATCCCGCTCGCGGACACGACAGGCGCAGAATCGCCCTAATCACAGAGCGTTCGGCGATTCTCAGCGTAGGGCTATCCCTACACGATCCCTCGGAGATCGGAGGCGCATTTTCTGGCGGACCCGTATGTAAGTGCACACGCGCCGGTGAGAGTCTCGTCTCCTCCGAAAGCAACCGAGTGAGCCACGTCAACACCGATCGTTGAACCAAACTACCTTGAGTCTCCGCCGAGGGAAAAGCTCTTCTTCAGGAGTTCAGCCGCTGCGGTTCTCGCTGCCGCAGTGATCGCGTCGGCCGCCGTCACCGGTCGGCTTTACGCGGTGGGGGTAGCTGGGGGCTCGACGAACGTTGTCGCGCAGTCTCCGCAAACCTCCCTCGAGTCGAGTGCGGGCCGAGCGCTCAATGCCAGTTCGCTGTTTGCGAGCGCCGCGCGCGTCACCGGTCGGATCGTAGAAGTACGCCTTGACGGTCGCCGGCGAGCGGCGCAGCCGGTCGGCGATCTGTCGGATCATCAGACCCTCGAACTCCCTGTAATGGCGTGCCAAGGCCACCGCGCGGCGGCGCTCTGCGACCCGATCGGTTCCCGCGTGTGACGCGTTACCGTCACGCCTAGAACGCTACCTCCGTCGATCGGCGTTTCGATGGCGGTCACCACATCGGGCACCAACCGGGTTCCCTCCTATCCGCGCAAGGCAGGGAAGTCGGCAGGACGCCCGGGATACTCGTGGCACCTGCAGACCAGGTCTCGTGCCGATCACTCGCTTTGCATGCACGGCTGACGGGGCGCTGCCGCTTCACGCGCCCAAGCGCTCACAGCGGCGAGATGGCCACTTCCGAGTTTTGTGGCGCGTGGAAGCGGACCTCGATGTCCAGCCCACCGGAGGAGCGTGAGTGTGCGGTGATGTTGGCATGG
>DASXDD010000115.1:0-27018 GCA_036490775.1 Solirubrobacteraceae bacterium | reverse complement strand
CCGGCTGGCTGCTCGTCGATCTAGGTTTGAAGCTGGCTACGCCTAGCGGCGGCAGGCGCCATGCCGTGGTCCGCGGGCAGCGATGATGCTCCGCAATCGGAGTCGATCGGCATGACCGCGCCTAAGCGTCCCAGTCGGAAGCCCGTCGCCGAGCCGGCAGGCGATTCACCCCAGGTGATCACCGACGCGCGCGCGATGCGCGCACTCGCCCACCCGTTACGCGTGGCCCTGCTCGAGGTGATGCGCCGCGACGGGGAGATCACCGCCACCCGTGCGGCGGAACTGCTGGACGAGAGCCCGGGGAACATGTCGTGGCACCTCCAGACCCTTGCCAAGTATGGCTTCTTGGAGGAGACCGGCGAAGGGCACGGACGCAGCCGTCCGTGGCGAATCGCCAACCCTTCCCGCCAGAGCTTCGAAACCGGCCTGGCCGACCCCGAAGTGGCTGCCGCCGGCGAGGCGCTAGAGCGCACCTTCGCAGACCGCGCCTACGGTCAATTGCGCGAATGGTGGTCGCGACGTCTCACTTACCCGGCGAAGTGGCGGCGTGCCGCTTTCATGTCCAACAGCGTCCTGTATCTAACCGCGGCAGAGCTCACCGCGCTCATGGAAGAGACAAACGCGATCTACGCCCGCTACAAGGACCGTGAAAAGCGCCCGGCGGGCGCCCTCCCTGTCCGCCTCTACGCGCACGGGCACCCGGTCGCGCCAACGCCGTCGGGCAACTGACAAGGCGCCGCGGCCCGGCATCCGGGGTGCGGACGGGGCCAGCGAGCGCATCCATATGATCAGGGAGATGCGAAACCTGCTGCGACCCCTGTTCGACCGCGTCGTGATCAAGGAGCTTGACCCCGACCGGGTTCGGCGCTCGGGCCTGCTCGTGCCGCCCGGCACCGACGAGCCGCCGCCCCAGCACGGGATCGTGCTTGCCGTCGGGCCTGGCCTGGACTGGTGGGATCACGTCGGCGTGGTGATGCCGGTCACGCCGGGCGACCACGTTGTGTTCCCGGCTTCGGCAGGCGCCTGGGTTGAGGTCGACGAGGAACGGCTGCTTGTCTGCCGCGTCGGCGAGTTGCTGGGAGTGCTCGAGCGCGTCGAGCACTGCCCCGCGTGCGGCGGCCGCCCGCTGGCGCCTCAGGAGGCGTGCCCGGTGTGCGGGCGCGAGGGGTTGGTGGCGTAGGGGACGTAACGTGACACGCCCGCTGAGGCAAGCGGGTCGCGTCGCACCATGCACCTAGGCGGTGCTTGGCGTGGCACCGTCCGGGCCCGCGGGCAGGTCTGTCACACCATGCACCCCGCGACGACCCCGGGAACCCCGGGAGCAACTACGCCGCCGCGCTTCGCTCCGACAGCTCTCGCGGCAGCGATGCCTTGACGTGAGCGAGCAAGTCGTCGATCTCGGGGTCCGCGCCGAGCTCGAGGCGCCGACGGCAGGCCTCCATGCACTCGTTGACGCGGTCGGTGCGGGCGAGCGCGTGGGCGAACGTCGACCAGGCGGCGGGCGACTCGGGATCGACGACAGTCGCTGCCTCGGCGGCCGACACCTCGGCGCCGACGTCGCCGGCGAGGTGGTAGGCGAGCGCGAGGTCGAGCAGCCCTTCGACAGACGGGCCGATCAGCTTGGCCTGCTCGAGCGCGGCGATCGCCGCGGTGCGATCCATCAGCTGCAGCCGCAGCCGGCCCAGACGCTCCCAGGCGGAGGCGTCGTTCGGTCCGCGTTTGGCAGCGCGCTCGGCGGCTTCGGCCGCCCAAGCGATTGAACCCATGTCCTCGTAGATCCTCGACGCGAACCGCTCCGGCGTCGGGCGGTCGGTCTCGACCCGCGCCCAGTCGCGGACCGTGCGCGCGGCCGCGGGGAGGTTCCCCGCCTGCCAGAAAGCGGTCGTCAGCAACCGCAATACGGCCGGGTTGGAGGGCTCGGCGTCGCGCGCGTACACAAGCCGCTGGGCCGCGAGCGCGGCGTCGCCCTCGGCGAGCGCATGCTGGGCGGCGGTCATGAAACGCTGGACGCGGTCGGCGGCCGGGTCGGGCCTCGAGAAGTCGACGAACTGGAGCGATCCGGCTGGCACCGTGCGCACGCCGACGGCAAAGCGCACGCGCGCCCACTGCTGGGAGGTCTCCTCATCGCCGGAGAAGTAGATGCCGGTCACGGTCCCGACGCCCCATTCGGGGTAGGCGATGCAACGCGCGTAGCGGTGGACGACGGAGTGGTCGGGGACGCGCGACCCGAACGGGTCGTGCTTGGCCCGCTCGTCGGCCGCCGCCCGCTGCCGCTGTTCCTCCTCGTAGGCTCGGCGTCCGGCCTCCTCGCGTGCCTTGCGGGTGGCCGCGGCTGAGGCCTTGACGGCGCTGCGCGAGACGCGACCGCCGCGCGAGGAATCCGCGAGCTGTGAAAGCTGGTCGGCGGCTTCGTTGATCGCCTGCAGGTGGCGCTGGTGCTCGTGCTGGCGGCCGGGCGGGGCGATGTCGGGATGCCAGCGCTTTGCCATCCGGCGTCGGGCGAGTTGCACGGCACGCTGATCGAACGGGGCTTCGAGCTCCAGCAGCAACAGCGCTTGTTCAACGTCGAGGATCCGTGGCATGACTCTTTTACGTTAGCGGCGAAACGCGGCCTTGCGCGGCGACACGAGTGCCTGGCCGCTGCCCTGCAGGCTTACCAGACCTGCAACAAATTGGCGTAAATCCCCCAGTCCGCGTCGCCCCGGACCTATGGTCGCCGCCGTGACCGGCCCGGCCCACCGACGGACCTCGAGCGGCGCGGCATTCGTCGTCCTCGGCGTGCTCGCGGCGGTCGTGGTCGCCGGCCTCGGCCTCGTGCTGCTTGTCGTGCTGACCGCGCTCCCAGGCACCGGCTCCGACGACGGCTGTGCTGCTCAGGCGGGCGGCGGTGAGTCGATCGTGCTCGGTCCGCCGGGCACCGGCCAGCTGGTCGGCGCGACCGAGTACGGAGGGCCGGGCGATCCCTCGAGCGGCACGGTCGGCGCCTCGGGCTCAAACCTGCTCGAGCACCCCGACAGCTACGCCGAGCTGGGCGGCGTGAGCTTTCAGAGCGCGACGGCGATGGGAGGGCTGGCGTACATGACGCCGCTGCGGATCACCTGGGGCGGTCACTCGACGATCGCGTACAAGCGCGACTTCGGGCTCGGCGGCGGCGCGGTCGCCGGCCTACCGCGAGTCATCGACCTGTGGTGGCAGCTCGCCGGCCGGCTCGGCGTCCCGTACGAGGATGGCCGGTGGTCGGGCCCGGTGCGCGTCGGACGGGCCGCGCAGGCGGGCGCCGGCAATCTCTTGGGCGCGAGTGAGGCCGACACGAGCGAGACGGTCGGCCCGGTCCAGGATCCGGCCGCGTGCGCGCCGGCCTCGCTCACGGGTGTGCCGGTTACGCCCGGCGATCGTGCGCAGCTGCTGTCAGACGGCCTCGCCGCGGCGCCCGCCGGCGCCCCACCCGCGGTCCGGGAGATGATCGCGGCCGGCAACCAGATCGCCGGAAGGCCGTACGTGTTCGGCGCCGGGCACGGGATCGCCCTGTCGGCGGTCGCGCCCGCGTATGACTGCTCGAGCAGCGTCGAGCACCTGCTCTACGGGGCGCGGCTGGTGCCCGTCACCGACGGGGCGCCGTCGGCGTCGCTCGAGTCGTTCGGTCTGCCCGGGCCCGGGCACTGGGTGACCCTGTACGCCAACCAAGAGCACGTGTTCATGTACGTCGCCGGGCTGCGCTGGGACACCCACGACGCCGCCGGCGCCGGCGACGGCAGCACGGGGATCGGCTGGCACCCGCTCGTGCGCACCGCCGACGGGTTCATTGCGCGCCACCCGGCGGGCCTGTGAACGCCCGCGCGTTCGTGTTCGCGTGCGCAGCCGCGGCGACGCTCGCGCTGCTGACCGGCTGCGCGCCGATCGCGCCCCCGGTCGCCCAGACGCAGACGACCAACGAGGTGCCGTCCCCAGCGCCCCCGCAGGCCGCGGTGGCCGCAGCTCCGACGGCGGTCGCCGCGGTCCGGCGCTTCGCCGATGCGTACATCAACTGGACCGCGCAGACGGTCGCGACCGACATGCGCTCGCTTGCGGACGAGTCCGTCGGCCAGGCCAGGTCGGCGATGCAGCTCGCGGCCGCGCAGACCGCGGGCGACTACGAACTGAAGCGAGGAGGGATCGCCAACCGCGGCTCGGTCGAGGCAGTCTCGTTGCTCCCGGGTGAACGCACGCGCTACGTGGTCGTCACCCGCGAGACCACGACCGCGACGAGCACCGGCGCCTATCAGGGCCTGGCGCCCGCGTGGCACGTCGCGATCGCAACGGTCGTCCAAACCCCCGCCGGCCGCTGGGCGCTCAACGGCTGGCACCCCGAGAGTTAGCGACTAATGAGCGATCACGTTGAGCACGACCGCGAGCACGAAGCTCACGAGCGCCACCGCGCGCACGGTGGTGCCGCGGCGCGCCGACATGCGACCGGTCGCCATGCCGGCGATCGCGACGATCAAGCATCCGATCGAAACCAGCGCGAAGAACACCGCAAGTACGCGCATCCGCTTGTTGTACCTGTTCTGGTGCGCGCAGGAGCCAAGCGTGCTCGTCGTTGGTGTCCCGCGTCAGGCCACGCGCCCTATCCTCAATGTCAGCAGCCTCACATGCCCCAGTACATCTTCACCACCTACAGGCTCTCGCGCCGGTTCCCGCCGGACCGCGAGGTGCTGTCCGACATCTCGCTCTCGTTCCTCCCGGGCGCGAAGATCGGCGTGCTCGGCTACAACGGCGCGGGCAAGTCGACGCTGCTGCGGATCATGGCCGGGACCGACACCGAATTCGACGGCCAGGCGCAGCTCGCCCCGGGTGCGACAGTCGGGATGCTCGAGCAGGAGCCGATGCTCGACGAGAGCAAAGATGTCCGCGGCAACGTCGAGGAGGGCGTGGCCGAGATCCGAGCCCTGCTCGACCGCTTCAACGAGCTGTCGATGAACTACTCCGACGAAACCGCCGATGAGTTCTCGCGCGTCCAGGAGCAGATCGACACCGTCGACGGCTGGAACCTCGACACAACGCTCGAGATCGCGATGGACGCGTTGCGCTGCCCGCCGCCCGACGCCGACGTCTCAACCCTCTCCGGCGGCGAGCGCAGGCGCGTGGCGCTCTGCCGGCTGCTGCTGCGCCAGCCCGACTTGCTGCTCCTCGACGAGCCCACCAACCACCTCGACGCCGAGTCGGTCGCCTGGCTCGAGGGGCATCTGCTCGACTACCGCGGCACCGTCGTCGCGATCACCCACGACCGCTACTTCCTCGACAACGTCGCAGGCTGGATCCTCGAGCTCGACCGCGGCCGGGGGATTCCGTACGAGGGCAACTACTCGGGATGGCTCGATCAGAAGCGTGCCCGCCTCGACGCCGAGGCCAGGCAGGAGACAGCACGCCGGCGCACGATCGAGCAGGAGCTCGAGTGGGTCCGGCTCAACGCGAGCGCGCGGCGCAACAAGCCCAAGGCCCGACTGAACGCCTACGAGGCGCTGCTCGCCCAGGACCGCAACGTCAAGCTCGACCAGGTACAGATCCACATTCCCGCCGGCCCCCGGCTGGGCGAGATCGTGGTCGAGGCCGACTCGCTGCGCAAGTCCTACGGCGACCGGATGCTGATCGACGGTCTCTCGTTCAGCCTGCCGCGAGGCGGAATCGTCGGCGTGATCGGACCCAACGGCGCCGGCAAGACGACGCTGCTGCGGATGATCACCGGCCAGGAGCAACCCGACGAGGGGACGCTGAGGCTGGGCGACACGGTCGAGCTCGCATACGTCGATCAGTCGCGCGACGCACTGGACCCGGAGAAGACGGTCTGGCAGGAGGTCTCCGGCGGCGCCGAGCAGATCCCGCTCGGCGATCGGATGGTCAACAGCCGAGCCTACGTCGCGGGGTTCAACTTCAAGGGCACCGACCAGCAGGCGAAGGTCGCAAAGCTCTCGGGTGGTGAGCGAAACCGCCTGCATCTCGCGAAGTTGCTTCGCACCGGCGGCAACCTGCTGCTGCTCGACGAGCCGACCAACGACCTCGACGTCGACACCCTGCGCGCGCTCGAGGAGGCGCTGCTCGCGTTCGCCGGGTGCGCGGTCGTGGTCTCGCACGACCGCTGGTTCCTCGACCGGATCGCGACCCATGTGCTCGCGTTCGAGGGCGACTCGCAGGTGCGGTGGTTCGAAGGCAACTTCGAGGCCTACGAGGACTTCCGCCACGAGCAGCTCGGCGCCGACGCCGATCGCCCGCACCGGATCACGTACAAGAAGCTCGTCCGGGGTTAGCCAAGTCCGCGCGAGGCGGTCAAGGCCGCCAGCAGCTCGCCCGCGTTGCGCGCGACGACCTCCGCGTCGGTGAGCTGCTCGACGCCGAACGGACCGGTCGCGACGGCGACGCACTGGACCCCGTCGGCGTGAGCGCAGGCGATGTCGCGCGGCGTGTCGCCGATCACGATCGTGCGCTCGCGCGGGTGCGGCGCTCCGGGGTCCCCGGCGCGGCGGCGGGCGATCGCCGGCAGCTCGGTGCGATCCTCAGCGTCTGAGCCGAACGCGCCGATCCCGGCATCGAACCAGTGGCCGATCCCGGCACGCCTGAGCTTTAGCCGCGCGATCGCCTCGTAGTTACCCGTCACCAGCCCGAGCTTTCGGTCGTCGCGCTGCGACAGCGTCGACAGCAGCTCCGGGATCCCGGCGAGCACGGTGTGCGAGAGGTCGTCGGGGCACAGCCGAGCGTACGCCCAGCACGATTGCTCCTGGACCGCGTCGGCGCCGTCGTCGATCAACTTCGCCGAGATGCCGGCGTCGAGCAGGATCGCGCGCGTGATCTCGCGGTCGGTGCGGCCGGCCGGCGTCACCGGACGGCGGCTGACGTCGACCTCGATCCCGTGCACGGCGCGCAGAGCCTCGTGCAGTGCCGCGCGGTGAGCCTCTGTGGCGCCCGCGAGCAACGTCCCGTCGATGTCGAACAGGAGCAGCACGGGCGCCCGTTCGCGGACGCTCAGCGCTCGAACGAGATGCCCGGCTCGAGCCGCTTGGCGAACGCGGCGATCAGCTTCGCGGCGTTGTCGACGTCGGCGATCGACACCATCTCGACCGGGGAGTGCATGTAGCGGCTTGGAACCGACACCAGCCCGGTCGGCACGCCCGCGCGGCTGAAGTGGATCGCGTCCGCGTCGGTTCCCGTTCCGCGGCCGAGCGACTCGACGCTGAAGGCGATCTCCGCCTCGGTCCCGGCTTCGTAGAGCAGCTCGAAGATCCGCGGGTGAAGCGTCGTGCCGCGACCGATCACGGGCCCCGAGTCAAGAGGGTGCTTGGTGATCGGCCCGAGCTCGATCCCGGGCTGGTCGGTGGCGAACGTCAGGTCGACGACGATCGCGAGATCGGGCTCGTGCGCGAACGCGCTCGTGCGCGCGCCCGCGAACGTCGTCTCCTCCTGCACGACCGCGAACGCAAGCACGTCGCCGGGGGCGCCGCCGTCGGCGGCGATCAGGCGCGCGGCCTCGGCGGCGACGTAGCAGCCGACGCGGTTGTCGAGTGCGCGGGACACGACGCGCCCGTGGCGCAGGTCGACCGGCGCGGCGTCGATCACGGCAACGTCGCCGATCCGGACAAGCTCGCGCGCCTCGTCGCCGTCCTTTGCGCCGATATCGATGTGCAGGTCCTTCAGCTTCGGGGCCTGCTTGCGGTCCTCGTCCTTCAACAGATGGATCGGCTTGCGGGCGATCACGCCGGTGACCGGCCCGCTGCGCGTCTGCAGTGCCACCCGCTGTCCGACGAGCACGACCGAGTCCCAGCCGCCGACCTCTCCGAAGTGCAGGTATCCGTCGTCGTCGATGTGCGAGACATGCAGGCCGATCTCGTCGATATGACCGACGATCGCGAGCCGCGGGCCTCCGGCTGTGCCCGGCACGCGCGCAAACGACGAGCCGAGATGGTCGGAGCCGACCTCTGTCGCGAACGGGGCGCAGCCGTCGCGCCAGGCCTTCGCGGCGGCCGCCTCGTGGCCCGAGGGGCCGACGGCCGTCAGCAGGCTGCGCAGGAAGTCCGGGATCGGCATCGGGCGCAAGGCTAGTGCACCGGTGCGAAAGGGACGATGATGGCTGTGCCGATCTACGGGTAACGTCTAGCTATGGCCAACGAACCAGCCGCGCCGCGCGACGGGGAGCCGCTCGGGGATCTGCTCGAGGAGCTTCTGGCACGTGCCCAATCGCGCGCGCCCGCATGCGTCGAGTTGTCGGAGCTGAGCGAGACCGCCCGCGAACACGAACTCAGCGAGGACGACGTCCAGTCGCTCGCGGAGATGCTCGAGGAGCGCGGGTTCGACGTCCGCGACGACTGCGGCCGGGCGATCACCGCGCACACGGCGTACAACAACGACGACCTCGCCGTGCGGACCACCGACGCGCTGTCGCTGTTCATGCAGGAGGTCCGGCGCCACCCTCTGCTGACTCGCGAGCAGGAGGTCGAGCTGGCCAAGCGGATCGAACGCGGCGACCTCGACGCTAAGGAGCAACTGGTCAACTCAAACCTACGGCTCGTGATCTCCAACGCCCGCAAGTACGAGGGCTTCGATCTGACGCTGCTCGACCTGATCCAGGAGGGAATCCTCGGCCTGATTCGCGCCTCCGAGAAGTTCGACTATCGCAAGGGCTTTAAGTTCTCCACGTACGCGACCTTCTGGATTCGCGAGGCGATCCAGCGCGCGATCGCCAACCGCTCGCGGACGATCCGGATCCCGGTCCACATCGGCCAGCTCGAGCGCAAGATCGGCCGCGCCCAGCGCGAGCTCGTGGTCGCGCTGGGGCGCGAGCCGACCGACGAGGAACTCGCCGAGGCGGCCGAGGTCGAGGTGGCCGACGTTCGCCAGGCACGCGAGATCGCCCGCGTCGTCACGAGCCTCGATCGCCCGGTCGGCGATGAGGACGCCGCGACGCTCGGCGCGCTGCTGCCGAGCGAGGAGCGGGGGCCCGAGGAGGAGGTCGAGATCGCGCTAGCCGGCGACGCGCTTCGCAGCGCGCTGAACCAGCTTCCCGAGCAGGAGCGCGAAGTAGTCAAGCTTCGCTACGGGATCGACCTCGAACAGCCGACACCGTTGCGCGAGACCGGCCGGAGGCTGGGGATGTCGTCAGACGCCGTACGCAAGCTCGAGCGCAAGGCGCTCGCCGAACTGGCGGCGAGCCGCGAGCTCGACGCGCTCAGACCCGCGGCCTAAACGGTTTAGCGTCCGCCCGAGAAGACGGTGATTCGGGCCTCGCCGTCGCCGACCGGGCCCTCCGGCACTCGCACCTGCCAGGCGAGCCATCTGGCCAAATGCAGGAACTTTCTTGCCACGGGCGCATATCTACCCGCCCGTATTCCCTGGAAAACTCAGGATTTCTCGGAGCTTGCGAGAAGCTCACGCAGCACGTACTGAAGGATGCCGCCGTGGCGGAAGTAGCGCTGCTCCTTCGGCGTGTCGATCCGGACGGTCGCGGTGAACTGCTTGTCGTCGGCCTCGACGGTGAGTTCGCGGGGGATCTCGTCGACATCGGCCAGCCCGGCGATCGTGAACGTCTCGTGCCCGGTCAGGCCGAGCGATTCGACCGACTCGCCGTCCGTGAACTGGAGCGGCAGCACGCCCATTCCGACGAGGTTGGACCGGTGGATGCGCTCGAAGCTCTCGGCGATCACGGCGCGGACGCCGAGCAGGCGCGTTCCCTTGGCGGCCCAATCGCGCGACGAGCCAGAGCCGTACTCCTTGCCGGCGAGCACGACCAGCGGCGTTTCCTCTTCCTCGTAGCGCATCGCCGCGTCGTAGATCGACATCTCCTCCTCATCGGGGAGGTGCAGCGTGACCCCACCCTCAGTCCCTGGCGCAAGCTGGTTGCGCAGGCGGATGTTGGCGAATGTGCCGCGCATCATCACCTCGTGATTGCCGCGCCGCGAGCCGTAGGAGTTGAACTCGCGGAACTCGACCCCGTGCTCGACCAGATAATTGCCGGCGGGGCCGTCACGCTTGATCGACCCGGCCGGCGAGATGTGGTCGGTCGTGACGCTGTCGCCGAGGACGGCGAGAACGCGGGCGCCCTCGATGTCGGCGACCGGCTCGGGCTCGGGCGGCAGGTCTTCGAAGAACGGCGGCCGGCGGACGTAGGTCGAATCGTCGGCCCACTCGAAGCTGTCACGGGCACCGCCGGCGGAGCCGGTGGTCGGCACCTCGAGCGAGTTCCAGCGCTCGTCGCCGTCGAAAACCTCGCTGTAGCTCTTGTGGAACATGTCGGACTGAACGGCGTCCTCGATCGTCTCGGCGACCTCCGCGGCGCTCGGCCAGATGTCCTTTAGGAACACGGGTTCGCCATGGTCGTCTTCGCCGAGCGGCTCGTCGTAAAGGTCGATGTCCATCGTGCCGGCGAGCGCGTAGGCGACGCACAGCGGCGGCGAGGCGAGGTAATTCATCTTCACGTCGGGATTGATTCGACCTTCGAAGTTGCGGTTGCCCGACAGGACCGAAACGACCGCAAGGTCGCTGTCGTTGACGACCGCCGAGATCTCCTCGGGCAGCGGTCCGCTGTTGCCGATGCAGGTCGTACAGCCGTAGCCGACAAGGTGGTAGCCGAGCTCCTCGAGGTACTCGGTCAGGCCGGCGCGGTCCAGGTACTCGGTCACGACCTTCGAGCCGGGCGCGAGCGATGTCTTGACCCACGGCTTGACCTTCAGGCCCTTCTGCACGGCGTTGCGCGCGAGCAGCCCGGCGCCGAGCATCACTGACGGGTTCGAAGTGTTCGTGCAGCTCGTGATCGCGGCGATCACGACGTGTCCGTGGTCGAGCTCGGTGTCGGTCCCGTCGCCCAGCGTGACCGGCACACGGCTCGAGCGGCGATCGGCGACCTGAGCGCCGCCGGTGCCGCCCTGGGGCTCGTGGCCGACGCCGTTGGGGACGTGCGTCGAGACCGGGTCTGACGCCGGGAAGCTCTCCGAGACGGCTTCGTCCTCGGGATCCTCGTCGGGCAGGTAGCCCTCGAGCGCCCTGCGGAAGCCCTGCTTTGACTCGGTCAGCGAGACGCGGTCCTGTGGGCGCTTGGGCCCAGCGATGCTCGGCACAACGGTCGACAGGTCGAGCTCGAGCTCCTCGCTGAACGTCGCCTCGTCGGAGTCCTCGTCGTGCCACATGCCCTGCTCCTTGGCGTAGGCCTCGACGAGCGCGATCAGCTCCGCCGGGCGACCCGAGAACTCGAGGTAGCGAAGCGTCTCGGCGTCGATCGGGAAGATCGCGCAGGTCGAGCCGAACTCGGGCGACATGTTGCCGATCGTCGCGCGGTCGGCGAGCGGAAGGTTCGCCAGCCCGGCGCCGTGGAACTCGACGAACTTTCCAACCACACCGTGGGCGCGGAGCATCTCCGTGACCGTCAGGACGAGGTCGGTCGCGGTCGCGGCCTCCGAGAGCTCGCCGGTCAGCTTGAAGCCGATCACCTGCGGGATCAGCATCGACATCGGCTGACCGAGCATCGCCGCCTCGGCCTCGATCCCGCCCACTCCCCAACCGAGCACGCCAAGGCCGTTGACCATCGTTGTGTGCGAGTCGGTACCGACCAGCGTGTCCGGGTACGCCTGGTCGAGTTCGTCGTTGACGAACACCACGCGCGCGAGGTACTCGAGGTTGACCTGGTGGACGATCCCTGTGTCTGGCGGGACGACCTTGAAGTTGCGAAACGCCCCCTGGCCCCAGCGCAGGAACGCGTAGCGCTCGCGGTTGCGCTCGAACTCGAGCTCGGCGTTGCGCTGGAACGCCGAGTGCGTGCCGAACACGTCGACCTGCACCGAGTGGTCGATCACGAGCTCCGCCGGCACGAGCGGGTTGATCTTGTTCGGGTCGCCGCCCATCGCGCCCATCGCGTCGCGCATCGCCGCGAGGTCGACGACGGCCGGCACGCCGGTGAAGTCCTGCATCAGCACGCGCGCGGGCGTGAACGCGATCTCGTCGCTCGGCTGCGCGGCGGCGTTCCACTTCGCGAGCGCCTCGATGTCCTGCGCGCGGATCGACTCGCCGTCCTCGTTGCGCAGCAGGTTCTCGAGCAGGATCTTCAGCGAGAACGGCAGGCGCGCGACGTCGTACTTGGACTGCAACGAGTCGAGGCGAAAGATCTCATATGAGCGGTCCCCAACCGTGAGGGTCGCCTTGGCATCAAAGCTGTTGGATGACAACTCTCAGTCTCCTAGTCTGGTGGTCCCATCTACTCTAGAGATGGCCGCCGGATCGGCCCTTCCGGCCTTCCTACATCCGTCTTAGACACGTCTTCGCGGCGGCTTCGCTCGCTCGCCGATGGTTTGGGCGCAATCGTTTTCGCCCACTCGAGGAGACCATCGATGAGACTCATCCACCGCGCGCTGACCACGCTCATGATCGGAGCCGTCGGCGCACTCGCGCTTGCCGGCGTCTACGCCGAGGCGCACCGCGCGCCGGACCAGCCCTAGTCCTATGAGCTCGGGCACGATCTCCTATCCCGCTCGGCCGCGCGCGAGCGCCCGCGCTCGGCTGCGCGTGCGTCTGCGTCCCGAGCTAGCCGGCCTGCTGGGTCTCGCCGCCGTCCTGAACCTGTGGGGGCTGAGCGTCAACGGCTGGGCCAACACGTACTACAGCGGGGCGATCCGCTCGATGACCGCGAGCTGGCACAACTTCCTGTTCGGCTCGCTCGACCCGTCGGGCCTGATGACCGTCGACAAGCCGCCGCTCAGCCTCTGGGTGCAGGCGCTGTCGGCGCGCGTGTTCGGCTTTCACCCGCTGAGCATCCTCATCCCGCAGGCGCTGATGGGCGTGGTCGCCGTCGGTCTGCTCTACGACCTCACCCGCCGGCGCTTCGGACGCCCGGCCGGGTTCGCGGCCGGGCTCGCACTGGCGACGACACCGGTGATCGTCGCGGTGTCGCGCCACAACAACCCCGACGAGCTGCTCGTGCTGTGCTCGGTCGCGGCGGTTTGGCTCGCGCTGCGCGCGCTCGAGACCGGCCGGACCAAGTGGCTGGTGCTCAGCGGCGTCGCGGTCGGGTTGGGATTTGAGACGAAGATGGGCGTCGCGCTGATGGTCGTCCCGGGGATCGTCGCGGCGTGGCTGTGGCTCGCCCCGGCCGCACGCGGGTGGATCGTGTCACTGCGCCAGCTGCTGGCCGGCGGTGCGGCGATGGTCGCGGTCGGGCTCGCGTGGCCGGTGCTCGTGTGGCTGACTCCGGCGGCCGATCGCCCGTGGGTCTCGGGCACGTCAGACAACAGCATCTGGTCGCTGATCCTCAACTACAACGGGCTTGGACGGCTCGACGGCCAGACCGGCGGCCCCGGCGGCGGTGCGGGCGGGGGTGGCTCGATGTTCGGCGGCCCGACTGGCCCGTTTCGCCTGCTTGAGTCCAGCCTTGGCGATCAAGCAGGGTGGCTGCTCGGCTTCGCCGTGGTCGTGGGGCTTGCGCTCGTCGTGCGCTCGCGCATGCGCCGCGACGACCAGCGCACCGGCTGGGTCCTCGTGATCGGCGGCGCGTTCGCGACGACAGCGGTCGCGTTCAGCTTCGCGTCGGGGATCTTCCACCCGTACTACGTCTCGCTACTCGCGCCGTTTGCGGCCGCGCTGATCGGCGCGGGCGTCGGGATGATGCTCGACGGGCCGTCGGCGCGCGTGATCGGACCGCTGGCGATCATCGCCGGAGCGATCACCGAGCTTGTCGTGCTTGGCGAGCTGGGAGGCCAGCTCGCCTGGGCCAAGCCCGTCGTGATCGTGTTCGCCGCGGCCAGCGCCGGCGTGTTGGCGCTGCGGCTCTCACCGCGGACGCGGATGGTGCTCGTCGCTGTGGCCGTCGCGGCGCTGCTGGCCGCACCCGCGACCTGGGCAGCCGAGACGCTTGGCCATGCAACCAGCAGCACGTTCCCGACCGGCGGCCCCGCGAGCGCGGTGTCGCTCGGCGGCGGCGGTGGGCCGGGCGGTGGCGCCGGCGGCTCCGGACGACCTGGCGGCTTCGGGCAGACCGGCGGGGTCCCCGGCGGCAGCACTCGCGGGTTCGGACCTCCGCCCTCGATGCAGGGCACCACCGGCTTCGGAGCGCCGCCGTCGAGCGCTGGAGGCGCGACCTCGGGTGGCGGCACCGCCGGCCCCGGAGGCGCAACCTCGGGCGGCGCAACCGCTGGCCCCGGCGGGTTCGGTGGCGAGGACTCGACGCTGACCGCGGCGATCCGTTATGCCAAGGCGCACGGCGGCGGCACGATCGGCGTCTCGAGCCAGGGCAGCGCGGCGGCAGCGATCCTCTCGAGCGACGCCAACGTCGCCGGGCTCGGCGGCTTCTCCGGGCGCGAGAGCTCGGTCAGCGTCAAGTGGCTGGCTGCGGAGGTCAAGGCCGGCCGCCTGCGCTGGGTGATCGCCGACTCCAACCAGGGGATGCGCTTGCCCGGTGACACTCGCACCGGCAGCCAGACCGCAATCTCCGCGGTTGCCGCGAGCTGCAAGGCGGTCAGCTTGAACACGGGCAGCGGCACTGCCACCATGTATGACTGCTCCGGGCGCGCCGCCGCGATCCTGCAGGCCGCACGTAGCACGGGAAATTGACCGCCGGGGGTCAAGTTTCCCGCCCAGGCGACCGAAATCTAGGTAGATGCGTCCCTCGCTCGTATTAGCGCTGGCTGCCGCGGCGTTCGCGACAGCGGCTCCGGCTGCGCTGGCGGACTCGACTACCAGCTCCAACTGGGCCGGCTACGCCGTCCATCGGCCGGGCGTCTCGTTCCGGACGGTCTCGGGCACTTGGCGCCAGCCGACGGCGAAGTGCACCCCCGGCATCCCGACCTACTCGGCGTTTTGGGTGGGCCTGGGCGGCTACAGCTTCAACGCGCCCGCGCTCGAGCAGACTGGCACCGAGGTCGATTGCAGCCTCTCGGGCAAGGTCGTCTCGACGGCCTGGTACGAGCTCGTGCCGGCTGCCTCGACTCCGGTCAGGCTGCGGGTCAATCCGGGCGACCTGATGCGCGCCAGCGTCACCGTGCTCGGCACCAAGGTCACGATCCGACTCGACGACCTGACCCGGCATCGCGGTTTTCACAAGACGCTCGATGCGCAGGTGGTCGACATCTCTTCGGCTGAGTGGATCGCCGAGGCGCCGTCTCAGTGCGTCAGCCTCAACTCCTGCACGACCCTGCCGCTCGCCGACTTCGCGTCGGCGAGCTTTGACTCGGCGACGGCGCAGTCGATCGCCGGCCACACCGGCGGGATCGTCGATCCGCAGTGGCGCTGGACCAAGATCACGCTGACCCCCGGCGGCCGGCGGTTCGCGGCATATCAGGGCTCGGGGCCGGCGGCGGGCGCAGCCACTCCGACGTCGCTGCTGGGCGACGGCCGCAGCTTCGCGGTCAACTGGGCGCTCGCCTCGACGCAGGGCGTCCCGGACCTGATTCGCCGCACGGCGATCCGGTCGACCGGATCGCTCGTTCACCCCGTCCGCTGAGCGACGGCGACGGCGGCTACAGGCCGGCCGGGTGGCGGGCGACGAAACCGCCCGTGCTGGCCATCGTCTGCGACCAGCGGGTTCCGCCCTCGGCGAGCGCAACCGTGTCAAAGCGCCAGCCGGCGACGACCATGAACGCGTGGCCGGCGTTGGCATAGACCGTGATCCACTTGCCGGGTCCCGACTCGCCCCAGCTCTCAAACCCGGTCGAGTCCAGCGGCGAGGTCAGCAGGCCGGCAGCGGCGAGCGCGTAGCTGACCGAGCCCGAGCAGTCATAGCCACTGGCGTGGAACGAGCCGTGTCCGCCGCCCCACACATATGGCAGCGTCGCGATCGCGTTGCCGGCGGCCATCACCTGTGCGACCGCGGCCGGGGCACCGGGCGGCGCCTGGACCATGCCGCCGGTGTTGATTGCAAGGCCGCCGACCCGAGTGCTGCCGCTGGTCCCCGGACCGGGGGTCGCCGCGGCGCGGGCAGCCGCGGCTGCCTCGGCGGTGGCTTTGGCCTCGAGTGTGTGCAGGCGGCCGTTGACGTCTGAGAGCTTGGAGGCCGCACGCGAGCGCGCGCCGAGCTGCGTGAGCTGCTGACCGAGCAGCGCTGCCTGCAGGGCCGCGACGTGGTTGCGCTGCCCGAGGATCTGGTTGGTCAGCACGCGGTCGCGCTGTTCGAGCGCGGCGAGGTGGTTGGCCTGCGCCGCGACGTCGGCGCGGGCGGTGCGCGTATCGCCCACGATCTGCGCGTCGTGGTTTGAGACGCGCTGCATGAAGCTCACCTGCTCGAGCAGGTCCGTGAAGCCCTTGGAGTCGAGGATCACGCTGACAAGGTCGGGCTGCGAGCCCTCGTACTTGGCGACGAGGTTGGCCGAGAGCGCCTGGGTCGCTCGCTGGAGGCGGTTCTCGAGGTCGACCAGATGGTCGCGAGCGGTGATCAGCGACGTCTGGACGGCGCGCAGCTGATCCTCGCGGGCGTCGAGGTTGTGCTGCAGCGACGCGAGCTGAACGCGGGCCGCATTGAGCCCGCCGGTGGTTTTCTGGATGCGGGCGGAGTCGGCCGCGACCTCCGCTCGGAGTGACCGCGCCGCCGACTTGTTGGCGGAGATCTGACTGGAGAGATCGCCGGCGCTCGAGCCGGTGCTCAGCGCCACCGCGGCGACCAGCGGGACTACGCCGGCAACTACGCGTGGCAGCCAATGGCGTCGAATGGCGTGGGGCATCGCGGCAGGCGGGGGAGTGTCGGGAACGCACACGAGCGCGGTGACGAAGGCGCCGTGCAGACCGGCTCCGCGTCACCCGCTGGTGATGGCCTCAGACGAAGGCTGGAGCACCCTAACACGCCCCGTCGCGACCACGACCCGTGAGCCTGCCCTTGCAATAAATCCTGCAAAACGCCGATTTGCATGAAACCCGGACGACGCCGGCTCGGGCGCTGCGCCGGGCTGCGACGGCGGGCGGACGACGGCGATGATGCAATACTCGCGAGGTGAGTCGCCGGCGCCAGCTGCTCGGGAGCCTCCTCATTATCGCGGCATTCGCGATGCTCATACCGAGCGTCGCGCTGGCTGGTGGTGGCGGCTCGGCGGGTGACCAGCAGTACGTCGACCCGCTCGCGGGCTCGTCGCCGTCGGGGTCCAAGGGCCACTCGGGCTCGACCTCGACGACGCACTCGACTGCGCCCTCGACGAGCTCGTCGACGTCGTCTGCGAGCAGCACCGCGCCGTCGACGACCGCGAGCCCGTCCGTGTCGTCTGACTCGACGACGAGCTCGTCCTCGTCGGCAAACGCCGACCCGCCGTCGACGACGCTGCCACGCACCGGCATGGACGTGACGCTCGCGGTCGCAATCGCGCTCGGGATGCTCGGCGCGGGCGTAGCGCTGCGGCGCACAGTCCCCCAGCGATAGGTGCTCCCCGACGGGAGCCACTAGTGGTCGCGATCAACGCGCGCGCGGCGATCCGCACGCAGATCGGCGGCGTCGAGCGGCTCGCGCGCGAGATGGCGATGCGGCTTCCGGCGCTGCGTCCTGATCGCTACCGCGTGATCTGCCCTCCGCGCGGCCTCGCCCACCGCGCCGGCCATGTGTGGGAGCAGGCCGTGCTGCCGATCCAGGCCGCGGGAGCGGCGGCGCTGTATTCGCCGGCGAACCTGGCGCCGTTACGCCACCCGCGCAACGTCGTCGTGATCCACGACGTCGCCGCGCTCAGGCATCCCGAGGCCTACTCGCGCCCGTTTGTCGAATACCACCGCCGCGTACTGCCGCGGCTGGTGCGCGGCGCGCTGCGCGTGATCACGGTCTCGGAGTTCTCACGCGGCGATCTGGTCGAGGTGCTGGGCGCGTCGCCCGAGCACGTTGCGGTGATCCCCGAGGGCGTCGATGAGCGCTTCCTCGCCGGGCCTGATCCGGCAGCCGCACGAACGCGCTACGGGCTCGCCGGCGACTACGCGCTGGCCGTCGGCACCGTCTCGGCGCGCAAGAACCTCGGCTCGTTGGGTCCAGCGGCCCGCGCGCTTGCGGCAAGCGGGATCGAGCTCGTGATCGCAGGCTCAGACCGGGGGTATCTGCGCGGCGCCGACCCAGGGCTGCGCCGGCTGGGATACGTCGAGGAGGAGCTGTTGCCGGGCCTCTATGCGGGCGCGCTGGCGCTCGCGATGCCGTCGGGCTACGAGGGCTTCGGCCTGCCGTGCCTGGAGGCGATGGCGTGCGGGACGCCGGTCGTCGCCGCCAGCCGCGGCGCGCTGCCCGAGACCTGCGGTGACGCGGCCCTGCTCGTCGACCCGGCCGACGCCGATGGTTTCGCTCAGGCGCTGATCGCCGCCGCGACCGACGAGCAGCTACGCAGCCGCCTGATTGCGGCCGGCCGCAGCAGGGCGCAGGCGTTCACCTGGGCGCGGACCGCAGCGCGCACCGACGAGCTGATTGGCACGATCCTCCACCCCGAGTGATCGCCCGCGGCGGCTAAACTCGCCGCGATGCCGTCCCGCAGCCGGTCCGTATGCGGACTACTCGCCGCGACCGTCTGCCTCCTGTTGGTGGTCGTACCCGCGAGTACCTCCGCCAGAGTTCACCACGCCGCCAAGCAGGCGGCCGTGCCGCCTGGGTTCGTCGGCATGGTCGTCGACGGCCCCCTGTGGCCCGACGCTTCGCCCGGACTCGACATGGCGGCGCAGTTGGACTCGATGGTCGCCGCCGGCGTCCAGACGCTGCGGATGACGTTTGACTGGGGCTCGATCCAGCCTTACAAGAACGACGCCGCGGTGCCGCCGGCCGACAAGGACGAATTCACCGACGTCGGCGGCGTGCCGACCAACTGGACCGATCTCGATCAGGTCGTCGGGCTGGCGGCGCAGCGCGGCCTGACGATCCTGCCGCTGGTGCTCGACGCGCCGGCATGGGATGGGATCAGCGACAACCGCAGCGTCGTCGAGCGGCCCAAGCGCGTCGGTCCGTACGCGAATTTCGTCAAGGCGCTCGTCCAGCGCTATGGCCCGAAGGGCACGTTCTGGTCACAGAACACTGGCATCTCGAAGCAGCCGATCCGCATGTGGCAGATCTGGAACGAGCCGAACATCCGGGCGTTCTGGTCGCAGCAGCCGAACTACGCGAACGGATACGTGGCGTTGCTCAAGGCCGCTCACTCGGCGATCAAGAGTGCCGATCCCGGCGCCAAGGTCGTGCTCGCCGGCTTCCCGAACTTCTCGTGGGTGGCGCTCCAGCGGATTTACGACGTCCGTGGCGCACGCTCGCTGTTCGACGTCGTCGCCGTGCACCCCTACACCAAGCAGCCCCAGGGCGTGATCACCATCCTCACCAAGGTCCGCCAGGTGATGAACGCCGCAGGCGACAAGCGAAAGCCGATGATCGCCGACGAGATCAGCTGGCCGTCGTCGCTCGGCAAGACCCCTCACAACAACGGCTTTGACTTCGCGACGACCGAGGCTGGACAGGCGCGCAACATCACGACGCTGTTGCCGCTGCTCGGCCGCGACCGCCGGTCGCTGAACCTGGCCGCCTTCTACTACTACACGTGGGTCGGGAACGAGCGCCGCAACGCGCAGGCGTTCGACTACGCGGGTCTGCTGCGCTACACCGCCGGCAACCTGACGAGCAAGCCGGCCCTGAATGCGTACACGCGCGGCGCGCTGGCGCTCGAGCGCTGCCGGCAGAAGGCCGCGGTCGCGACCCGCTGCGCCAAGCCTTCGTGAGCCTCAGCACAGCGCGATCGTCGCGCCGGGCGCGGTCCCTTGCTTGATGCCGGCGGCGAACGCGGCGCTGTCGGGAGTGTCGGCGCCCGACGGCGAATGGATCCCGAACCAGTCCTCGAGGTCGCTGCGGTCGCGCTCGGGCGTGACCCACGTGTACAGCGTTACCGCGGCGACGCCGCAATTGACGTGGCCGAACGCGGTCAGCGTCTGCGAGATGTAGCGGGGGCGCAAGCGCTCGGGTAGGTACTGAAGCGCGCTTGGCGGGTGAATCGTCCAGCCGAACTCGGTCACGTACAGCGGCACCGAGTTCAGCCCCGCCGAGTCGAGTACCTGGCGATCCTGTCTGACCTTCGCGAGCACGACCAGTGGGTTGGCGCCGTAGGGGTGGATCGCGATCCCGTCGATGTGGCCGCGCAGGTCGGGCGCCGCCGCGAGCATCTCCGGCACGAACGACGGCGCGGCCGTGAGGCCGCCGACGATCACTCTGGCGCTCGGGTCCGAGACGAGGATCGCTTCGCGCGTAAGCGCGTACATCGCCGCGTAGCGGGCGGGGTCGGGACGGGGCTTCCAGAACGTCGGGTTGTCGGGCTCGTTCCACAGCTCGAACGTGTCGATCGGCTGGGCGTGCAGTTCGGGGTGCGCGCGCCAGAACGAGCCGCCGCTGCCGTACCTCGCGGCGAGCGCCCCGGCATACGCGGCGTAGTCGCTGGCCGAAGTCGGCGGCGAGTGGTCCTGGCCGGCGACCGATTCGGCCCACGGCGCCGAGTAGTCGACGATCGGCAGCCACTGAAGGTCGTGCTGCGCGAGCGCCGTCGCGATCGAGTCGTCGAACGTCCAGTCATAGTGGTGCACGCCGCCCACGGGAGCGCTCGGCTCGGTCGCCTCCCACAGCGCGTCGCTGCGCGCGAGCGTTGCGCCGGTCTTCTGCAGCGCAGCGAGCTGTGAGGCGATCTGCTGGGGCGAGTAGGTCTGGTCGTTGAACAGCCGGTTGACGTTGATCCCGAACCGCACGGTCGTGGGCGCCGGTTGCGCCGCCGGGACCGTCGGGGTCGTCGTTGTTTGCGCGGGCGCCGGCGCGGGCGCCGGAGCGGGGCCGCTGGCTGCGGGCGAGCCGTGCCCCGAGCTGCCCGATAGAGCGATCGCCGCGACCACCGCCGCGACGAACGCCAGCGCCGCGGCCCCGAGCGCCGCCGCCTGCCGGCGCGTCAACCGGTGCCCTGAGTCAGGCGGGTCCATCCGCGCGCCGGACGTTACGCAGCGCTCCGAGCTGGTGGCGTTCACGAACCGCCGAGCGTCCGATCAGCCGCTTGCCGATGATCCGCGAGGCGAACGTGAGCGCCTGAGCGGCATCGTCGAGGCGGGCGCGGCGCGATCCCAGGCGCCGTTGCACGACCTCGTGGCGAGCCCGGGCGAGCAGCTCGTACGGCTCGCCACCGAACGCGCCCAGAGACGAGTGGGCGCGGTGGTGGAGCACGCGCGCCTCGGGCCAGAACCACGTCTCGATCCCCTCCGCTGCGGCCCGCAGACCGAGGTCGAGATCCTCGCCGTACATGAAGATCCGCTCGTCGAACGGGCCGAGCCGGCGCAGTGTGTCGGTGCGACCGGCGAGCGCGCATCCGACCGCCCAGCCGACCGGCCGCGGTGCGGTGGCGCCCCAGGGCGCGAGCCCGGTTCCGGGAGCGGCGGCCGGCGGCACGACCGTTCTGAGCAGGTCGGCGAGCGCGCCGGGGACCGGGTGTGCAGTGTCCTGCCGCGACCCGTCGGGCGACAGCACGAGCGGCGCCAGCAGCCGGTCAGGCCGCGCCGTGTCGCCGAGCTGCGCGGAGAGCACGAGCAGCGAGTCGTCGATCAGCTCGACGTCGGGGTTGACCAGGGCGGTCACCGGCTCGGCGACGTGCACGAGCCCTCGGTTGTTGGCCGCGCCGAAGCCGACGTTTTGTTCGAGCGCGATCGTCGTCACCGCGTCGTGGGCCCGTGCGACCGCAACCGTCTCGTCGCTCGATGCGCAGTCGACGACGACGATCCGCGCCTCTGGCAGATGGCGGCTTGCCGACTCGAGCAGCCGCCGCAGGTGAGCGGCGGAGTTGTGCGTGACCGTGACCAGGGCCAGGCCGGCCGCCGGACGCCGCGCTTGCGAGACGCGAGGGCTCAGCGCGTCGGCGTACGCCGCGCGCGCCGCCATGCGGCCGAACCGCTCCCGGGCGCGCTCGCGACCCGCGGCGCCCATCGCCGCCGCCCGCTCGGGGTCGGCTACGACGTCGATGATCGCGTTGGCCGCCGCCTGCGTGTCGCCGGGCGGATACAGACGGCCACAATGGTCGTCGACGATCTCGGCTGGGCCGGCGGCCGCGGGCACGATCGCAGGCCGTCCCGCGGCGAGCGCCTCGAGCACCGCGATCCCGAACGGCTCGGCTTCGGCGCAGTGCAGCAGGCACGTGGCACGCTCGAGCGCCGATCGCGGGTCGTCGACCGCGCCCGTGAATTCGACTGCGCCGGCCAGGTCCGGTTCGCGGATCCGCTGGCGAAGCCTGTCGAGCAGAGACGTCCCGTCGTCACGCAGCGGAGCGCCGACGAATCGCAGCCGCAGCTCCGGCAGCGAGCGCCGCGCGATCGCGACGGCCTCGAGCGCTAGCTCGGGGCGCTTCCAGGCGACCAGCGCACCGAGCACGATCACCTCCGGCGGGTGTAGGGGCGAAGCGGTCGCCGTGAACCGGTCGACGTCGACGCCCGGCGACACCACATGAATCCGAGACGCCAGCTTGCCGCCGGGGTCGAGCTGCGCGGCGACCGCCTGCGACGGCGCCGTGACCACGTCGGCGCGACGGGCCGCGGCCCGTACGGCGGCGCCGATCCAGCGGCCGGCCGGAAGGTCGTTGTGCTGGAAGGCGACCGCGCACGGCATCCGCGTCGGCAGCGTGCACGCGATCGCCGAGCGCATTCCCCAGGCGACGACGAGCTCGGGTCCCAAGCTTCGAGCCAGCCGGCGCAGTTCGAGCGCATGGGCGGCGAGCCGGGCCGGGGCGAGCAGCCGGTCCTCGATCCCCGCGCGCACGTTCAGCCGGCGCGCGCGCAGCGCGAACACCGTCAGCCCGGCCGCGGATGCGGCGTCAGACAACGGCCCCTCGGGACATGCGACGACGCAGTCGGCGCCAAGCCCTTGTGCGAATTCGACCAGCAGCCGCTCGGCCCCTCCGAACTCCCCCGAGTAACTGGCAAACACCACCATCGGGTGCAGGCTAGCCCGGTGGACCGCGTATGCACGGTGTGCATAGACTGCCCCCTTCGTGCCGGACCCGCGTGACAGCTCCGTATCCAATCCGCGGGTCGCGTTGGTGCACGACTTCCTGCTGGACCTCAGGGGCGCGGAGCGCGCCTTCCTCGAGCTATGTGAGATGTGGCCCGACGCCGACATCTACACCGCCGTCTACGACGAGCGCGGCACCGAGGGGCGGTTCGCCGCTCGTCGGGTGCACAGCTCGTTTCTGCAGCGGCTGCGCCCGACGGCGCGGACGTTCCGGACGCTGCTGCCGCTGTACCCCGCGGCGATCGAGTCGTTTGACCTCTCGGACTACGACCTCGTGATCTCGAGCTCGTCGGCCTGGGCGCACGGGGTGATCTGCGACGAGCACAGCGTGCACGTGAGCTACTGCTACAACCCGTTTCGCTACGCCTGGAACGAGCGCGAGCCGACGCTCGCTCGCCGGGATCCGATCACCAGGGCGCTGCTTCGCCGCGCGTTCACCCGCTGGCGCCAGTGGGATTGGATCGCGGCACAGCGCACGGATCGGTACGTGGCGATCTCGAGGACTACTCAGGCTCGAATCCGTGCCTACTTCGGCCGCGAGGCGCAGGTTGTCTATCCCCCGGTGGACACAGCGCGTTTCTCCCCGGGCGAGGTCGGCCGCCACTACGTCGCGGTGTCGGAGCTGATGTCGCACAAGCAGATCGACGTCGCGATCGCTGCGTTCAACCAGCTCGGGCTGCCGCTGATGGTGATCGGCGACGGGCCCGCAGCGCGTGCGCTCCGCCGCCAGGCGGGACCGACGATCCACTTCACCGGGCGCCTCCCGGACGCCTCGGTTGCGGAGGTCCTGCAGAGCGCGCGGGCGCTGATCGTCACGTCGATCGAGGAGTTCGGGATCGCCGCGGTCGAGAGCCAGGCTGCCGGCCGGCCGGTGATCGCGCGCCGCGGTGGCGGGGCGCTGGAGACAATCGTCGACGGGCAGACCGGCTGCTTCTGGTCCGGCGGGCCGTCGGATCTCGCGCAGGCCGTACGCGACTTCGACGACGCCGCAATCGACCCGCGGGCGTGTGCGTTCAACGCGGCGCGCTTCAACGTCGCGAGCTTCAGGCGGGGAATGCTCGAACAGGTGGACGCGGCGCTCGAGGCCGGCTCCAACCGCATGGCCGACCGTCAGCCGCTCGTGAGCACCAGGCTGGTCCGCCGGGCGGCGCGGGACCGCTAGTGGGTCTCCCGGGGACCCCCTGAGCGTGCGCACAGCGCTGCTGTCAGGCGCCAGGACGGCCCTGCTGGCCGGACCGACGGTGCTGGCGTTCTTCAGCGGGGGCTACTTCGACGGGCCGCGCGCGTGGGCGGGCCTGATCGCCTGGGCGCTGGTCGCGATCGCGCTCGTCGCGGCCCCCTGGCGACCGCTGGGCCGCGGCGGTTGGCTGGCAGTCGGCGGCCTCGCTGCGCTCGCCGCGTGGACGCTGCTGTCGACGACGTGGGCGCCGATCGCCGGCAACGCCTACCACTCCGGCCAGATCGTGTTCCTCTACACGGGCGCACTGCTCGCGGCGGTGCTGCTGCTGCGGTCCGATTCGCCGCTGCGCGCCGTCGAACCGGCGCTCGCGGCCGGGGTGTTGATCGTGATCGGGTACGGGATCTCCGAGCGGCTGGTACCCGGCGTGCTGCAGTTCGCGCGCTCGGTCAGCGCCGAGGGCCGGCTCGAGCAGCCGCTCACCTACTGGAACGCGATGGGCGAGCTGGCGGCGGTCGGCTGCGTGCTGGTCGCGAGGCTCGCGGGATCGGGCGGGCGGCCGCCGGCGATGCGGGCCGCCGCGGCCGCCGCGGCGGCGCCGCTGGGGATGGGCCTGTACCTGAGCTTCTCGCGGGGAGCGTTGTTTGCGTGCGCTGCCGGGCTGATCTCGCTGGTGGTGCTGGCGCCGCGCTCCGAGCAGTTGCGAGCGCTCGTCGTGTGCGTGACCGCCGGCGTCCTCGCGGCGGTCGCGGCAGCGCCGTTTCGGGGCGTAACCGCGATCGCGGGCTCGGCTTCGGTGCGCGAGCGCGAAGGTGCGATCGTGCTCGCGCTGCTCGTGCTGATCGCGGTCGTGGCGGCGGTCGTGCAGTGGCGGCTCGCCGGGCGCGAGCGCAGCACGGCGCTCGCGCTCCCGCGCCGGGCGCCGTGGATCGCGCTTGCGCTCGTCTGCGCCGGCCTGGCGCTGGCGATCGTCGTCGGCTCCAAGGAGAACTCCGCGGCGCGGCTGAGCAACGGTGCCACCCGGCTGGCGACGCTTCAGAGCAACCGCTACGACTACTGGCAGGTCGCGCTGCGCGTGTTTGGCAACGAGCCGTTTCACGGCGTCGGAGCCGGCAACTGGTCGGTCTACTGGCTGCGTGAGCGGACCGTCAAGGACTTCGCCCAGGACGCGCATTCGCTGCCACTGCAGACGCTCGCCGAGCTCGGCGTCGTCGGCGCGCTGCTGCTGCTCGCGTTCCTGGCCGGCGTCGCGCTGAGTGCGCGGGACGCGTTGCGCACAGCGCCCGCGCAGGCGGCCGGCCTGATCGCCGGGTTCATCGCCTACATCGCCCACGCCCCGCTGGACTGGGACTGGGAGATGCCCGCGGTGACGCTCGTCGCGCTCGTGCTCGCCGGCGCGGTGATCGCGCTTGCGGCTACAGCTCCTCGGCGATCCGCGGCGCCTCGCGCCTGAAGATCACGACCGAGAGCACGCAGATCACGACAAACAGGCCGATCGCGATCAGCAGGTGGCCGACCCCGCCTGCGGCCGTGGTCCCCGGATACGGAGCGTGCGGGTCGATGATCCACACCCGCGCGAGCTCGAGGATCGGCGTGAACGGATTGATCGCGATCAGGTTGCCGAGCGTGTGCGACCGCCGCACGGCGCTTTCGAGCGGGTACAGGATCGGCGTCGCGTAGAACAGCGCGGTCACGAACACCCCCCAGATGATCCCGAGGTCGCGGAACCGCGGATACAGCGAGGCGACGATCATCGAGACCGCGAGCGTCAGCACCGTCAGCAGCGCGAGGATCACCGGCAACAGCAGCCACGTCCACATCGGCGCGACGCCGAAGCCGAGGATGAACGCGAACACGACGATCAGGTTCAGCAGCAGGTTGAACAGCGCGGTCAGCACGACCGCGGCCGGGATCGCCAGGCGCGGGAACTGCGTCTTTCGGACGATCCCCTCCTGGCCGACGATCGACGGGACCGCCATCGTCGACGACTCCTGGAAGAACCCGTACAGGACCATGTTCAGCAGCAGGAACACCGGATAGTGGGCCACCTGCGAGCCGAGCCTGAAGATGTGTGTGAACACCTCAACGAGTACGGCGAACAGCAGCAGCGGACGCGCGACCGACCACAAATACCCGAGCGCTGTATCGAAGTACGTGCGACGAAACTCGGTTGTCGCGAGCATCATCGTCAGCTCCCACAGCCGTCGCCAGCCGCCTGCGACCGCCGACGGTCCGCGGACGTCTCGCAGCTGCGGCTCAACCGCCGTGGGCGGTGCCGTCGGCGGCGACTCGGCGATCACGGCGACTGCACCGTCGCTGCCACGTCGGCGCGCACGTAGATCATGCCGGGCATCGGATCGGTGCCGATCACGAGGAAGTCGATCAGCCGCACGTCGCGAAGCGCGGTGTCCCCGCGCGACCGGCCCCGCACGACCGTGCACAGGATCGAGTAGCGCCCAGGCACGAGCTCCGCGTCGACCACCGCCGAGATCTTGATCCGCTGGCCCGCGACGATCACCTGCGGTACGCCTTCGTCATCCTCGAGCACGGTCCCGAACCCGAGCACCGACACGCCGTCGACGTTGAGCAGCTCGAACCCGATCCCGGGCGAGTCGAGCTCGCGGCGGGCCTCGAGCTCGACCTGCAGCCGGAAGCCGTCGCCCTGCTGGACGTCGACCAGGCGTCGTCCCTCGGTGCTCTCGATCCAGGCGTCGACGATGCCAACATCGGTCGCATCGTCGCGCGGGTCCTCCGAGCCTGTGAAGTTGAGTCGGTAGTAGCGCAGGGCGGCTTCTTCGGGGTCGCCGAGGTAGCGCTGTTGGCCGTCGTGGATCAGCATCGCGCGGTCGCAGAACGCTTGGACGGTGGCCATGTCGTGGGTGACGAGCACGAGCGT
>DASXDD010000114.1:0-24875 GCA_036490775.1 Solirubrobacteraceae bacterium | reverse complement strand
CGTGAACTCCTTGACTACGGCCAACTGCTTGGCGCGGTCGAGGGCTCCCAGATTTGTGAGCACCTGGACGCGTACGTAATCGCTCTCGCCCGCGACGTTGGCGATCGCCCCGTCAGGTAACGAGTGGACGAACGCGGCGGTGTTGTTGCGAAACATTGGGAGCGCCGGGACCTCCTCGATGCGCATCAGCGTGGCCGCCAGTCGCTGGGCGAGGGCGGCCGGATCCGCGAACGTGCCATCGGTCGCGAAGACGTCGATCATCGGCATCAGGTATCAGCTCCGACGCGCGCGAAGCCGCCGTCGATCCAGGCCAGGGCGGCGTCGCCCCAGGCATCGGCACCGTCCTCCCACGCGAAGTGGCCGAGATCCAGCGCTGTCAGCTCGCAGCGACGCAGGCGCTCGGTCAGGTATTCGGCATTGCTGAGCGGGACCATCGGGTCGTGGTCGCCGGCAATGATCTTCACCGGCGTCTCGATCTCGGACAGAAGACCCTCGAGCAGTGCCAGATCGGTCGGGTAGTTGCGGACATACCGTGCGGATTCGCCGAAGCGGCGGCCGGCGTATGCGGTCACGTAGTCCTCCAACGCGGCCGCAGAGACCTCGTAGGCCTCGTGCAGCAACATCGACTGCCTCACGACCTCGGCGCCGTCGAGAGCGAGCAGCGACTCGAAGTCAGGGTTGGCGATGAGCTCCTTGAGGTTGCCGTCGACGTCGAGCGGAAAGGCGGTTGCTCCGTTCCCGACGATCACGCTGGTCAGTGATGACGGCGAGTCGGCGGCGGCGAAGAGCGCGGCGGGCCCGCCGACATCCGGCCCCAATACATGCGGTGCTCCGAGCTCCCATTCTTCGATCAGCCCGACGAGAAACTCACCCATTGCTTGTGGTGAGAAAAGGTCGGTGCGCCCCTCTGAGTGCCCGAAGCCGGGAAGGTCGATCGCGACGACGCGTCCCGCCGCGGTGAGCCGCGGCAAGAGCTGCTCCCAGGCGTAGATGCTCTCAGGCCAAGGACTGAGCAGAAGCAGCGTCGGTCCGGCGTCGGCATTCCACTCGGCGTAGCGAATCTCGACTCCGTGGGCCTTCCTCGTATGGGTGTGAATGTCGGTGGTGGTAGACACGTGACGCTGGACTAAACCGCGGCCGAGGTCACGGTCGCGGAGCCTTGGACCGCGTTGGCGGCTGTGCGGATCACGTCGAGCACCAGGTCGGGGTGGGAGAGCATCGGGACGTGACTGCTTTGCACCTCGTAGGTCGTGGCTCCCATGCGCTCCGCCGCGAAGCGCTCCAGATCGGGATTGACGGTGTGGTCGTTCTCGGCCACGACGTACCAGCTCGGCTTCGACCTCCACGCGACGCCTTCGACCTTCTGGTTGAACAGGTCTGCGACCGGCGCCATCGCGGTCGCCCACACCGTCTGCTTCTCCTGCTCGGACAGATCTCCCGCGAAGCAGTCGATCCCGGATGGGAGCAGCCAGATACGTCCGTCGGCGACCTCGATGTGGGAGAAGACGTCAGTGGCCGGGAACTTCTCCTGCTGGCTCTGCGACGTCTCTTCCTCGTCGGGCGCGAGCGCTGACAGGTACACGAGCCCGACGACGCGATCATCGGTTCCCGCAGCGGTGATCAGGCTGCCGCCGTAGGAGTGGCCGACGAGGATGACGGGGCTTGAGACCCGCCCGATCGCGCGAAGGACACAGTCGACGTCGCCCTGGTGGCTGTCGAGGCCGTGCTGGCTGGCGATCACGTCGTATCCCTCCGCTCGAAGCGGCGGGATCAGCTTGCTAAAGCACGAGCCGTCGGCCCAGAGGCCGTGGCAGAAGACGATGCTCGGTTTGCTCTGCGCGGACATGAAGCAACTCCTTAGGAGCCAACGGTCGGAATCGCGTGAGGCTCACTCAGCGAACGCCACGACGCATCGCAGGTTCGTGTGATCTCTTACCGCGCGGTCTTGGTGTCGTGCTCGGCGGCGATCCGCGCGAGTGCGAGGCGAGAATTGATGTCGAGCTTTGCGAAGGTGCTTCGGAGGTGGCTCGAGACGGTGTGCGGTGACACGAACAGCTGCTCGGCGACCTCACGGTTGGTGAGACCTTCGGCAACGAGGCGCGCGACGGTCAACTCGGACTCGGTCATCGCCGCCCAGCCGGTCGCGGCACGGTCACGCGGCACGAGGCGTCGGCGGACGCCATGGTCGCGCAGGCGGCTTCGGACACGTCCCGCGTCCCAGGTAGCACCGGCCGCTGCGTAGAGGCCCAGCGCCCCGTCGAGCGCCTCGATAGCGGCCTCGACCGCCCCTGCGCCGGCGCGCGCGACGCCGAGGTCTTCGAGTGCGTAGGCGCGCACCAGCGGCCTCGGGCCGGTCGCGAAGAGGTCGACGGCGTGTTCGAGCTGCGCGATGTCCGACGTGAGCAGCCCGCGGGCGTAGACCGCAGTCGCGACGATCGTGGCGACTCCCGGATTGCGCTGTGCGCGTCGGGCCGCCTGCGCCGCCGCGACCTCGGCCAGTTCGTCGTCGCCGGCGGCGAGCGCCATGCGGACGAGTGGGATCTCGTCGGTCACATCGATCGGGAAGAGCGGCAGGATGGCGGTGCGCTGGTCCTCGCCGAGGGCGCACAGCCAGGCGTGCGCGGCCGCGGAATCGCCGGTGGCCATGGCCTGCAGGGCGAGCAGCCACGCCGCCTGCCGGCGGAAGTTTGGCGTGGCGTCCTCGAGCAGGCCCGTTGCGAGTCGGGCCGTTCGTTGCTGCAGGCGCCCGTTGCGCTGATGCAGCGCGACGCGCCCGAGAGCGACGATGCCCGCGGCGTCCAGGGCGCCGAAGAAGCGATCGCCGGTCTCCGGGCTGAACTGCCCTTCGAGGATCGCGCGCGCATCGTCGAGCCGGCCCAGCTGGTGCAATTGCCGACCCCGCCAGATCTCGAAGATGCGGATCGCCCAGCCGTTTCGGTCGCGCTGGGCTGCCGCGACGCTATCGGCGGCCAGACGCAGCGAGTCGTCGACGTGGTCCAGCACCGTGCGCGTCTCGCATCGCCACTCATGGGCGAGGTGCTCGCGGGCCCAGTCAGTCGTGCCGATCCCGGCGCGCGCCGCGTCCTCGGTCATCTCGAGCGCGTCCTCGTAGCGTCCGTCGACGTAAGCGGTGACGGTCTCGGCGAGCGCGAGCGCAAACGCCGAGTTGGCATCCCCGCTGGCCTGCACCGCCGCTGCCGTCTCGGCGTGGATCTCCTTCGCCTCCTCGGTGCGGCCGCCGACGAGCAGGTTGTGGAAGAGCGCGGCGAGGTGCTGGGCGCGCAGGTGTCCCGGCAGCTCGGGCAGCGCGAGCGCCTGTCGGCCCGCGGCGACCCTCGCGTCGGGCGGGACGCCGAACATGCCGGCGATGCTGAGGAGCACCTCGGCCTCCTGCTCTGCCGGCAGCGCGTCGCGGAGCTGTGTATCGGCGAACGCGCGCGCCTCGTCGACGCGGCCCGCGGAATGCAGCAGGACAGCGGTCTGGGCGAGGAGCGGCCCCCGGAGCGTGTGGTCGCGCGGCGCCAGCTCGAGTGCGCGTCGGCTGAGGTCGGCGCCAGCCCCGGGGTCGGTCGTGGCGAGCGCCTCGCCCGCGCGCAACAGGATCGTGATCGCCTGCTCGTCGCCGGGCTCCGCACTCGCCGCGATTTGTGCTGCTACCTCCACCGGGGTGGCGCCGGCCGCCAGGAGTACGTCGGCAGCTTGGCGGTCAAGCGCCCGGCGGGCCGACACCGGAACGCTCTCACGGACGGCCTCGCGAATGACGTCATGCCGAAAGGCGAGGCGGTCGCCGCTCTCGACCAGCATCCCGCCGTCGATCAGCTCCTCCACCGGCCCGAGCAGTGTGGCCGGCGGCCGGTCGAGCATGTCGGCCAAGTCTGCGAAGGAGAAACGGCGACCGAGCGAGGCGGCGACGGTGGCGGCCTCGCGAGCGTGGGCTGACACGCCGCGCAGGCGCTCGCGCATCGTGACGCCGACGCGGCGCGGCAGGCGCGCCTCGACCAGTTCGGCCTGGCCGGCAACGACGCGGATCAGGTCCTCATCCCGGAGGCCAGAGAGCAGCTCAGTGAGCACGAATGGGCTGCCGCGCGCGCCCTTGACGAGGTCAAGGAGGACGTCGTCGGGCTCGGCGTCGATCACGTCCTCGGCGAGCTGTGCCACGGCGGTATCGTCGAGCGGGCCGAGGACGATCCGCTCGGAGTCGCCATGTTCGAGATGCTCGATCGCGCCGACGAGCTGCGCCGAGCCCTGGCCGGGGCGGAAGGCGAGGATCCAGGCGATCGGCATGCCGGCGAGGCGGACCGGCAGCGCGCGCAGCGCCGCCGCGGTACCGCTGTCGGCCCACTGCAGGTCGTCGAGCGAGATCAGCAGCGGCCCGACGAGCGCGGCGCGCTCGAGCATCGCCTGCAGGTCCTGCAACAGCCAGTACCGCTGCTCTGGTGGCGAGTGAAGCTTCTGCAACCCAGACCGCTCGAGCAGCGGGTCCGATCCGTCAAACAGAGCGCTCATCAGCGGAGCGAGCTCGACGACCCCAGCGCCGGGGTCGGCTGCGCCGGCGCCCACGGCGAACGCCAGTCGTCGCGCGACCCGAGCGGCCTCCGCCAGTAGACGGGTCTTGCCCATGCCGGGCTCACCCTCTACGAGCACCACCGCCCCGGCCCCTGACCGCACGCGGTCAAGCTGAACACCGATCGACGCAAGTTCGGCGTCGCGTCCGCGAACAACGGGAGTGGGAGAGGTGGCCCGGCCCAGATCAGCGAGTCTATGGCGATCACCGGGACCGATTTCGCCGAATCGCGTCGCCGCGCCCATGAACAGTCGAGGCTCGCCTAGGAGCCTACGCGTGCCATCGCACGATCATGCGATCGCTCCCAGGAGTGGCCCCACACGGCGGCCGTCTGAAAACATCGCATGCGCATGCGATGCCGGACGAACGTCGGGGAGGAAGGGTTCTGTCGATGACGATGATCGACGTGTTGACACCTGACGGACGCGGCCGGATCCTCGCCGACGGGACTGTGATGCCCCTGCTCGGGCTCGGGGTGTGGCAGGTGCCCGACGGACCAGCCTGCGTCCAAGCGGTGAGCGCGGCACTGGAGCTGGGCTACCGCCACATCGACACCGCGCAGGCGTACGGGAATGAGGCGAGCGTCGGGCGAGCTCTGCGCGAGAGCGGCATCGCGCGCGACGAGCTGTTCATCACGACGAAGTTTCACCCCGGCCGGCGCGACCCCCTCAGAGAGTCCGCCCACAGCATCGAGCAGCTGGGGGTCGACTACGTCGACCTGTACCTCGTTCACTGGCCGGCAGGCGGGGCCACCCGGGCCTGGCCCGGGATGCAGGCCGCCCGCGAGCGCAGCTACGCCCGAGCGATCGGCGTCTCCAACTTCGACCCCGACGAGCTCGATCAGGTCATCGGCAGCGCGACGATCGCGCCGGTGGTCGACCAGGTGCAGTTCAACCCGTCGGTTTATCGCGAGGCGCTGCTTGACGCTTGCGACGAGCGTGGAGTAGCCCTCGAGGCCTACAGCCCGCTGGGCACCGGCGCACAGCTGAATGACCCGGTGGTCGTGGGGATCGCAGATCGCGTTGGGCGAACCCCGGCCCAGATCCTCCTGCGCTGGTGTGTGCAGCGCGGCATCCCCGTGATCGCCAAGTCAACACACCGCGATCGCATCGCTGAAAACGCGCAGATCTTCGACTTCGAGCTCGCCGCCCGTGACATGGAGGAGCTCGACGCGCTCGATCGATCAGGCCGGACCAGAGCCGCACTTGAGCGCAAGTGGTGGTGAGCGCTTGCGGCGGGCCTATCCGATCCGTTCGTCGATGCGCACATGGACGGTGTCGCCCGCCTCCTTGCCGATCGCCTGACGCAGCTGCGCCCTGACGGGCAGCCTGTGCGTGCCGTCGCCCTGCGCCATCAGCGCCCCGTCGAACGGCTGACCGTCGATCACTCCGCGGATCTTCACAAGCCCGCGCGTGCCAAACAGCTCGGCCACGCCGTCCATAACGACACACGTCCACGCGCCGGGGTTGTCGCCTTTCTGAAGCTGGGCATCGAACTCTCTGAACATCGCGCCGAGTAAATCTACGGGACGAGCTTGCGCTGACAGACAACGATCTTGTTCACGTCGCCCTGAGCGTGCGCGATGCAGGTCACGAGGCGCTGGGTGGTTTTGCTGAGCTTGCCGGGCTTCGTCGAGCCGGAGGAGATCGTGGTCGTGAGGCTGTAGACGGTCTTGGTGGTCGCTTGCGACCCGCCGGACGGGGTCGGAGCCGCGGCCTGCGCGGAGGACGGAACGGTCGCGGTGTTGGGGTCCGGCGGCGCCGGCGCCTGGGTTCGCTGCACGCCGCTGCCGCTGTATGCAGCGACGAATCGATGGTCGGGCTGGGCGCCGGACTCGAGGAACCAAGAGCGCCCGGTCAGCGTCGCGCTCGACCCCTGCCTCGGAAATCCGACCTTGCCATAGAGGCTGTCGACGGCGCTGGGATCGAGTTGGCTCAGCGTCAGCGCCGCGCTGCGTGACTCGGCGGCCGTCGGGGCACGGACGAAGTCGCTGGTCTTGCGGTTGTAGCCGGTGGTCCCGGCTTCGATCTCTGACTGGACTATCGAGTAGTCACGGATATGAAGCCGGTGATCCGCACCGATCACCTGGTAGTAGACGCCTGAGGAGCCGACGATGATCTTGACCACGCGGGCGTTGGCCCCGAAGGACGACACCATCTTGGGGAGCGTCTCCTGAAGGCCGTAGGGCTTCAAGCCGCCGTTTGGGTCGGTCGCACCAAGGAGGATCGCAACGCCCGTGGCCCCAGCTGTCAGTGCAACTAAGCCCAAGACAAGCCGCTTTAGCCCGAACCTCATGTAACCCCCAGTCCAATTGCCCCAGCTTCACAGTCACGGTACGCCCGTGCGATTACGTGCCAAGAAACGATGTCACGCCGACGGCATTGCCAGCAAGGCTGCGATCGCGCCGTAGATGTCCTGCTCGAGCGCCGGCGCCTCCATCGTGCGGCCGGTGGCTACGAGCCCGAACACGAGGTCGTGGGCCGCGCCGACGGCGGCGGCGTAACGCGCCGGCGGCACCTCCGGCCAGCGGGTGGTGTTGGCCGCGCGGGCTGACTCGTGCCACGCGCGTAGGACCAGCGCGATCTGCTCGTGTGCGGCGAGTCGTGCTCGCAGGCCGGTCGGTCCAATCGCCGGGAGTTCGATCAGCATGCACTGTGCGAACTCGGGCTCGGCGGCGGCCAGGCTCAGGTAGGTCCTGATTCCCGCCCGCAGCTGCGCGGCCGGCTCGAGGCTCTGGACATCCTTCGTAGCTTCGGCCAGGCGCTCGAGGATCAACTCGATCCCCAGCTCGTGGGCGGCCAGGAAACACGCCTCCTTGTCGAGGAACTGCTCGTAGAACGACTGGCGCGAGACGCGGGCGCGGTCGACCACGTCGGCGATCCGCACGTTGGCGTAACCGAGCTCGGCGACGGCCGCGGTCATCGCGCGCATCAGGCGGTCGCAGTGTGCCTCGTCCACCTGTTCGCGCGGCAGCTTCCCGCGCCCGCGAGGCAGTCCCCGTGTCGTTGCGAGCTCGGCCAGAGTGCCCATCCTGGTTCTAGCGTACTGCAACGTTCTGATGTACTCTCTGTTTCAGATGTCGACCACCTCGCTACCGCAGCCGGTCGGCCTGCGATTGGGCATCGGCCGCTGGTTCGTGCCGCAGAGCTTTCTGCAGTGGACCGACCGGACGCCCGAGCGCTACCTCGTCAAGGCGCCGTTGATGCCGGCGGTGCTGATGACCTCCTCGGTGGAGGACTGCCGTGCGATCTTCACCGAGCGCGACGGGAGACTGCTGTTCGGGGAGGCGCTGCGGCGGTTTGCGCCGCACGAGGCGATGTTCGGCGACGACGCGATCAGCTCGCTCGACGGCGACGACCACAACCGCTTTCGCCGCCGCCTGACATCGGCATTCCATGGGGACGCTTTGCGCGGATACGAACAGGTCATCGTCGCGCAGACGGAGGCGGCGCTCAGCGATTGGCCGCGCGGCTCGCCGGTGCGATTTGCGGAGCTGACGCACCGCCTGGCGCGCGATGTGATCGTCGCTGCCGTGTTCGGGGTGACCGATCGCTCGCGAGCCAATCGCCTGCAGCGCGCGCTCGATCGCCTCGACAAGGCACTCAACTCGGCGGAGCTGGGTGTCCGCTTCGCCGCCGCGATCCTGATGCGCGGACGGTGGGCGCCGTATCCGCAGATGCGGACAATCCATGCTGAGATCGAGACCATCGCTCGCGAGGAGATGGACGCTCGTCGCGCAGCCGGCACGACTTCGACGGCCGACTGCCTCGGTCGTTTCCTGGCGCCCGCGGAAGCCGACGACGCGCTCTCCGACGAGGAGATCGCGGTCGCGCTGCGCGTGCTGCTCGTCGCGGGCTGGGGCACGACCGCCAACACGCTCGCGTGGATGGCCGAGCGGCTGGCGCGTCACCCCGATGCGCTGGAGGAGTGTCATCGTGACGCACGGGAAGGGAGCGGCCGCTACCTGATCGCTGCCGTGCAGGAGACCCTGCGGATGCGCCCGCCCGTTGCGGTCACGCTCCGATACGTGGCCGACGACTTCGATCTGAACGGTCTCACGGTCGCGGCAGGGACGATCGTCGCCGCCGACATCGAGCGCGTCCACCACCGTCCCGATATCTATCCCGAGCCGCGTCGGTTCCGCCCTGAGCGGTTCCTCGAGAACCGCCCCGGCACCTACACCTGGATTCCCTTCGGTGGCGGCATCCACCGGTGTATCGGGGCCGGCTTTGCATTGACCGAGGCTCGACTGGTGATGCGCACGATCCTGCGCAACGTGACATTTGCCGCCACGCGCCGGCGCGGGGAGGCCTCGAGCAGGCGCACGCTGATCACAGTCCCACGGGAGAAGGCAGTCGTCACGCTGCTTCCCGCGCGGGGGGCCGACCGCGCCGCCTAGAAACTCTTGGCGAGCAGGTGCGGAATCTGACCGGGCTTCGCTCCCGGCAGCGGGGGTGCGACCGAGCAGGCCTGGATCGTCGCCGTCGCCGGCCGGGCGCCGTTGCCCCCGGCCCCGGTCGAACTGCAGTCCCACGACGGCAACGCGAAGCTGCCCGGGAACTTGCCCCCGGCTGAGAAGCTCAGCGGGTCGGCAAGCCAGAGGGATGGGGGATAGGTGTTGCCGCGGCTGTTGACGTCGGGGCTGGACGCCAGGCCAGAGGTCTGCGGGCCGATCGGCGAGAACTGGCGCAGGTAGTGACCGCAAGGCGTCCCACCGCAGCTGAGGCTGCCCCCGTAGGCCGTCGTCTTGGCCGCAACGCCGACCGCGCCGACCGAGATGAAGTCAGAGACCAGCTGCTGGTGCAATGAGAGCCAGCTGAGAATCGGGTTGAGCTGCCCGATAAACGGGGCGACCGCAGCAAGCAGCGGCTCGGCGCCGTTCAGGACATCCGCGAATGCGGGAAAGCCCGCCTTCGACGCTTGGGTCAGCGGGCCGAGGTCGATGAACAGCTGCTGCAGGTCGGGCGCGAGCACGCCGGCGGCGCGCAGCGTCGGGCCGAGGTCCTCCGCGACCGGGATCAGGTCGGTCACGAGCGGATTGGTGTCGAGCGCGAACGCCTTCAGGCGCGTGAACGTGGCCTTGGTCTCGTTGAGGAATGTCGGCAGGACGTGGAAGGTCGCTGCAAGCTGGTTGCTGTTGGCGGCGGTGGTCGCGAACGTCGCGCCGGCGCTCGTGACGAGATTGCGCAACGCCGATTGGTTGTGGCCCAGCGCGGCGAAGACGATGCCGCCGTTGCGCACCAGTTGGGTGACTGACTCGTGCTGGATGTCCAACACGCGCAGAACGTCGGTCGTGTCGGCGGAGAACTGGGGCAGATTGCCGAGCGCGTAGTTGAGGTTCTGGCCGTTGTGCGAGACAGCGATCGCGAGCTGTCGCTGCCAGATCTGAAATGCGCGGCGCGTGGTCGGGTCGAGTGCATCGAAGATCTGATCCAGCTGCACGGCCGGCTGGACGTTGGACCGAGCCAGCATCGCCCCGTCGGGCAGCGCCGCAGCGCGGCGAGTCCCGGGTGTCAGCTCGACGTAGGTCTCGCCCAGGATCGTCTTCTCGCGCAGGATCGCGCGCGCGTCTGAGTGAATCGGAGCGAACTTGTTGTCGAGCTCGATCGTCGCGATTGTGCGGTTGCCGTGCGGGTCCAGCGACTTGGCGACGACCTTGCCGACCGAGACGCCCGCGATTCGCACGTCGGCCTGGGTGGCGAGCTCCTGTGCGTTGGGGAACGAGGCCTGGAAGCGGTACCCCTGAGCTTGGAACGGGACGGCGCCGCCGAACGAGAGCCAGAGGAACAGCAGCAGGCCGACGCACGAGAGCGCGAACACCGCCATCGTGATGACCTTGATCGGTGACGGGGCGCTCGTGTTCATCAGGGGCAGAACGCCCGCGCCGGGGCGAGGTTCAGGAGGCTGCCGACGAGCGCGAACGAGGACGCCGGGTTGGTCAGGAGACGCAGCTGATCGCAGCTGAACTGGATGAACACCGGGCGATACGGGCCGTTGGCGTCCTGGACGGAGAACAGCGTGCGTGTGTTGTGCCCGAGCCAGGCCAGCCACCAGAGGTAGCCGTGTGCGGCGCCTCCCGGCGAGTAGCCGAGCATGTTGACGAGGTGGTTGAGCACGCCGAACGTCTTGCTCAGGCTCGGCGACGCAGTTGCGAGGTTGACCGCGGCCGGGCTGAGGTTGCGGACCACCGGCGCCGCGGCGACGACGAACGGCCGGATCTGGTTCTGGACGATCGGGGCCGAAGGCTTGGCAAGCGCGGTGAGCGCCTGATTTGCCGCCGGGAGTGCGTGCGCCGCCGGCAGCAGGCTGGTGGCGGTCGGACCGAGCTGGTCGGCGAACGTCTGCACCTGCGCGAGCGTCGCCGTCGTTTGACGGAGCGTTGCCGGTAGGAGCGCGACTGCGGCGCTGACGTTCTGGTTCTCCGACGCAGACGCCCTGAAGACGGTCGCACTGGAGTCGACGAGCTGTCCGATCTGGCCCTGTTGAGCGGCCAGCGCAGTGTTGAGACGCTGCAGCGAGTTGACCAGCCGCCGCAGGTTGGTGGATCGCCTCGCGACCGCCGTGCTGACCCGAGCCAGGTCCCGATGGGTCGGCTCGAAACGCTCGAGCACCTGCGCGAGCTGATCGCCGCCGCCGTGACTGAGTCCCTGGCCCGCGCCATTGACGAGCAGGGCCAGGTACGAGCGCGTATCGCCGTCCAGCGACGAGAGAATCTCGTCGACGTTGATATCGGGCGCCGTGTTCGAGACCGGAATCGTGAACCCGGGCTTGACGAGCGGTGCGCTGTGCGTTCCCGGATCGAGCTCGACGAACATGTCCTTGAGCCCGGTGCGGGGTCGCAGCAGCGCCGTCGCGTTGGTGTGAATGAGGTCGTCGTACTGCTGATTGATGTGCAGACTGACGACGGCGATCCCGTCACGCAGCTGCACGTTGCCGATGTCGCCGATCTGCACACCGGAAACGCGGACGGTCTGTCCCTGGGCCGGTGCCACCGCCTGCGCGGTCGAGAACTCCGCGTCGATCGTGAACTGCGACGACGAGATGAACGGGAACCGCAGGCGCTCGTGGTCGAGGATGTAACCGGCGACCGCGAGCGACAGCACGAGCAGGCCAACGATCGCCGCGAAGTCGCCGAGGTGGTTCTTGATCGCGCGCTTCATCTACTTGAGCTGGGTGAGCAGCGGCCCGGTCGGCGCTGACAGGTCGGAGATCGGGGGTTGCGTCTCGCACGGGACCTTGGGCTGCAGCGGCGGACGCTTGCCTCCGGGAGGTAGCGTCGGCTCGGTCGCGACCAGCGGCGCGACGGCCTGGCCGAAGGCTCCGGGTTGGAGCGAGTAGGTCAGCGGGCCGCCGGTCAACAGCACGCGGATGTAGGCGCCGTTGGCGTCGAAGTTGCGCGACTCGCCGGCGAGGCCCGGCAGGTAATCGACCGCCTCGACGTAGACCTTCCGCGGCGGGAAGCCGTTGGAGGCGTTGAAATTCGGATCGGGCAGCGTCAGCTGCGACCACGGGTAGACGACGTTCGCCAGACAGCTCGACGCCGGACGGACGCCGTTGCGCATCAGCGGGATCGTCTGGCTGGTGAGTTGGGCGAGCGCGGGCACCGCGACGGCGAGGTCCGACGCCAGGCCGCCGAGCTCGTCGGGTGCGACCAGCTGGCGGAGCTGAGCGATGAACGGCAGGCTCGCGTCGATCGCCGGGCCCGCCGAGACGACGCCGGGGAGGAGCGCCCGCGACAGCTCCCGCACCGGCGGGAATGCCGCGTTTAACGCGTTGAACGCCGGAATCGCAGCGGCGAGCGTGCGCGGGAGCTCGGCCACGGCGTTCTCGAGCGCGACGTTCTGACGCGCAAACGCGTTCGCTGTCGTGTTGAAGTCGGTGATCAGACTTTGCAGGTTGCGCGGGTGTGCGTTGAGTGCCTGCGCCACCGTTGCCTGGGCGGCGATCCAACGCGACAGGTCATGCGGCGCAATCCCGAGCGCGTTGTGGGCGACGATCGAGCTGTTCTTGTACGCCGGCAGCCAGTACGGGATCGATGCGTTGAACCCCGGGCCGCCCTGCTCGAGCGCGGTCCCGTCCTGCTGCAGGAGGATCTGCAGGTTGCGACGCGTGTCGGCATTGAGCGAGCTGAGCACCTGATCGAACTGGACGGGCTCGATCCCCTGCTGGATCGGGAACGTGTGGCCATCCGGAGCCGGCGGCGCCTGCGGCGTGCCGGGACTGACGTCGACGAAGAAGTTCCCCTCCAGGAACGTCCGCGGGCGGATCGCGAAGGTCGCGTTGGTGTGGAGCGGAAGCCCCTGCTCGTCGATCGTGATCGTCACGTCCGCGGCCGAGCATCCGGGCCGCGACCCTTCACCCGAACCGCAGCCCGGCACGGGTCCGATGCTCTGCACCTTGCCGACGTTGACTCCGGCGATGCGTACCAGCGAGTCGGGCCGCAGGCCGCCGGCGTTGGAGAAGGTCGCGTGCACGGTGAACGGGTTCGCGAATGGGTTCGCGAACTGGGTGAATGCGAGATACGAGAACACGGCAATCACGACGATCGCGATCGCCCCCGCTGTAAGGGTGCTGATGCCCGCCGATCTGCGCTTGCGCCGTCTCATGGCTTCGCGCTCGCGGTCGGGAGCTGCGGGCCGGTCGAGGGGTTACGGCTGAACGTCTCGCCCGCCGGAACATGGGTGCGCCCGGCGAAGGTCGGCCCTTGGTTACCGGGAGTGTGCGGATCCAGGGCGAGGTTTCGCTGCTCGGGGTCTGACTGGTTGAGCTTCTTCGGGAATCCGCGCTGGCCGGTCTCGCAGTCGGCGCTGCCGTGAGTATCGACCGCGGCGCCGTAGGACTGGGCGTGGAGGAACTGCTGGCCACCGAAGACCGTCAGCGGTGGCTGGTCGCTGCCGGAGGTGCCGTTGACCGGGGTCGTGGCGCCCTGCTGGCCGACGCTGTTATCCGCGGGGGCGGCGAGATTGAGCAGCGCGCGCTGCGCGAATCCGAACTCGGTCTGCGCTGACAGGTGGTCGGCGAGGTACGTCCACCAGTAGTTCCAGTCGTTGCAGACGGTCTGGAACGGGCCCAGGTAGCGGACCATCGGGTTGAGCGTGTCGACGGTCGATGTCAGCCCGATCAACGACTGGTTGGTCCCCGGCGCCAACGCCAGCTGCTGGACGGCGCCCAGCAGGTGCTGGAGGTTGGCGTTGAGCACCGGCGTCTGCGGCAACGTCTTGATCCCGGCCTCGACCGCGGGGTTGAGCACCGGCAACGTCGCCTGGAGCGCGCTCGTCGCCGGCGCCAGCTTGTCGCCGAGCACCGTCAGGTTGGCTAGGAACGGCCGCTGCACCGCGAGCGAGTCGGTCCCGACGGCCAGCGTCGACGGCGTTTCCGCGATCGACCTAGCGAGCGCGTTCGGGTCGCGTGAGATCGCCTCGAAGGTCGTCGCCATGTCGGTGAACAGCCGCGCGGCGACCGGCGCGACCGGCGCGACGGTTCTCATGAACACGTTCACCGAGCGGATCAGGAACGTCAGCCGCGTGCTCGGGGCCGAGAGATTGGCGGCGACCGGCTCGAGGCGCCGGAGCAGCTCGGGCAAGGTTGCGATCGTGTCGTTGAGCGCCGAGCCGCGGCCGGCGAGCGTGTTTCCGATCCCGACCAGGTTGCCCTGGATCGCGCGGCGGGTCAGCGGATCGAACGTCTGAAAGATCTCGTCGAACTGCACCGGCACGTGGGTCTGCGAGACCGGCAGCGTGCCGCCGTCGTCAATCACGTCGGACGAGCGGCCCTTGTGCAGGTCCACGTACTTCGAGCCCAGCACCGACAGCGGGCGGATCGCGACCGTCGAGTCGACCGGCACGCTTCCGTAGCGCCGGCTCAGCTGCAGCGTCAGCTGCGCGCCGACCTGACCGCTCGACAGCTCGATCGGGGCCAGCCGGGAGACGAGCCCGATCCGGTAACCGCCCTCGCGCACGTCGTTGCCGACGGTGAGGTTCGAGCCGTTGACGACGTCGACCTGCAGCTCCCGTGTCGGAACGAACGGCAGGCCTGTGTTGGCGTTGTAGGACAGGAACACGGCGATCAGAATCACGAGCACCGTGGCTGCTCCGATCAGCACCGGGTTTCCGAAGACCGATTGCGTGGGGCGTCTCACGGCGCGAGCAGGTAGTTGAGGAGTCGGCGTGCGCCCTCGCCTGCGGCCGGGGGGCTCGTGCTGCCGGTGTCTGACGCGGCGGGCGCGGTCGCGGTGACGGGTGTCGAAACGGCGCGGGCTGTCGGCGGCTGCGAGGCGTCCGCGGTCACCGCGGCTGCCGTCAGCTTGCAGGCCGAGGTCTTCGGCCCCTTCTCACCGGGTGGCGCTCCGCCGGGGTCGGGTACGCAGGCCTGCGGATTTGACGGGTCGGTCTCGTTGACGCCGGGCTGGCTGGCGCCAAGCCAGGCGTAGCACTGGCGGTAGCTCGACCCGTACTGCTTGAGCGACAGGGCGATCGTCGCGGGCGTGGCGTACGGCGAGCACTTCGGGTCGACGAACGAGTCGACCGCAAGGATGTGGCCGAACGGGCCGAATGTGTTGATCGCAAGCGTCTGGTTGAAGACGTACTGGAGCACCGCCTCGAGGCCCGTGTAGCCCTTGCCGCCGGGGCTGCGCGGGTCGCGTTCGACGGCGCGGCTGCGGTTGTCGAGGTCATGCAGCACGATCGCGAGGTTCTTCGACAGCTCCGGCGTCGGTTGCGCGAACGTCTTCAGGTGCTCGACGGTCGGTGCCGCCGCCTCGGCCGCGGCCTTGCCGGTGACCGATGCCTTGCCAAGCGAGCTGATCGCCGGCAGCGCGGCGGTCGAGAACGGCGTCAGATTTCGCAGGAACAGGTCGAGCTGCGAGGCGGCGCCGTGCAGGTTGACGAGCACGGGCTCGTTGGCCGCGGCCGCTGAACCGAGCTGCGCCATCGCCGGCTGCAGCTGCTGCAGGAAACCGGGCAGCTCGCGGAGGCTCGCCGAGAGGTTTGAGTGCTGCGTGGCGACGGTCGTGGCGGTCTTGTTCGCCTCGGTGATGAACCGCTGCACCTGCCGCCGGTTGTTGGACAGCGCGGTCACGACCGTGTCGGCGTTGACCGTCAGCCGCGCCAGCGTGCGCGAGTCGCCGGCCAGCAGGTGGAGCAGGTTGTCGGTCTCGGTCAGCGCCGGCACGGCCCGGCGCAGCGCCGCGGCGAGGTCGCCGGACCGCGCCGCGACCCCGGCGCCGAGCTCGTTGATGATCAGCGTCAGGCGTTGGCGGTACGGCAGCCGCAGGACGTTCTGCAGCAGGTCGGCGGGGATCGTCGACTGCGTATGCGTGACCGGGATCGTCGAACCGGGCGCGAGCACCGGGCCCGACTGACCGGGCTGGCAATCGACGAAGTATTCGCCGATCAACGACTGCGGCCGCGACTGGCAGAAGGCGTCGGCGTGAAATGACCCGAACCCGCCCTGCGAGACCCGCACCGTGACGACCGCGTGGAGCGTCTGCTTGTCGAGGCCGATCGACGTGATCTTCCCGGCCGGGACGCCCGCGACCTTGAACTGGCTGCCGCTCACCAGCCCGAACGCATTGTCGAACTCAATCTTGTAGCTGCCATCCGAGCTCGGACCGCTGGCGGTGGCCCCAGACACGACCGCGAACGCGGCGACTGCACAGACGAGCGCGGCGCTGGCGAGCAGCCTTCTCATCAGCCCGACGGCACCTGACTCGGGTTACACGGGAATCCGCTCTCGGGGAAGAACAGCCCGCCGCGCTCGACCGAGCCCGGGCATCGGTCGCCCTGAAATGCCGTCAAGCCGCCGCCCGAGCCGGTCAGCAGCGCCACGACCTTGGCCAGCTGGTCTGAGGTCGGCAGCGAGCCGAGCAGCGTGCTGTCGGTCGGCGTGAGCAAGCTGAGCGTTGCCGCGACCCGGCTTGCGCCGCCGTTGGCATCGATCGTCCCGGGGTGCGAGAACCCTTCGAACCAGCCGGTCAGATCTACCGCGTAGGGTCGTGCGATCGCGAGCTCGGGCGTGAAATCGTCGAGCGCGATCGTCGACTGCGGGAAGGCCCCCGGTCGCAGCTTCCCGTTTGCCCTGACCGGATGGACCGTGACGGCGGCGAGCGGCACGCCCAGGTGGGTCAGGTCGATCAGGTCGTTGTTCGGTCCCGGGTGGCTGACGACGTTCGAAAGCGCCCGGACCGTCGGCACCGATTCTTCGACCAGCGGCTTGAGCTGCACGAGCAGCTTCTGGAGCTTCGGCGCGACCGGCTTGGCGGCGTCGACGAGCGGAGTCAGGTCGTCGAGCGCACTGCGCAGATTCACGAACGTCGTGTTGGCGAGGCGCATGAACGCCGGCAGCCGCTGGATCGATTGTCCGAGTGCGGTCTGCTGCGCTGCGAGCGCCTGGGTCGTCGTCGACAGGTGGTCGACCAGCCCGCTCAGGTCGGAGCTGCGCGCTGAGATCGTCGTGACGAGGCTGCCCGACTTGACGATGAAGTTCGTGAAGTCCGACGTGTTGCGGTTGATCTCCCGAAACAGCATGCTGCTCGAGGCGAGCGCCGGGTTGAGGTATGCCCACCCGAGCGCGGCCTGCCTGCCGCGACCGACGTACTGCGAGGCCGAGCCGCGGATCACCTGCTGGAGACCCTTCAAGGTCAGCGGGTCGAGCGTGTTGAACAGCTGGTCGAGATCAACCGCGCTGGTCGTGTTGTTGGTGCCGATCACGCCGCCGTCGGGGATCGCCGGCGCAGTCGCCGGTCCGAGGCGCAGGTCGACGTAGCGGTTTGCGATCCCGGAGAGCGATGTCTGGCGCACGGTCGCCTCTGTGCCCTCGCGCAGCGGATCAAACGTCGAGTTGTCGATCTTCAGGGTCAGCTGCGCCTGTCCTCCGGGCGTCAGCGTGATGTCCGAGACGGTGCCGACCGGATTGCCCCCAACGGAGACCTGGTCGCCGGTGACGATCTGGCTGGCGTTGATGAACATCGCCTTGACCCGGTAGCTGGAACCGCCCGACAGCAGGACCACCACGACCGCAACGACGACGACGAGCACCGCGGCGGCGGCGGCGACCCTACGGACCGGTGTTGAGCTCTGCACCGCGGGGACCTAGCCAGTCGCTGGCGGCGGTTCCGGCGCGCGACCGACCCTGGGCGGCGCCTGCGCCGACACCGTGCGCTCCGAGTAGCCGGGCGCGCTCATCGCGCAAACATCGCCATGCGGAGTGCGATCCGCATCACCCGCTCTGGGTGATTGGCCGAAACTGCACAGCAGCGCCTCGATGCCGGGGACTTAGGCTGCAGGAACCGCCGCCGCGGTGCACGTCCGGCTGCGGTAGATGCCGGTCGACCTACCTACATGAGGGCGCGCTCACGCGCGGCGCTCGGAAGGGCGTCGCGGAGCTCGGAGCGCGAGCTGATGCCGAGCTTGCTGAACACCTTGCCGAGATGCCATTCCACCGTTCGCCGGCTCAGGAAGAGCTTCGCGGCGATCTCAGGGTTCGATCGGCCGTCGCGGGCGAGGCGAGCGATTTGCTCCTCCTGCGGCGTGAGCTCATCGCGCGTCTCGGGGCTGCGTTTGCGCACAATCGCTCCGGCCGCCAGCAGTTCGCGACTCGCTCGCTCGGCGAACGCCTCCATGCCGATCGACACGAACATTTCGTGAGCCGTGCGCAGCCGCTCGCGCGCATCGACGCGCCGGCCCTTGCGACGCAGCCACTCCCCGTAGAGAAGATGGGTGCGCGCGAGTTCGGGCCGGAGCCGCGTGCGGCTGAACTGCTCGATCGCCTCGCCGAACGACTCCTCGGCATCATCGCCATCGGCGAGGAGCGCCCGACAACGCGCCTCGATGCCGCGCGCGAAGGGGGTACCAGCAGGTTGCGTGGTAGCCGCGAGCCTGTCCAACGCATCGCATCCGAGCTTCGCGTCGCCGATGCGGGCGGCTGCCTCGACCAATTCGAACAGTGCCCACATCCATAGCAAGGGGAAGATGCTTTTCGTGACGACCTCTCGTGCCGCAGATGCCGCCTCCTCATAACGCCCGAGGCTGTTGTAAAGCACCGCAGCGGACCAGTACGCAACCAGCACGCCCTGACCCTGCCCTTGTGCCGTGCCCCGTTCGATGACGCCTGCGATCAACTCGGAGGCCTCGGCTTGCCGTCCCTGCAGGCACAGGATTCTCAGCAGCGCGAATGGGGGGACCTGAATCCCGGTAGATGTCGAGATGCTCTCGCTCTCGGCCACTAGCCGTGCCGCACCAGACAAGTCACCCAGCCAGGTTCGTTCCAGTGCCACAGATTGGAGGTAGATCGGTAGTTCCGCCAGCGCGCCTGCGTCGCGGACAACCTGGGCCTGCCGTTCATAAATCTCAATCGCGTTGTCGTTCCAAGTCGCGTGGCTCGCAGCGGGAACCTGGAAACCCCATCGCACTACGTCCTCGACCGGCAGCTGCATGCCTGCCTTCGCCGCGCGCTGAAGCAGGGGGGTGGCGACCGCGTGTCCGTCGATGATCAACACGGCGAAAGCTTCGATCACCAGGTCGAGTGGGTGGGGATCCGGCGGCAGCGGTGGGAGGGCGCGTACGGCGCGGCAGATCTCTGCAAGGACGTCGGCTCCGCCCAAGTGGTTCGCCGAGACGGCGGCGCTCCACGCGGTCAGGTAGGCCCTACGAGCGAGGCTGAGGTCAAACGGTTCGAGCCGTTTCGCAGCTTCAAGCAGTAACGGTGCCGCCTCGTTGCCGTAGCGCGAGACCATCGCGATATGTCCACGGAGCAGGTCCGCCCGCGCGCTCTGGAACCCGTCAAGCCCATACGTTCTTGCCACACCGAGCAGCCGCACCGCTGCTTCGATCGCGCCAGCCTGGAAGCTCGCCTCGGCCGCGCCAAGCGCACGATCCGCACCCCGCCCGGGCTCCTCGGTCAGGGCGACCGCGCGCTGCAGGAAGGCCGCCGCCGCGGCGAGGCCGCCGCGGCCCTGCGCACGGCTGGCAGAGCGCTCCAGCTCAGAGGCGACCTGTTCGTCAGGTCCTGCCGCGGCCGCCGCCAGATGCCACGCACGACGATCCGGATCGGCTTCCCGATCAGTCACCTCCGCCAACGCCAAATGGACCGAGCGGCGATCCTGCACAGTCGCCGATCGATAGACCGCGGAGCGCACCAGGGGATGCCGGAATGTCACCCGCTCTGAAATTGCCAGCAGCCCCTCCGCTTCCGCGGCGCGTGCGGCCACAGGGTCGAGGCCGAGCCACTCGACTGCGCGCCGCATCAGGAAGGGGTCTCCGAGCGGCTCCGCGGCTGCCACCAGCAACAGGCGGCGCGCGTCGCAGGGCAGCGTGCTCAGTCGTCGGACGAAGCTGTCTTCGATCCGGCCAGACAGCGCCTGCGCCTCCGTCAACCCGAACCCACCGGCAAGCTGCGTCGCCGTCAATCCCCGTGGCAGCTCCAGCAACGCGAGGGGGTTGCCCCGCGTCTCCGCGATGATCCGGTCCCGCACTGGCTCATCGAGCTTGAACCGCAGCGCCGATTCGAGCAGCGTGCGGGCGTCGCCGTTGCGCACGCCGTGCACCTCGAGCCTGCGGATCTGCACGAGCGCCTCGCTCGCCTCCCGCGAAGCGAACACAAGCCCGACCGGATCGGCCTGCAGGCGGCGGGCCACAAAGGCCAGGGTGAGCGCCGAGGCCTGATCTAACCACTGGGCGTCATCGACGACACACAGCAGCGGCCGCTCCGCGGCCACCTCCGAAAACAAGCTCAGAACTCCCAAGGCAACGAGGAACCGATTCGGCGCGGCACCGGCACTCAGGCCGAACACGACCTCCAGCGCCTGGCGCTGCGGAACGGGCAACCTCTCCAGCCGATCGAGCAGCGGCGCGCATGCTTGATGCAGACTGGCGAACGCCAGCTCCATCTCTGACTCGACCCCCATGGCCCGCACCACGGTCAGGTCTGACACCGAGGCGACCAGGTAGTCGAGCAGCGCTGTCTTCCCGATCCCAGCTTCACCGTCCAAGACCAACGACCGACTGTCGCCCCGGCGGATATCGGCGACCAGGCTGTCCAGCACGGCGCACTCATCCAGCCGCCCGAGCAGCGTGGTGTGTCGCCCCACTACGTGACTCGACTCCATCCCCACCGAGGATCGTAAAGGTCCCGAGCCAACCACCGGCGATTTCTTGGGCCGAGGAGCGCGAGATTCCCCGGTCGGCGATCCGCTCGGAGAGCTCGCTAGCGCTGCCGGAAGCGCTCTGGCAGCGTCACCTCGTCCACGCAGGACTTGGTGCGCGCGATCGCGTCGCGGTCAAAGCGCGCGAGCCGGGACGCGATCTGGTCGACCTCGTCGTCGAGCTGCTCGTCGACGATCACCCGGTTGACGTATCCGTATTGCTCTGCTCGCGGTCCGTCGAGCTCGTCCGCGACGAGCAGGATCTCGAGCGCGCGGCCGCGGCCGACGAGCTGCGACAGCCGGGCGGTCGGACCGCCGTCCAGCGCCGCACCGATCCCGACCTCGAATTGGCCGAGCAACGAGTTCTCGCGCGACGCGAACCGCAGATCACAGGCCAGCGCGAACTCGCTTCCAGCGCCGCGGACGCGCCCCCTGATCGAAGCGATGCTGATGACCGGCGCACGAGACAGACGCACCAGAAGCTTGGGCCACCCGTGCATGCCTGGGTCGGGCTGAGTGTCGTAGCCGGCCAGGTATGAATCCGGGTTGGCGCTGTCGAACACAATCACTCTCAGGTCCGCATCCTGCTCGACGAGGCCGACCAGCTCGGCGAGCTCGAGCACGGTCATCGCATTGATCGCGTTGATCGGAGGGTGGTCGAACGTCACGCGGCAATAGCCAGAGCTACGCCGCTTGACGCACAGGTGCGTCCAAGCCGAGGACCACCCCTCCGGAGCTCGGCCGTTGTTGGATGGGCTGCCGTTGAGGGCGCTCATGACGAATTCCTCGGGTCGTGTTCGCCAGTCCCTTTGGGTTCCCCCAGGCTGATCCTTAAGCACGGCGGTCGCGCCCGTGAGGTCACCGGCGAAGCCTCCCGGGTGTCACGAACCCACGGGGTGAGGGGCGCAGACACCAGGGACCTCACGGGCGCGACTGCCCGCGGACCGGAGGATGGTGGCCCGATCGCCGGTTGCGGCGATGACCAAGAAGGGAACAGCTGATGGCGAGCTTCGACTATGACGTGGTGATCGTCGGCTCCGGGTTCGGCGGAAGCGTTGCCGCGCTGCGTGCAGCGGAGAAGGGTTACCGGGTCGGTGTCCTGGAGTCCGGGAGGCGTTGGAAGGACGAAGACATCCCGAAGACCCAGTGGGACCTGCCGCACTTCATCTGGCTGCCGGCCGCGGAGTTGTACGGGATCCAGCGGATCGAGCCTCTCGACGATGTGCTGATTCTCTCTGGCGCCGGCGTCGGCGGCGGCTCGCACGTCTACGCCAACACGCTGTATGTCCCTCCCAAGCAGTTCTTCGCTGCGCCCGAGTGGGCGAGCATCACCGACTGGGCCGACGAACTCGCGCCGCACCTCGATCAGGCAACTCGGATGCTCGGTGTCGTTCGCTACCCGTACATGCCCACCGACGTCGATCGCGTCCTGCAGCAGGTCGCGATCGAGATGGGAAGGGGCGAGACGTTCAACAAGGCCCCGGTGGGCGTGTACTTCGGTAGCCCGGGCGTCGAGGCTGACGATCCCTACTTCGGCGGGGTTGGCCCGCGGCGCACCGGGTGCATCTCGTGCGGCAACTGCAACATCGGCTGCGGCCACAACGCCAAGAACAAGCTGACGACGAACTACCTGTACCTCGCGGAGAAGCTCGGCGTCGAGGTTCATGAACTCCAGGAGGTGTACGACCTCGTTCCACTCGACGGAGGCGGCTTCGAGGTGCATGCTCGTCATCCCGGTTGGGCGCAGCGGTCGACGCAGCTCCACGATCACACTTACAGCGCCGAGCAGGTGATCGTCGCTGCCCACGCGTACGGGTCAGCGAAGCTCCTTCACCACATGCAGCACAAGGGCCGGCTGACGGGCCTCTCGGGGGAGCTCGGGCAACGAGCGCGGACGAACTCAGAGCAACTGCTCGCGGTCACGCGGACCCACGGAGAGTGGCAGCACGATCCGGAAAAGATCCGCATCACGCCGGGGTCGGTGGCGATCACGTCCGGCGTGTGGCCGGATTCGTCGACGAGCATCGAGCCGACCGTCTGGGGTGTGGGGAGCGATGTGTTTGCGTTCCTCGTCACCTACCACCAGCACGGCGAGCAGAAGCATGCGACCACGTCCTGGCTCAAGGAATTGGTCGGCCACCCCGGTCAAGTGTTGAGCTTCAGTGATCCTCGCCACTGGTCTGAGCGGAGCTTTATCGCACTTTGCTCGCAGACGACCGACACGTCGATCGAGCTGTACTGGCACGACGGTCTGCTCAGGAGCCGACCTTCCGGAACGCCTCCTTCGGTGCACATCCCGGAGATCGAGGGGTTCGTCGACCGGGTGGCAGACAAGATGGGGAGCCGTCAGGGAGCGGTGCTGTTCGAGGTCATCAACCGCAACGCGTCTGCGCACTTCATCGGTGGGATCCCGATCGGGGACACGATCGAGAGCGGCGCTGTCGACCCATATCTGCGCCTGTTCGGTCAGCCCGGTCTACACGTCATGGACGGGAGTGTGATGCCGGCCAACCCGGGGGTTAACCCGTCACTGATGATCACCGCTTTGGCGGAGCGCGCGTTGTCGCTCTGGCCTAACAAGGGCGACGCGGACGCAAGGCCGCCCTTGGGCTCGGGCTACGAGCGTGTCGATCCGGTCATGCCGGACCGTCCAATCGTGCCCGTAGGCGCTCCGGGCGAACTCCGCCTCGACGCGAAGAAAGCCGACGTGATCCCCGACTACCCGTACTGAATCGTGCTCGGACGAATGGAGAAGACGATGACTGAACTTGCCGCCGATGCCTTCCGCACGGTCGGGCCGGGCGCGGCGATCCCCAACGACTTCGTCGTCCCCTACTACCTCGACGATCGCAAGCTTAGGATCTCGGTCGCGCGTGTCGACGACCGCCTCTACGCGTTCGACGACCTGTGCACCTGCGCTGACCCGGCATGCCCGCTGTCTGGAGGTCTGCTTACGGGGACGGCGCTGATGTGCCAGTGCCATGGCTCCCGGTTTGACATCACGACCGGAGCCGTGATCAACGGTCCTGCAACCGAGGCACTGAACGTCTACGAGGTGCAAGAGGCCGAAGGCGGCATTCAAATTCGAGCCTGAGTGTGATGGCGAACGCCTCACCCACCGCCAAGGCAGTCACGCTCGTGCTCGTGCCAGCGCTGGTGCTGATGCTGGCATTCGCGTTCTTCTACGTCGGCGCCTTCCACGATCCCACTCCACACCACGTGCCTGTGGCCGTCGTCGGACCGCCCGCGATTGAGGCCCAGCTCAACCAGTTGCCCGGTGACCCCCTTGATGCGCGACAAGCGTCGTCCCGCTCCGATGCGCTGTCGCAGATCGACGATCGCAACGTGTACGGCGCCTACGACACCGGTGCGAACCGCCTGTTCGTTGCGTCGGCCGCCAACCGTGCGACGGCGATCGCGCTGGAAGAGACGTTCAACCGGGTCGCCGCTGCCCAGGGCCAGCCCGCCGTCCGCGTCACCGACGTCAAGCCCCTGCCGCCGAAGGACCCCAACGGTACCGCTTCGTTCTACGCGGTCATCGCATGGATGTTCGGTGGCTACATCGGGGCGACGCTAATCGGATTGATCGGAAGCCCGCGCAGCACGAGCAGGCAGCGCGCCGCAGCGCGGGTGGGCGCGCTCGCGGGGTTTGGGATTGTCGGCGGGATCCTCAGCGTGGTCATGCTGCGCGTCGCCTTTGACGTGTTCCCGGGCCACGTCTTAGCGCTGTGCGCGATCGGGGCGCTGACGATCTTCGCCAGCGCCGCCGCCACTTCAGGCATCCAGGCCGCGGCCGGCCCGGCGGGGACCGGGCTCGTGATTCTCGTCTTCGTAATCCTCGGGAACTCCGCGTCGGGAGGGCCGTTCGCACGACCACTGCTGCCGGGCCTGTGGCGGACGATCGGCGGCATTTTGCCGCCGGGGGCAAGCGTCGACCTAGCGCGGTCAGCGCTGTTCTTCGACGGTGCGCGGATCGCGGCCCCGATCCTCGTGCTGCTGGTCTGGGCGGCACTGGGTACGTCGCTCGCGCTCGCGCTGGGCGGCCGCATCATGGACCCGGCCGAGACGGAGGCAGCGGCCGCGGCGGGAGCTGCAGTGTGAAAAACGCGGGAGCTACGTCTCGCGACAACTACCTCAGGAGATGACGATGAGCACACAAGAACAACGTTCGAC
>DASXDD010000113.1:0-38768 GCA_036490775.1 Solirubrobacteraceae bacterium | reverse complement strand
GGTGCGGTGTCCGAGCGCTTTGGTCGTGCCGTAGGCGAGGTAGTAGGTCGTGGCGCCGCCGCCGGTGTTGATCGAGGCTCTGACCGTCGCTGCGCCCGAGCCGAGCGAGACGATCTGAAGATTGCCGAGCGCCGGGGCGTTGGTCGCGTGCGTGACGGGGCCGCCGCCTGTGCCTGTGCCCGTGCCGGTCCCCGTTCCAGTCCCTGTGCCGGTTCCCGTTCCGGTCCCTGTGCCGGTCCCGGTCCCCGTTCCAGTCCCTGTTCCGCTGCCGCCGCCGTTGCCTGTGGTCGCGTTGCTCGTGCTGCTCGTCGTCAGCGTGTAGTCGTAGCCGGTCTGCTTGGTCAGGAACTGGCCGGGGTTCGCAGGGTCCGGGTTCTGGGCGGCGACGAGCGAGTAGTGGTAGGTGGTCCCGGGTGCCAGCCCGTTGATCGTGTCCTGGACGGGGACCGGGGCGGTGCCGGAGCCGATGTCGGTCGCCGGCGTGGTCGCGCCGTATGCGGTCGTCGTCCCGTACTGCCACCAGTAGGTCGTGTCGTTTCCGTTGGGGTAGACGCCGCCCTGAAGCGTGGCGGAGTTGACGCTCACGCCCAGCGTGTAGGAGGAGTCGTGGTTGCCGATCTCGCCGAACCCGGGGGCGCCGATCCCGGGGGCGCCGGAGATGATCGCGCCGCTGATCGTCCCGAGCCCGGTCGGTCCGTCGTAACCCGGGATCGCGTTGCAGATGTAGGAGATCTGGATCGCGCACGAGGTTCCGTCGGCGCCTGAGGTCGGGTCGTTGAAGACGCCCGGGGTCTGGGCGGCGGTGTTGTAGGCCCACGAAGGATCGATGCCGGCGCCGACTAGCGCGTAGTAGGCGGCGATCAGCGGCGAGGCGAGGCTCGTGCCGCCGACGATCTCCCAGCCGCCGTCGCCCTTGCTGTAGACGTCCATCCCGGTCGCCGGGTCGGCGTCCGCTGAAAGGTCGTTGTAGGACCGGCCGGTGCAGCCGCTGTCGGTCTGCCATGGAGGCTTGGCCTCGGTCGTGTCACAGCCTGAACCGCTGTGCGACCACGCCGACTCGCTGAGGCCGCGCGCGCCCTGTGCGCTGGTCCCGGTCGCCGGCACCATCGTCGTACCGCCGGCGGCGGTGACGCCCGGAATCGCGGCCGGGTACTGGTTGCAGGTCGCCTGCGAGTTGTTCGTGCAGTATGGGTTCTCGCCCGAGCCGAGGTAGCCGTTGTCGCCGGAGGCGGCGACCGTCGCGATCCCCGGGAAGGTGAACAGCCCGGGCTGCTGGAGCGCGGTCTGCTCCTGCTCGGCCATTGACTCGCTGCTCTGACTGGCTGGCACCGCTCCCCAGCTGTCGGAGATCACGGTCGGCGTTGGCGTCATCCGCGATGCAGCGCTCTGCGCCTGGGCGAGGTCGCCGATTCCGTCGGTGAAGGACTCGACAAGCTCGATCTTGCAGTTCGGGCACAGCGCCGACACCGCGTCGAGATCGAGCGAGACCTCCGTCCGCCAGTTCGTTCCGCGGGGCGGCGTCGACGGGAGCGGGCCGGTGCTTCCCAACTCGTTGATCTTCTGAAAGCAGCCGCTCGCCGACGTGCACGCGGGCAGGCCGAAGGTCGAACGGTACAGCGCCATGTCGGCCTCCGCCGTCGGGTCGTCGTAGGCGTCGACGACCGCGATTGTCTTGCCGGCGCCGCCCGTCTGAGCCAACGCTGCCAGGTCGTACGCCTGCTGCAGGTAGCCCGGCGAGCCGGGCTGCGGCGCGGGGACCGGGGACGTGGCGGCGGCCGCGGTCGCGGCGCCGCGCGCTGCCGCGCCGGAGCGAGCTCGCACCCTGCTCGTGCGGTAGGGCGAGGACGCGCGGAGAAGCTGCGGGTGCACGGGCAGACCGGTGGAGCGAAGCGCGAGGAACTGTGCGAGGCAGGTTGCGTGGCCAGGAGCCGGCGTTCCGCACGAACGGCGGACGGTCAGCGACGATGCGGGAACACCGGTTGTCGCCTCGGTGACGCTCGAGACCCGGCTGGTGTTCGTCCGGGCGACGGCGACTGCGGGTGCTGCTGCGATCGCCGTTACCGCGACCACCGCGAGCTTAAGCGCGCGCGCGCGGGATCGTGGTGTGGGGGTCGCCGCCATAGATCTAGTGCGGAGGACAGACATCCCCCTGCTCTCTATCGGCAGGTTCGGTCAATACCTTGATGGTTTTTAGAGAGTTCTCCACGCGGTGTCGAGCGGCTTTGGACAGGTCTTAAGACAAATGTCCACTTTTTGTCGCAAACCAGCCGTTCTGCACCATCATGCTTAGCAGCAACCGGACAAGAAGTCCGACCGTTGTCCCCGTACGTCGGCTCCATGAACGGATCCGACCGGGCTCAGCCGGCCCCCCTGTACTGCTGAGCCAACTGTCCCCCAGAGTGGGCCGGGCTGCCATCGCGCCCGGCCCGCAAGGGTTAACGAGGCGGCTATAGACTGCCGCGACCGAGTTGCGAGCTGGCCTGCATCTGAGGAGAGGAGTTGTCGGCGGAGCGGTCGCGACCGCGTTGGTCGTCGCGGCGGCTGCCGGGCTGGCGGCGGGGCAGCCGGCCGCTCGCGCGTCAGTCCCCTCCCGCTACGCCCTTGCGGGCCGGTGCCTGGCGCTCGGCTCCGGGCCAGGCGCTCCGAGGTTCTACTTCAAGGCCACCGGACTGGGCACATACATGCTCTACGACCCGCGCGGGCGCGTGCTGATCGTCAAGCGTTCCAGCGTCGTCGCGCTTCCGTACCCAGGCGCCGTCTACGACTGGGCGGCCCAGCCGCTCGGCGGCACGGGCGCGATGGCGTTTCGCTCGACGCGCACCAGGGATTGGCTGACGGTCGCGCCCCACGGCGGCGGGTTCACCGTCTCGCGCGCGAGCGGGCCCAGGGCAGCGTTCCAGCTAAAGCCGGCCACCGGCTGCAAGCCGTTCCCCGAGGCGCAGGTCGATGCGACCGGCAAGACGTTCAGAGGCACCAACGGCAACGGGACGGTGTTCGGGTTCGTCGACGACCACCTGCACATCACGGCCAACATGCGCGGCGGCGGGCTCGTGATCTCAGGCGAGCCGTTTGACCCGTTCGGGATCGCGGTCGCGCTCGGCCAGGACGAGAAGGTCCACGGGCCCAACGGGAGCCTCGACGTCACCGGCAACCTGTTGCGCACCGGCAGCCCGACCGGCACCCACGACACGCACGGCTGGCCGACGTTCAAGGGCTGGCCGACGTTCGACACCCAGACCCACCAGCAGACCTATTACGTGTGGCTGAAGCGCGCGTGGGAGGCGGGGGAGCGGCTGGTGGTCGCGCAGACGGTCGACGATCAGCCGATGTGCCGGATCGAGCCGCGCAAGGTCAACAAGACCTGCAGCGAGACGGCGTCGATCGAAGCGCAGATCCGCACCCTGCGGCGGATTCAGGACTATGTCGACGCGCAGAGCGGCGGCCTGGGGCGCGGCTGGTTCCGGCTGGTCTACAGCCCGGCCCAGGCGCGGCGGGTGATCGCCGCCGGCAAGCTCGCGGTCGTGATCGGGATCGAGTCGTCTGACCTGTTCGGGTGCAGCGAGCTCGACGGCAAGCCGCAATGCACGCGCTCGGACATCGTCAAGGGGATCCGCAACTACCAGCGCCTCGGGGTCCGCGGCATGTTCGTCGCGCACTGGGTCAACAACGCGTTCGCGGGCGCGGCGCTCGAGGACGGCGCCAAGGGAGTGTTCATCAACCTGCTCAACCGCTTTCAGACCGGCAGCTACTTCACCGTCGGCGCGTGCCCGGGCTCCGACGAGGGTGTGAGCGTGGTGTCGCTGCCGCAGTCGCTGCTCGAGTCGCTGTCGAACTTCTTCCCGGCGACCAAGTCGATCGCCAAGCAGGGGATGCCGCCGTATCCGGCGGGCCCGCAGTGCAACACACGCGGGCTGACCTCGCTCGGGCGATTCATGATCGAGCGGATGATCAAGGCGCACATGCTGATCGAGGTCGACCACCTCAGCCAAAGTGCACGCGACGCGGTGCTGTCGATCGCCGCCGAGGCCCACTACCCGCTGGTCTCCAGCCACAACGGCACCGGCGGCGAGTGGAGTACGGCCGAGTTGACCGAGCTCTACAGGCTGGGCGGCTTTGCCGCCGTAACCCCCGACCAGGCTCCAGCGCTGGCGCAAAAGATCCTCTCGATCACGAAGTTCAAGGACCGGTCGCGGTTCTTCGGGGTCGGCCTTGGGACCGACACAGGCGGTTTCTCGTCGCTGCCGGGCCCGCGCAGCGACGCAGCCACCGATCCGCTGCGCTACCCGTTCAAGTCATACGACGGCAAGGTCACATTCACGCGCGAGGTCACGGGCGACCGCACCTTTGACCTCAACACCGACGGCGTCGCGCAGTACGGGCTGGTCGCCGACCTGCTCGCCGACATGCGCCAGCAGCCCGGCGGACGCCAGGCGCTGGCGCTGCTGTTCCGATCCGCCGAGGCCTACCTCGAGACCTGGCAGCGGGCGTTCTCACACGGCTAGGGGGTCAGCAGTAGCTTGCCGGTCGTCTTGCGGGCCTCGAGGTCGGAATGCGCCTGCGCCGCCTGGTCGAGCGGGTAGCGCGCGCCGATTCGCACGTCGAGCTTGCCGGCCGCGATCAGCTCGAACAGCGCGGTCGCCCGCTCGTGCAGCAGTTCCGGCGTGCGCGTGTACGTCATCAAGGTCGGGCGCTGCACGTACAGCGAGCCGCCCGGCGCGAGCCTCGCGATGCTCAGCGGATCGGGCTGACCGCTGGCCGCGCCGTAGAGGAGCATCCGCCCGAATGGGCGCAGCGCCTCCAAGCCCTCGAGGAACGTCGCCTTGCCGACGCCGTCGTACACGGCCGCAGCGCCCTCGCCGCCGCTGATCTCCTTCACGCGCTCCGCGAACCCGTCGTAGCCGATTACCTCGTCGGCCCCGGCCTCGCGTGCGAGCTGCGCCTTCTCGTCGGTCGAGGTGGTCGCGATCACGCGCCCTCCGCGGTGCTTGGCGATCTGCGTCAGCAGCAGTCCAACGCCGCCCGCGGCGGCGTGCACGACGACCCAGTCGCCAGCCTCGATCGGGTAGGAGTCAAACGCGAGGTAGTGCGCGGTCATGCCTTGGAGGATCGCCGCTGCGGCGATCTCCGACGAGACCCCGTCGGGGATTGGCACGAGCAGATTTCGTGGTGCGGCGATCCGTTGCGCGTAGCTCCCGGGGACGCCCGACCAGGCGACGCGCTCGTCGCTGTCGGCGACCGTCCCGGCGCCCTCGACGCCGATGATCGCGGGCGGCTTTGAGCCGTAGCCGTTGCCCTCGCGCTCGTAGACGTCGCGGTAGTTGATCCCGACCGCCTCAACGTCGACGACCACCTCGCCGTCGCCCGGCGTCGGATCGGGCATCTCCTTGAGCTGGAGGACATCGGGCCCGCCGTTTGATTCGAATACGACCGCGCGCATCACGACTTGCGTGTGCGCGCGAGCCGCTGCTCGACCTCAGCGACGACTCGCTTGAGGTCGGTCAGCGACCGCTCGACGGCCTTCGCGGGCTTGCGTCTGCGGTCGGTTGCTTGCGACAGGAGCTTCGCTGTGCGTTCGCGAAGCCCCTGGGCATGGAGCCGGTCGAAAAGCTCCTCGTTTCGCTTCGTTGTCATCGGACCTCCTGTTCTCTGTGTGCTTGGATCCGTACCGATCACAGGGTTGCACGTACTGTCGTGCAACCCTGTGCGGGTGGACCTAGGGCGAATCGGCGTCTGGACGACCTACCGCACGATCGGCGAGGAACACGCGGGCGAGGCCGCAGCGCTCGTCGAGCGGCTCGGGTTCGGGACGTTCTGGCTGGGCGGCTCGCCGCGGCTGCCGACGGTGCGCCCGCTGCTCGAGGCGACCGAGTACCTCGTGGTCGCCACGGGGATCGTCAATGTCTGGGCATACGATCCGACGGACCTGGCCGCCGAGTACGCCGAGCTTGTGAATGACTTCCCCGATCGGCTGATGGTCGGGATCGGGATCGGCCACCCAGAGGCGACGAGCCAATACGCCAAGCCGCTGCACGCGATGCAGTCGTTTCTCGACGGGCTCGATGCGGCGTCCGCACCGCTGCCGCGCGAGCGCCGCTGCCTGGCGGCGCTCGGTCCGAAGATGCTCGACCTCAGCGCCGAGCGCGCGAGCGGTGCGCACAGCTACTTCGTCCCGGCGGAGCACACCCGCGCCGCCCGCGAGCGGATCGGGCCTGACGCGCTGCTCGCACCCGAGCTCGCATGTGTGGTCGACACCGAGCCTGGCAGCGCGCGCGCCAAGGCGCGGCAGTACGCCAAGCTCTATCTCGGCCTGCGCAACTACACGAGCAATTTGCTCAGGTTCGGCTTCACCGAGGACGACATCGGCGGCGGCGGCTCGGACGCGCTGATCGACGCCGTGATCCCGCACGGCAGCGCCGAGGCGATCGCGACCGCCGTCGGCGCCCATCTCGACGCGGGCGCCAACCACGTGTGCCTGCAGCCGGTCGGCGTCAACGGGATCCCGCGTGACGAGTGGACCTCGCTCGCGCTGGCGCTGAGCTGATCAGCTGCGCTTGACGGCCTGCAGCGTGTAGCTCAGCGGCACACGGTCAGAACCCTCGGCCAGTCGCCACTCGCCGCGCTCGTCCTTGACCATCTGTCCTGGCAGCGGCTCCCAGGGGACGCTGTCGTGTTCGACGAGCATCGTCAGCTGCATGCCGGCATCGAACAGCGCCGTGACGATCTCGCCGAGCCCGTGGTTCCACTCGTGGGTTAGCGTGTGCTTGAACTCGGCGTCGGTTTCGACGTAGGTGCCCGGGTCGTCCCAGACGAGCGGCTGCTCGCGTTCAAAGTACGGGTACTCGAGCACCAGCAGCCGATCGGGCCGCTCGTAGCCGAGCGACCACAGGACCGGATGGCCCTCGCGGATGAACAGACGGCCGCCGGGCACCAGCAGGTCGGCGACGACCTGGGCCCAGCGGCTGACCGACGGAAGCCAACAGAGCGCGCCGATGCCGGTGAACACGAGGTCAAACACGCCGGCGCCCAGCACCGAGACAGCTTCGTATAGCTCGGCCTCGACGTACTCGACGTGTGGACCGGCGCGGCTCGAGAGCTCGCGCGCCTGCGCCAGCGACGCGGGCGACAGATCCAGGCCGGTCATCTGGGCGCCGAGCCTTGCCAGCGAGAGCGTGTCGGTGCCGATGTGGCACTGCAGGTGGACGCCGCGCAGCCCGTTGACGTCACCGAGCCGCGGCAGGTCGAAGCTGACCACCTCGCTGAGGTACGACGGGTCCTCGACGTAGCGCTCGAACGCGTAATAGGAAGACGCGGCGTGCGCGGGCGCGCGCTCGTCCCAGTTGGCGCGGTTGAACTCGTAGTAGTGCTCCACGCTCGCCACCGTAGCGCGAGCGACGACGAGCTAGAACACGTTGGTGACGCGCGCGACCTCGGCCAGCGAGGTGAGTCCGCGCTTGACCTTCTCGATCCCGTCGTCGCGCATCGTGCGCATCCCCGTGCGGGCGGCCGCGTCGGCGATCTCGCTGACGGGGCGGCGCTCGATCACCATCGCGCGGATCTCGTCGGTGAGCGGCATCACCTCGTACAGGCCGAGGCGGCCCTGGTAGCCGGTGTTGCCGCAGCGCATGCAACCGACGGGCTCGAACAGCTCGACGTCTTGCAGCCCCTCGGCTTCGCGGACCGACGCGGGAACGTCGGAGGTCCGCTTGCAATGCGCGCATAGCTGGCGTGCAAGCCGCTGCGCGACGACGCAGTCGATCGCGGCCGACACCATGAATGGCTCGATCCCCATGTCGGTGAGCCGGCCAAGCGCGCTCGCCGCGTCGCGCGTGTGCAGCGTGGAGAGCACGAGGTGGCCGGTGAGCGCTGCCTGGATCGCGATCTCGGCGGTCTCGCGGTCGCGGATCTCGCCGACCATGATGATGTCGGGGTCGGCGCGCAGCATCGAGCGCAGCCCGATCGCGAACGTGACGCCGACCTTGACCGACACCTGCATCTGTTTGACGCCGACGATCTGCGACTCGACCGGGTCCTCGATCGTGAGGATGCTCTTCTCGCCGTCGTTGACGACCGTCAGCGCGCCGTACAGCGTCGTCGACTTGCCCGAGCCGGTCGGGCCAGTGACAAGCACGGCGCCGTAGGGCTTGGTGATGGCGTTGACGAACTGCTCTTGCGCGCTGTGGTGCATGCCGAGCGCGTCGAGCTCACGCACGACCGCGCTCGTGTCGAGGATTCGCATGACGACGCCCTCGCCCTTGACGAGCGGCAGCGTCACGACGCGCACATCGATCCGGCGGTGATCGAGCGTGACCGCGAGGCGGCCGTCCTGGGGAAGGCGCTTCTCGGAGATGTCGAGGCTGGCCATGATCTTGATCCGCGAGATCACGCCGGGGGCCATCCGGCGGGCGATCGTCGCCGCGGGACTCATCACGCCGTCGACCCGGAACTGGACCTTCATGTCGCCGGCCTCGGGGTCGAAGTGGATGTCCGAAGCGCCCTGCTCGACCGCCTGGGCAATGATCGAGTGCACGAGCTTGACGATCGGGGCGTCGGTGTCGGGGCCGTCGGCGAGCTTCAGCTCGACGTCGACGGGCTCGACCTCGGCCTCGACCTCGGCGACCGCGTCCTCGAAGCGGTTGAGCCGGCTGATCAGCGCCGTCACGTCCTCCGCGGACGCTGCCGCCGCCTTGACCTTCATGCCGGTGATCATCGAGATCTCGTCGATCGTCAGGACGTTCGTCGGGTCGGCCATCGCGAGCAGCACCGAGCCGTCGTCGAGGAAGCCGACCGTGACCGCCTGATAGCGCCGAGCGACGTCGATTGAGACGAGGTTGACCGCGCCCATGTCGACGTCGTAGACCGACAGGTCGCAGTAGTCCAGGCCGAACCGCTCGGCGAGCGCGCGGGCGAGCTGGTCCTGGCGGAGGTAACCCAGCTCGAGCAGGACCTGGCCGGTCGTGCGGCCGCGCTCACGCGAGGCCGCGACGGCCTCGTCGACGTGCTCGCGGCGCGCGAAGCCGAGGTCGACGACGATGTCGCCGATCAGTCGCTGCGAGCGCCCGCGGCGCGTCGGCGGGATCAGGCCACGGGGGTAATCGACGTCGGGTGGTATCAGCTGACCGTGGGCGGGGGCCAGCGGAGTCGGGCCCAGCGGGTCTGGGGCCGGGGCGGGAATCGAGCTCATTCCCCCGTGACATCGGCATCACAGCGCCGAGCTTGATTGGGATTTCAGGAAACGACCGGCGCCGGGGCCGCGCGCCGGGCAACCTCGGCCCTGACGATCGGCGCGACCTCGGTGCCGAACAGCTCGATCGAGCGCATCACGTCGGCGTGCGCTACGGCGCCGACGCTCATCTGCCCGATGTAACGCTGGTGTCCGAACAGCTGGTGCTCGAACAGGATCTTCTCTGCGACCTGCTCGGGCGATCCGACCGCCAGCGCGCCACTCGGCGAGCGCAGCGCCTCGTACTGCTCGCGTCCTGCCGGCGGCCAGCCGCGCTCGCGGCCGATGCGGTTCATCATCTGAAGGTAGGAGCCGGCGAACGCCGAGTCTGCTTTCGCGGAAGTCTCGGCGACGAACGCGTGCGTGTTGATCGCGATCCTCGCCGTCGCGGGGTCGTGGCCGTGCGCGTCCAGCGCGTTGCGGTAGAGCTTGATCAGTGGCGCGAACCGCTCGGGCTGCCCGCCGATGATCGCCAGCGTCAGCGGCAGGCCGAGCTTGCCGGCGCGAATCACCGACTCGGGTGTGCCGCCGACGGCGACCCAGATCGGCAGCGAGTCCTGCACCGGCCGTGGGTAGACGCCGGCCTCGTTCAGCGGCGCGCGGTGGCGGCCCGACCAGGTGACGCGCTCTTGCTCGCGCAGCGCCAGCAGCAGCTCGAGCTTCTCGGCGAACAGCTCGTCGTAGTCGTCGAGGTCGTAGCCGAACAGCGGGAAGGACTCGATGAACGACCCGCGCCCGGCCATGATCTCGGCACGCCCACCCGACAGCAGGTCGACCTGCGCGAAGTCCTGGAACACGCGGACGGGGTCGGCGGAGCTGAGCACCGTGACCGCGCTCGACAGCCGAATCCGCTCGGTCCGGGCCGCGATCGCCGCGAGCGCCACCGCGGGCGAGGACACGAGGAAGTCCGCGCGGTGATGCTCTCCGACCGCAAACACGTCGAGTCCGAGCTGATCGGCCAGCTCCGCCTCCTCGAGCAGCTGCGCCATGCGTTGCTGAGGCGTGACGCCTGAGGCGAGGTCGGCGAAGGTCGCGAGTCCGAGTTCCATTGTGTCGTTGATCCTAGCAGGTAGTTGTGCGAGCAACTATCTGGGGTGCATCGCGTGACAACGCCCGGTGGCGAAGGGAGTCGTGTCACTTCATGCACCGCGGCGGTGCTCTACGTGGCACGCCTTGGGTCGACGGCGAGGCTTGCCACGTCATGCACCCCCCCAAAACGAGTCGCGCCCCGAAACCGGCGGGGAGAGTTGAGTGCCGGTCTGGCGGGGCGCGCTCTGAGGGAGGAGAGAGTGTTGCCGGAGCATCATTGCGCTTGGCGGCTTAGTTGTCCAAGACGAGTATTTGCAGAGATCTATACGATTTGCTTATGGATCTTCGACAGCTCCGCTACCTCGTCGCGCTGGCCGACGAACGGCACTTCACGCGGGCTGCGCAACGCGAGCACATCGCCCAGCCAGCGCTGTCTCAGCAGATCCGTCGGCTCGAGGAAGAGGTCGGGGTGGCGCTGGTCGAACGGACGACGCGGCGGGTCTCGATCACCGAGGCCGGCGAGCTGCTCGTCGCCCGTGGGCGCCGGATCCTGTCAGAGCTGAGCGCCGCCGAAGCCGAGCTGCAGGCGCTGCGCGGGATCCTGACCGGGCACGTGTCGGTCGGCGCGATGCACACGATGGGACCGGTCGACGTGTCGCTCGCGCTGGCGATCTTCCATGAGCGCCATCCGGGCGTCGAGCTGACGGTGCGCGAGCAATCCAGCGAGGAGCTCGCCGAGATGCTGCGCGACGACGTGCTCGATCTCGCCTACCTGTCGGTCACCGAGCGCGTCGAGAGCCACGGCCTCGGGCTGCACCAGCTCGTCTCCGAGGAGCTCGTCGTGATCCTGCCCAGTTCGCACCGGCTCGCGAGCCGCTCCGGGATCACGATCGGAGAGCTCGCCGGCGAGCAGTTCATCAGCTACCGCGAGGGCTCGCGACTGCGCGAGCTCCTCAATCGCGCCGCCCGAGAGGCCGACTTCGACCCGCTCGTGATGCTCGAGTCAAACGAGAGCCAGCGGATCCGACGGCTCGTGCACCGCGGCATGGGCGTCGCGATCCTGCCGCGCTCGGACACCGAAGGCCGGGGCTCCGAGGTCGCCGTGGTGACGCTCGAGCAGCCGGCGCTGACTCGTGACATCACACTCGCGTGGCGCCAAGGGCGGCGCCAGCCGCCGGCGGTCGCCGAGTTCATCGAGCTGTCGCGGACGCTGTTCACCGACTCCTCGTAAACCGTCCAGAACAACCGCCCGACGCTCAATAACCGCCCCAGCGCCACCGATCCCTGAACCGTATTAGACGAAGTCCAGGGAGGAGCAAGGCATGAGCAGCGGTATCGAGGAGCGTCCGGTCGAGGTCGAGGCCGGAGTAGGGACGCGCGTCCCGGGCGTCGGCTACAGCACGTCGTCTGACCCGGCAATTGCGGCCAATGAGGCGATCGCCGAGGCGACCGCGCGACAGCCGGTGCGCGAGGGCGACCTGATGATCGTGCTCGTCACCGCCGACCTCGATCCCGATGAGTTTCACGCCGCCGCGCTGCAGGCCGCGGCGCCTGCTTCGGTCGTCGGCTGCACCTCGCACGGCAGCTTCTGCGACGAGTCGCAGGTCACGGCCGGCGCCGTCGCGGCGTTCGTGCCCGGCGACGACGCGTCGTTCGGCATCTGCCACGTTGACGTCGACTCCGACATCGCCGGCGCCGCGCGCCGTGGCGCCGAGTTCGCGCGCGAGCGCGCCGGCGCAGAGCGCGAGCACTCGGTGCTGTTGATGTTCGCCGACGGCAAGATCTCCGACCAGCGCGAGACTGCACGCGGCGCCTACGAGGTCACGAGCGCGCTGACTCCGTTCGTCGGAGGCGTGGCCGGCGACGACATGTCGCGCAACGGCGTTCGCACGTTCGGCGAGGGTCGCGTGGTCCGCGACGGGATCGTGTCGGTGTGGATCACGTCGAACCGCCAGATGGCGTTCTCCGTTGACCACGGCTGGCGGCCCGTCGGCAAGCCGATGCTCGTCACGCGCGCCGATGGCTGCGTCGTCAACGAGCTCGACGGGCGCCCCGCCTTCGAGACGTTCATCTCGGGCCCCGGTGCGCCGCTCAACGAGGACGCGGAGATCTTCAACGAGAAGGCGCTCGCGCGGCCCGTTGGGCTGCCCAACGCGCAGGGACGCTACGAGGCCCGCCAGGTGCTCGACGTGCACGACGACGGGTCGCTCGAGTTCACGACGGCGATCCCCGAGCAGACGGTGATGCAGGTGATGACCGGAGACTCCGACTCGCTGCTTCGCGGCGCGGGCTCCGCCGCCGCGAGCGTCGCACGCGAGCTCGACGAGCCGGTTCGGCTCGCGCTCGTGTTCTCTTGCGCGGCGCGCGTCGCGCTGTTGGGAGACCGGGTCGGCGAGGAGGCGCAGCTGATCTCCAAGGAGCTCGGCGGCGCGCCGATCGCCGGGTTCTTCACGTTCGGGGAGTTCGCTCGCCTGAAGGGCTCATCGGGCGTGCACAACTCGAGCGTCGCGATCCTCGCGTTGTAGTCCCGTGTCGCGCGAACGAGAGCTCGAGGCGGAGAACGCCGAGCTGCAGGAGCGCGTCGAGGCCGCTGAGCGCTACACGGCCGAGACGCTGCTGCGGGCCACGCGCCTGAACCAGGTGATCTTGTTGCTCGCCCAGCAGGGCGACCTCGAGGTGGTGATCGACCGGGCCGCGGTCGAGCTCGCCGAGCTGTTCTGCGCCGACATCGCGGTGCTGATGCTCGCCACCGGCGGGCGGCTGACGGTCGAGGGGCACTGCGGCGTGCGCGCCGTAGACGTCCCGGCCGAGCTGCCCGAACTGCGCGAGCTCGCGCCGCTGACCCCGGAGGAGCCGGTCCTGACCGGCCCGGCCGACGTGCTGGCGGCGCCCGACTGGCTAGCGCGCTACGGCGCCGAGCACGTCGCCTGGTCGCAGCTCGTGATCGGCAAGGAGTCGCTCGGGGCGCTGCTGCTGGTGCGCTGCGGCGACGCTCCGTTCGAGGACTCAGACCGCAAGGAGCTGCGCGCGATCGCCTACCGGATCGCGCTCGCGGTCGAGAACGGCCGCCTGAACGACCGCGTCAGCCGGCGCGTCGAGCAGCTCCAGCGCCTGCACCAGCTGACCACCGAGCTCGCCGGGACGCTCGAGCTCGACGAGATCGGGCGTCGCGTGGCCGAGACGCTGATCTCGGTCGTCCCCGTCGACGCCGCTTCGATCTCGGTCCGCCGCAATGGCTCCGACGTCGAGCTGTTCGACCTCGGCGTGTCGGCCTGTCCCGACGGCACGACCTGCTTCCCGCTGCAGGCCGGCGGCGTCGTGCTCGGCTCGGTGACGGTCGCCGGTCCGCCCACCCAGGGCTCCGACGAGCACGAGCTGCTCGCTCACGTCCTGAGACTTGCGGCGATCGCGCTCGACAAGGCGCTGCTGCACGAGCAGATCCTCGATCAGGCCCGCCACGACGCGCTGACCGGGCTGCTCGGCCACCGTGTGTTCTACGAGACGCTCGACGAGTGCTGCGCCACCGGCGAGGAGTTCAGCATCGTGCTGATCGACATCGACGACTTCAAGCAGATCAACGACACCAAGGGCCACCAGGCAGGTGACGAGGCGCTCCAGCGAGTTGCGACCGCGCTCCGCGCCGGCGTGCGCGGCGGCGACCACGTGTTCCGCGTCGGCGGCGAGGAGTTCTGCGCGGTGCTGTTCAACGCCGACTCCGACGACGCGCTGGTGGCGGCTGAGCGGCTGCGGCGGCTGGTGGAGGGGAGCGCCGGTCCGCAGCGGCTCACGGTCAGCCTCGGGGTCGCGACGTTCCCTGGCCACGCGCGTACGCGCCAGGACCTGATCGCGCACGCCGACGCGGGCCTTTACGCATCCAAGCGCCGAGGCAAGAACTGCTCGACGATCGCCGGCAGCGCCGATGTCGCCGACGTCAAGCCGATCGGCCGCGAGCCGGCGATCGCGTACATGAAGCGGATAGCCCCCGAGGCCGCCACGCACGGCCTCGAGGTCGCGCACCTGTCGGTCGAGGTCGGGCGCCTGCTCGGGATCGGCGACGACGACGTCGCGGACCTGCGCAAGGCGGCGACGCTCCACGACGTCGGCAAGGTCGGCGTTCCCGAGGCGATCCTCAACAAGCCCGGCCGCCTCACCGACGAGGAGTTCCAGGTGATCAAGACGCACCCGACGATCGGCGCGCAGATGCTGCGGTCGTGGGGCGTCGACGAGAAGGTCGTCGCGATCGTGCTCCAGCACCACGAGCGGGTTGACGGCAGCGGGTACCCCGCCGGCCTCGCAGGCGATCAGATCAGCTTCGAGGCGCGGATCATCCATGCGACCGACGCGTACATGGCGATGACCGAGAACCGCCCCTACCGCCAGGCGCTGCCGGCGGAGGTCGCGCTCGCGGAGCTGATCTCCAACCGCGGGACGCAGTTTGACGTGCAAGTGGTCGACGCGATGATCGCGCTGCGCAGCCGCCGCGCGTCCGACCGCGCCGCCTAACCCGCCGGCGACTGCGACAGCAACAGCGCCCGGGCCGGCTGGCGGCCGGCCTCATATGCGTGCGGGACGTCGGTCGGAAACGAGACATAGTCGCCGACGGTCAGCTCGGTGATCCGCTCGACCGGTCCCGCAATCAGCCTGCCGGCGAGCACGAACATGTGGGCGCGCGAGCCGGCGGCGCGCGGCTCCAGCTCGCGCGCCTGGCGCGCGGCGAGCGAGATCTCCGACACGGCGACTGGGCCGCCGTCGGCGAGCTCGTCGATCAGCCGCTGCGGAATCCCGTCGCGCTCGCGCAGCTGCGCGCGGGCGCCGCGCACGATCCGCACCTCTCCGAGCGGCAGCTGTTCGAGCAGCTCGGCGATCGACACCCTCAGCGCGCCCACGAGCGCCGCGAGCGTGTCGAGGGTCGGGTTGGCGCGCCCGTTCTCGATGCTCGACAGCGTCGCCTTGCTGATCCGGGTCGTCCGCGCCAGCTCAGACAGCGACAGGTGCCGTGCGATTCGCAGCCGCCTGAGGTTGGCCGCGAGCACTCCCTGCACGTCGACATGGTCTACCATATGAAACGAAGCGTTCAGTTTAACGAACGGTACCGACCATGCCCGACATCACCTTCTACTTCGATCTCGGCTCGCCATTCGCGTACCTGGCGGCCAGCCGCCTGCAGACACTGCTGCCCGAGCCGGTGACCTGGCAGCCGGTGCTGCTCGGAGGCCTGTTCAAGCTCACTGGCCGCAGCTCGTGGGCGCTCGGCGACTACCGTCGCCGGCAGGCAGGGATGGCCGACATCGAGCGCCGGGCGCACTCCTACGGGCTACCGCCGGTGCGCTGGCCCGACCCGTGGCCGGCGGATTACCTCGTCGCGATGCGGGCGACGACGTACGCGTTTGCGGTCGGGAGTGGCCGGGACTTCGCGATGCAGGCCTATCGCGACGCGTTTGGAGGCGGGGCCGAGCTGAGCGCCGCCGAGCACGTGTTTGAATCCGCCGCGCGCGCCGGGCTCGACGTGGCGGCTGTCCGAGCAGGGGTCCAGGACCCCGAGATCAAGCTGACGCTCCGAGACGCGACCGACAGGGCCTACGATCGGGGCGTGTTCGGCGTGCCCACGATCGCGATCGGCGACGAGCTGTTCTGGGGCGACGACCGGCTCGAAGACGCAGCCGCCCATCTCGCGACATGTTCGACCTGACGACGCTCGCCGAGCCGATCGTGCAGGCGCCGTTGGCAGGGGGAGCGTCGACCCCGGAGCTGGCGATCGCTGCCTGCGAGGCCGGCGGTCTCGGGTTCGTCGCAGCCGGCTACAAGTCCCCCGACACCCTGCGAGCTCATATCGAGACGATCCGCGCCGCCACCGACAGGCCGTTCGGCGTCAACATCTTCGTGCCGACGCCGGCGCCGTCTGATCCCGAACCACTACGTGACTACCTGCTCGAGCTCGAGCACGAGGCCCGGCAACAGAGCGCCGAGATCGGTGAGCCGCGCTTCGAGGACGACCACTTCGACCAGAAGCTCGCGCTCGTCGTCGAGCATGCGGTCCCCGTCGTGTCATTCACGTTCGGCTGCCCACCGGTGGCGGTATTCGACCGCCTCCACGAACGTGGGCTCGCGGTCTGGGTGACGATCACCAGCACAGCCGAAGCGGCCACGGCCGAGCAGGCGGGCGCCGATGCGCTCGTCGTCCAGGGAACCGAGGCGGGCGGCCACCGCGGCGCGTTCGTCGACGGCGACGACGCCGCCGGCACCGGACTGCTCGCGTTGCTCCGGCTGGTCGCGCGGGATACCGAGCTGCCGCTGATCGCAACCGGCGGGGTCGCCGACGGAGCGGCGGTGGCGGCGGTGCTGTGTGCCGGCGCAAGCGCCGCCCAGATCGGCACCGCGCTGATGCTCACACCCGAGGCCGGCACGCCCGACGCGCAGCGCGAGCTGATGACCGAGGCGATCCCTACGCGGCTCACACGAGCGTTCAGCGGGCGCCTTGCGCGCGGGCTGCGCAACCGCTTCATCGATGAGCACCCCGAGGCGCCGCTCGCATATCCCGAGATCCACCACGCGACGAGTCCGCTCCGCGCCGCCGCTCGCCGCAACAGCGACGCCGGCGGCTTCAACCTCTGGGCGGGGCAGGCCCATGAGCTCGCGCAGGCGCGCCCCGCCGCCGAGATCGTGCGCGAGATGGGCGCCGATGCGCGGCGCACGCTTCGCAAGCTCGCCGGTCGGTAGAACTCACGGCATGTCCGATGCCGAGCTCGTCCTGCGCGGCGCACGTCGGCCGCTGGTGATCGGCATGGGCGGCGGCGGCGATGTCGTCGGCGCGCTCGCGACCGCCGAGTTCGCCCGGATCTACGACGGCGCCGATCCGATCGTCGGCGGCGTGACTTGGGAGCGGCGGCCGGTCGACCCGGTCCCGGGGCCGCGCACCGCGAGCGAGATCGCCGACGCGCAGGAGCTCGCACCGGCGATCCTGCTGGCAGGTCCCAACACGCGCGTACGCGACCGCGACGTGTTCTTTGCCGAGTCGCGGATGGCGGCCGTGCTCGGACAGCCGACCGTGCTGGTCGACATCAACGACGGCCCGCAGGCCGTCGCCGACGGCCTCGCAGACGCAGCCGACCAGCTCGAGCGCGACCTGATCGTGTTCGTCGACGTCGGCGGCGACCTGCTCGCCCAGGGCGACGAGCCGGGACTTCGCAGCCCGCTGTGCGACGCGCTGATGCTCGCCGCGGCGGCGCGCCTGGGCGACGCCGGCCGCCCGGTGCTCGCGGCGATCTTCGGCGTCGGCTGCGACGCCGAGCTGACTGCGGCCGAGGTGCTCGCGCGATTGTCGGAGGTCGCTGCCGCGGGCGGCTTCGCCGGCGCGCGCGGGCTGACCGAGCCGGTCGCGGCGCGGCTCGAACAGGCGATGGAGCTGGTGCCGACCGAGGCCAGCGCGCAGGCGGTTCGCGCGTATCGCGGGGCGTCGGGCATCGCCACGATCCGCGGTGGCACGCGCACGCTCGAGCTGACGCCGACGGCGGCGCTGACGTTCTACATCGACGTCGACGTGACGATGCGGGTCGCCGGCCGGCTCGCGACCGCCCTCGCAGATGCGACGAGCCTGACCGATGCCAGCCGGGCGCTCAACGCGCTCGGCGTCAAGACCGAGCTGGACCTCGAGCGCGAGATCGCGCTCAGACCGTGAACACGATCTTGCCGACGACTTCGCCGGCGAGCATCGCCTCAAATCCCTGACGCGCGTCGGCGAGCGGCAGCGTCGAGTGGATCACCGGGCGCACATCGCGGTCGACGCACAGGCGCATCAACCGCTCGAGCTCGTCGCGGGTCCCCATTGTCGAGCCGACGACCGATAGCTGCAGGAAGAAGATCCGGGTCAGCTCGGCCGGCTCGGCGTCGCCCGTCGTGGCGCCGGAGACGACGAGCGTGCCGCCTGGCTTAAGCGAGCGGATCGAATGGCCCCAGGTCGCCTTGCCGGTCGTCTCGAACACCGCGTCGACGCGCTCGGGCAGGCGTGCGCCCGACTCGAACGCCGCGTCGGCTCCGAGCTTCAACGCCTGCTCACGCTTCTCCTCGGCGCGGCTCGTGACCCAAACCCTCGCGCCGGTCGCGCTCGCGAGCACGGTCAGCGCGGTGGCGACGCCGCCGCTCGCGCCCTGCACGAGGATCGTCTGGCCCGGCACGACCTTGCCGCGCGTGAACAGCATCCGGTAGGCGGTCAGCCAGGCGGTCGGCAGGCATGCGGCCTGCTCGAACGTGAGCTCGGGAGGCTTGGGCAGCACGTTGCGGCGCGGAACGGCGACCTTTTCGGCCAGCGCGCCCTGATGGCGCTCGGACAAGAGCGAGCGGCGCGGGTCGAACGTCTCGTCTCCACGCCAGTTGTCGGAGGCGATCACGGCGTGGACGATGACCTCGTTTCCGTCCTCGTCGAGGCCGGCCGCATCGCAGCCGAGGATCATCGGCAGGCTGTCCTCGCCGAGGCCGACACCGCGCAGCGACCAGAGGTCGTGGTGGTTGAGCGAGGCGGCCTTGACCGTCACCGTGGTCCAGCCGTCGGCGGCCTGCGGGTCGGGGCGCTCGCCGACCTCCAGTCCGCTCATCGGGTCCTGGGGGTCGATCGAGGCTGCGTATACGGCGAGCATGCCCGCATCATGTCGCATGCGAGAATCAGGCGATGGCCAGGGTCCGAGCGCAGGCGACCAAGAGCGTCAACGCCTCGCCCGAGCGCGTGCTCGAAGTGCTCCGCGACTATCGCGATGCGCGGCCGCGGATCCTGACCGACAACTACACCGCCTACCGGGTCGAGAGCGGCGGCAACGGCGACGGCACCGTGATCGGCTACCACTTCGCTGCCGGCGGACGTGAGCGGGACTACCGGCTGCGCGTCGAGGAGACCGTCGGCGAGCTGCACGAGCGCGACGAGCTGTCGTCGTTCGTGTCGACCTGGCAAGTGCAGCCGTCGGGTGCCGGCTCGAGCGTCACGCTTGCGGCCTCGTGGGACGGCGCCGGCGGGATCGGCGGGTTCTTCGAGCGGACGTTCGCGCCGATCGGGCTGCGCCGGATCTACGGCCAGGTGCTCGAACGGCTCGCCGGCGAAGTTCGCAGCTGAGTCGCGGCTGAGCGCGCGCTAGCGCCGCGAGCCCGCGTCGAGCTGCTCGGCGACCGATCGCCACAGGGTGACGTGGACCGCCGGGCGCGCACGGGCCGACGCGGTCCCCGCTCGGCCGCTCGACATCGCCTGCGTGGCTTCGGGGGTCGTGGCGAACCGCTGCAGCGCGAGCGCCGCCGGCAGCGCGCGACCGAGCCCGAGCGTGCTCGCATGCCACATCTCGACGATCGGGGTGCCGCGGACATCGAGGCGCACGAGCGAGCGTCGGCGCAGGGCGTCGATCACCGAGTGCGCGAGCGCGAGGATGATCCCCTCGCCCGCCGCGGTGGCCGCGACCGCCGCGGCGTGACTCGTGTACGGCGAGACGTCGGGCGGCTCGAGCGAGTTACGTGCGAAGAACAGGCCGGCGGTCGTCGTCGGGTCGATGTCGTGCGGCCCGACGAGCCAGCGCTCGCGCTCGAGCGCCGACGGAGAGATGTCGCGCTCACCCGCCAGCGGATGGCCGGGCGCGGCGACGATCATCAGGCGCGAGCGCAGGAACGGCACCGAGGCGATCGTCGTCGCGCGGTCGGGACCCGGGTGGGGCCCCAGGGCGATGTCGGCGCGCCGGTGCTCCAGCACGTCGGCAAACGACGTGCCGTCGACGTTCTCGACGGAGATCTCGAGCCCCGGGCCCCGGGCGCTGAACGCGTCGATCAGCGGGCCGATGTGCTCGGCGACGATGCCCGTCGCGGCGATCTGGAGCTGGCGCGCCTGACCAGGGGTGTCCTGAACCGACCGTCTCGCTTGCTCGGCGAGGCCAAGGATCTCGCCGGCGAGCGCGGCCAGCCGCCGGCCACCGGGAGTCAGTGCGATCCCGCGCCCGCTACGGACGAACAGCTCATCGCCGAGCTCTTTGCGCAACGCCGCGACCGCAACCGATACCGCGGGCTCGGTCACCTTGAGCTCGGCGGCGGCGGCCTTCACCGAACCGTGGCGGGCGACGAGCACAAACGACTGCAGCTGTGCGAGCGTCATAGTGTTGTTAACCCTAAGCGATCGCTTATCTCTGGTTGACGGCCGAGCGGCCGAGCGCCAGAGTTGTGTCCAGGAGGAGAGATCTTGGGGCCGGCAGGAAGCAGAAGCCCCCGTTTTGCGGCCTCAGGTAAGCAGCCTTTTGCAAGTTCCAGCACCTTTTGAGTACGAGCGGGCGACGAGCGTCGAGAACGCGCTGGAGCTGCTCACCCAGCTCGGACCCGAGGCGCGGCTGCTTGCCGGTGGCCACTCGCTGCTGCCGATGATGAAGCTGCGGCTCGCCGCGCCCGAGTACCTGATCGACATCGATCCGCTCGCCGACGAGCTTGGCTATGTGCGTGAGCACGACGGGGAGGTGCGGATCGGGGCGATGACCCGCCACCGCGCGCTGCTCGAGTCAGAACTGCTCTCAGACCGGCTCGCGATCTTCACCGACGCCGAGCATGTGATCGCCGACCCGATCGTCCGCAACCGCGGCACGATCGGCGGCGCCCTGTGTCAAGCCGATCCGTCCGAGGACCTGTCGGCAGTGTGCGCGGCGGTCGGCGCGCAGATGGTGATCCGCGGGCTCCCCGGCGAGCGCGTGATCGGCATGCGCGAGTTCTACCGTGGCCCGTACCGGACCGCCGTCGGCGCCGCCGAGATGCTCGTCGAGATCCGCGTCCCGCTGCGCGAGGCAACGGGGAGCGCCTATGAGAAGGTCGACCGCAGGGTCGGCGACTGGGCCGTCGCGGCCGCCGGCGCGTCGCTCACGGTGGCCGGCGACGAGATCGAGCAGGCCGGGCTCGCCCTGGCAGCCGTCGGCGCCGCCGAGGTCACTTGCACGGAGGCCGAGCAGGCGCTGATCGGCCAGGCGCCGTCGGACGAGCTGTTCGTGCGCGCCGCGAAGCTCGCGAGCGCCGCGTGCTCACCGGTCACCGACCAGCGCGGGTCTGCGGAATACAAGCGCCACGTCGCCGGGGTCCTGATCGAGCGGACGCTGCGCCGCGCGGCCCAGCGCGCCGGCGCGGAGCAGGGGTGATGCAGGTGACCGTGTCCGTGAACGAGATCGAGTACACCCGCGACGTCGAGCCGAGGATGCTGCTTGTGCACTTCCTGCGCGACGAGCTCGGGCTGACAGGCACTCATTGGGGCTGCGACACGTCCAATTGCGGAACTTGCGTTGTGCTGATGGGCGACGAGCCGGTCAAGTCGTGCACGGTGCTGGCCGCGACCGCGAGCCGTTATCAGCTGCGGACGGTCGAGGGGCTCGAGGTCGACGGCGTGCTCGACCCGGTGCAGCAGGGCTTCACCGAGGAGCACGGGCTGCAGTGCGGGTTCTGCACGCCGGGGATGCTGCTGACGGCGCGGGCGCTGCTTGACCGCAACCCGAACCCGACCGACATGGAGATCCGAGAGGCGATCTCCGGTCAGATCTGTCGCTGTACCGGCTACGCGACGATCGTCCGCTCGATCCGCTGGGCGGCTGAGCATTCAAACCCGGAGGTAAGCAACTGATGATCCCTTCTACATCCGAGGAGGTGTGAGATGCCGATCGCGATCGGTGCTTCCACCGGTTGGTACATAGGGCTGGTGCTCGGCATCGTGGTCGTCGCGGTCGCCGCGGCGATCGTGATCACGATCGTCATCCTCGCGAACCGGATCGCCGTGCAGGCACGGACTGCGGTCCAGGGCGTCGACAAGGTGCGCGAGCAGACGACCGAGCTCGCCGGGGTCCCCCAGATCAACGACTCTGGAGTGCGGATCCTGCATTCGGCGCGGGCGTTGCGAAAGGTGGCGGTCGGCAGATGACCACGTTTGCCACGCTCTCCAACCACGGCGCCTGGTGGATCGCGCTTGCGATCGGCCTGGTCGCCGCGCTGGTCGTCGCCGGGCTGCTGGCCGTGCTGGTCAGGGCCGTCGACGACATCAAGAAGTCCGTCAACGGGCTGCTCGACGTTGCGGGCAAGGTCGCCGCCAACACCGCAAACATTCCCCAGCTTGAGGCGACCGCGCCGGTGCTGGGCCTGATCGTGGAGGAGGCCGTCGTGCAGGACGGTTACATGAACGCGCTCACCGACGGGTTCGGTGGAGCATGACCACGCTTGTCATCCTCAGCGTCCTGCTGGCGGTCGTCGTGGTGGTCGTGCTCGCGGCAGCGCTGATCAAGATCCGGATCGACCTCGAACAGGCGTCACAGGGCCTCGCGACGCTCGCCACCGCACTGACCGGCGTTGAAGCCGAGCACCTGCGCCCGCTCGAGCCCGCCGTCGACGCGATCAACGCTCAGTTCGCGGTGATCACCGGCGCGCTGCCCGGGATCGCCAAGAAGGCGGCGATCGTCGCCGAGAGGAGGCCACAATGACGCTCGAGTGGATCGGAGCCATCGTGCTGCTGGTCGTGGTGCTCCCGGTCGTCGTGTACCTGCTGCGCGGCGTGCTCAACGCCGCCAACAGCATCGTGCCGAGCGTCCAGCAGATCTCAAGCGCTGCGCACGCCGGGTCCAAGGACCTTGACGCCGTACCGCTCCTGCTGACGACGCAGGACCAGGTAATCAAGACGATCGAGTCGGCCGCCAACTACGGCGGTTCGCTCGACGTGATCCTCGACAACGCCTGATTGGAGGAGCGATGCCAGCTGCTGGTGTAGTGATGATCATCGCGGTCCTGCTGATCGTGGTCGCGCTCGTCTTCTACCTCGTGTCGACGATCGTCGCGTTGCAGAAGATCACCAAGGGCCTGGACGACGCGATCGGCGGAGTCGTCGAGATCATCGAGAAGACCGCGCCGGTCGGCGAGGTCGTCAACACGATCAACGCCAACCTCGACGCGGGCGTGGACCTGCTCGAGGGCCTGCTCGTCAAGAAGGCCGGGATGTCCGACGCCGTCGGCATCGTCGACGGGCTGTATCCGGGCGCTGCGGCCGACGGGTTCCGCAACTTCCCCGACAGTAAGACGACCAAGGCCCCGCGGATCTCCGAGGTCTACACGCGCGGGACGCTGACGCTCGCGCGCCTCGGCCGCGAAGCCCCGATTGCCGCCGCGAGCCCGGACGGGCCGGCGCTGCGCGACCCGGCGTACGGGAGCCTCGCCGCGCGGTTGCTGTATCCCGACATCCGTCAGCAGCGACCGTCGAACCTGCCGCGCTCGCCGGTCATCGGGGCCGATTCCCCGATCCAGTACGAGCCCAGCGAGACGCCGGGCGTCCGCAAGCGGATGCCGGCCGGCGCGAGCGCAGAAAGGAGACCCGATGCAGACTCCGGGACCGTTTGAGTACGAGCGGGCGACGAGCATCGACGGGGCCATCGCGTCGCTCGTCGAGCACGACGGCGACGCGCGGATCATCGCCGGCGGGCACAGCCTGCTTCCGATGATGAAGCTGCGTCTCGCCAACCCCGAGCACCTGATCGACATCAACGACCTCACCGATCTCGCCTACATCCGCCAGGAGGGCGACGAGATCCGGATCGGCGCGCTGACGCGCCACGTCGAGCTGCTCGAGTCAGAACTGCTCGCCGAACACATGCCGGTGTTTCGCGACGCCGAGGAGGTGATCGCCGATACGGTCGTGCGCAACCGCGGCACGATCGGCGGGTCCCTGTGCCAGGCCGACGCGGCCGAAGACCTCAGCGCGGTGTGCGCTGCGCTGAAGGCGAAGATCGTGATCCGCGGGCCCGAGGGCGAGCGGGTGGTCGGGATGGACGGCTTCTACATCGGCCCGTTCACGACTGCCGTCGGCGACAGCGACATCGTCACCGAGATCCGGATCCCGTTGCGGGCCAACGGCTCGAGCGCGCACGAGAAGGTCGAGCGGCGCGCGGGCGACTTCGCGATCGCGGCCGTGTCGGCGGCGGTATGGCTCGACGGCGGCATGATCTCCGAGGCGGGACTCGCGCTCAGTGCGGTCGGCCCGACGACGATCCAGGTCGCCCGAGCCGAGGAGCTGCTCCAGGGCAAGAGGCCCTCGGAGGAGCTGTTCGTCGCTGCCGGCGAGATCGCCGCGGAGGACTGCGCGCCGCTCGCCGATGGGCGCGGCACAGTCGATTACAAGCGCCACCTAGCGGGCGTGCTCAGCAAACGCGCCCTGCGCCGCGCAGCCGCGCGCGCCCTGCACCAGGAGGTCTAAGCACCGATGCAAGTAACGATCACGATCAACGGCAGTGAGGTAACGCGCGACGTCGAGCCGCGGCAGCTGCTCGTGCACTTCATCCGCGAGACCGAGGGCATGACCGGGACTCACTGGGGTTGTGACACGTCCAACTGCGGCGCCTGCGTGGTGCTGATGGACGGCAAGCCGGTTAAGTCGTGCACGATCCTCGCGGCGATGACGGAGGGGCACGAGGTCAGCACGGTCGAGTCGCTCGAGGTCGATGGGCAGCTCGACCCGATCCAGGAGGGGTTCCACGAGAAGCACGCGCTTCAGTGCGGGTTCTGCACCCCCGGGATGCTGATGACGACTCGGGCGCTGCTCAACGAGAACCCGGACCCGACAGACCACGAGATCCGCACTGCGATCTCGGGCGCGATCTGTCGCTGCACTGGCTACAAGAACATCGTCGCCGCGGTCCGCTGGGCGGCCGAACACGAAGCCGCTACCAAGGAGATCTGACCATGGCCACCGTAAACCCGCCCAGTCCCGATACGCGGCCGATCGGCTTCGGGCCGCTGCGGCGCAAGGAGGACGCTCGCTTCATCCGCGGCAAGGGCACCTACCTGGACGACATCCGGCTGCCTGGAATGGTCCACGGGGCGATCCTCCGCAGCCCGTACGCGCACGCGAAGATCCTCTCGATCGACACGTCGGCCGCGCTCGCGCACCCGAACGTCGCGGCCGTGGTCACCGCCAAGGACCTCGAGACGCTCGGGCTCGCCTGGATGCCGACGATCTCCTACGACACGCAGGCCGTGCTCGCGGGCGACAAGGTCCGCTTCCAAGGCCAGGAGGTCGCGTTCGTGATCGCGACCGACGAGTACTCCGCGCGCGACGCGCTGTCGTTGATCGACGTCGAGTACGAGCCGCTGCCGGCGATCGTCAACGCGCGCAAGGCGCTCGACCCCGACGCGCCGCTGATCCGCGACGACAAGGATGGCCAGGTCGACAACCTCGCCAGCCCGACGTGGGAGGCCGGCGACGCCGAGGCGACCGAGCGCGCATTCGCCGAGGCCGACACGATCGTCTCGCGCGACATCATCTATCCGCGCTGTCATCCGGCGCCGCTCGAGACCTGCGGGATGATCGCCGACTTCAACCCGAACACGGGTCAGCTGAACCTCTACAACGGCAATCAGGCCCCGCACGCCCACCGCACTGTGTATGCGCACGTGGCGGGACTTGCCGAGCACATGATCCGAATCCAGTGCAACGACATCGGCGGCGGCTTCGGCAACAAGGTCCCGGTGTACCCCGGCTACGTGTGCGCGATCGCCGGCTCGATCGTCGCCGGCGTGCCGGTCAAGTGGATCGAGGACCGCTCGGAGAACCTGATGTCGACGGGGTTCGCACGCGACTACGTGATGCACGCGGAGATGTGCTCCAAGGACGGCAAGATCACGGGCCTGCGGGTCGACGTGATCGCCGATCACGGCGCCTTTGACTCGACCGCGCAGCCGACGAAGTTCCCGGCCGGGTTCTTCCACATCTGCTGCGGCTCCTACGACCTCAAGGCCTCCCACGTGAAGGTCAAGGCCGTCTACACCAACAAGGCGCCGGGCGGCGTCGCATACCGCTGCTCGTTCCGGATCACCGAGGCCGTGTACCTCGTCGAGCGGATGGTCGGCGCGCTCGCGCTCGAGATGGGCGTCGACCAGATCGACCTGCGGATGCGCAGCTTCATCAAGCCCGAGCAGTTCCCGTTCGAGACGACGACCGGCTGGACATACGACTCGGGCAACTACGCCGAGACGATGAAGGTCGCGATGGAGATCGCCGGCTACGACGACCTGTTGCGCGAGCAGAAGGAGAAGCGCGAGCGCGGCGAGCTGATGGGGATCGGTGTGTCGTTCTTCACCGAGGGCGTCGGCGCCGGACCGCGCAAGCACATGGACATCCTCGGACTGGCGATGAACGACGGCGCGGACCTGCGGGTGCATCCGTCGGGCAAGGCGGTCGTCAGCCTCAGCTGCCAGACGCAGGGCCAGGGGCACGAGACGACGTTCGCTCAGATCGTCGCCGAGGAGCTCGGGATTCCGCCCGAGGACGTCGAGGTGCGCCACGGCGACACCGACAAGTCGCCCTACGGGCTCGGGACCTACGGCTCGCGCTCGACGCCGGTCAGCGGCGCCGCGGTCGCGGTCGTCTCTCGCAAGGTGCGCGACAAGGCCCGCGCGATCGCGGCGACGATGCTCGAGACCAGGCCCGAGGACCTCGCCTGGGAGAAGGGTCGCTGGTTCGTCAAGGGCGACCCCGAGCAGGGTGTGCTGATCGAGGACATCGCGGCCCGCGCCTACAGCGGCGAGACGATGCCCGAAGGGATGGAGGGCGGTCTTGACGCGCAGGTCATCTACGACCCGCCGAACCTGACCTACCCGTACGGCGCCTACATCGCGGTGGTCGACATCGACCCCGAGACCGCCTACGTCACGGTACGACGGTTCATCGCCGTCGACGACTGCGGTGTGCGGATCAACCCGATGATCGTCGACGGCCAGATTCACGGTGGCCTCGCCGAGGGGATCGGGATCGCGCTGATGGAGGTGATCACGTTCGACGAGGAAGGCAACTGCCTCAACGGGTCGTTCATGGACTACCTGATCCCGACCGCGCTGGAGTGCCCGGACTACGAGCTCGGCGCGACCGTGACCCCGTGCCCGCACCATCCGCTGGGCGCCAAGGGCGTCGGCGAGTCGCCGAACGTCGGCTCGCCCCCGGCGATCGTCAACGCGGTGATCGACGCGCTGCACCAGACCCACGGCGTCGACCACATCGACATGCCGTGCACGCCGTCCCGAGTATGGGAGGCAATGCAAGGAAGGGCGACGCCGCCCCAGTGAGGGCCTCCTGAGATGACGCCGCCCGAAGTGACAGGAGAGGCCGCCGGCGAGGTACGCCGGCTGGTGCCCGACGTCGAGATGTTGGCGCGCCGGCTGGCGGCGGTCGACTATCTCGTCGACGAAGGTCTCGCGACCTCGATGTTCCTGAGCCTGCGTCTGCCTCAGCCGCTGCTGCTCGAGGGCGAGGCCGGCGTCGGCAAGACCGAGGCCGGCAAGTCGCTGGCGGCAGTGCTCGACACGCCGCTGATCCGCCTGCAGTGCTACGAGGGGATCGACGCGGCTGAGGCGCTGTATGAGTGGAACTACCCCCGCCAGCTGCTGAGCATCAGGCTGGCCGACTCGCGCGGGTCCGAGCTGCGCGAGGAGGACCTGTTCGGGCCCGACTACCTGATCCGCCGGCCGCTGCTGCGGGCGCTCGAGCACCCCGGACCGCGTCCGGCGGTGTTGCTGATCGACGAGATCGACCGCGCCGACGACGACTTCGAGGCGTTCCTGCTCGAGCTGCTCGCAGAGGCGGCGGTGACGATCCCCGAGCTCGGCACGATCCGGGCGACGCACCCGCCGATCATCGTGCTGACCTCCAACCGCACTCGGGACCTGCATGACGCGGTCAAGCGCCGTTGCCTGTATCAGTGGATCGACTATCCGAGCCCCGAGCGCGAGATCGAGATCGTGCGCCGGCGCGTGAAGGGCGCGTCGGAGACGCTCGCCGTGCAAGTCGCGAGCGCGGTCGCACGGATGCGAAGCTCCGACGTGCAGAAGCCTCCGGGCGTCGCGGAGGCGATCGACTGGCTGGCGGCGCTGACTGTGCTCGGCGTGCAGACGCTCGACGAGGCCTCGATCGACCGCACGCTCGGGTCGGTGCTCAAATACTCAGAGGACCAGGAGGTCGTTCGTGCCGCCGGTCTGGCGACGCTGGTCTCCGGAGGCGACGGGCGATGACTGAGCTCACCGTCGAGACGATCCACCTCGACCTGCCGCCCGTGGTCGGGGCGCTCAGCCAGCGCCTCCACCGCGCAGGCCTGCCGATGACCGCCGAACGGGCTTCCAACCTGGCGCGGGCGCTGACGCTGGTCAAGCCGCTCTCGCGCCGCCAGCTGTACTGGACAACGCGTGCGGTAATCGTCTCTGACCCGTCGCAGGTGCGGGCGTTTGACTCGGTGTTCTTCGAGGTGTTCGGCTCTGCCCTCGTTCACGAGGATGCACGGCCCCAAGACTTGGACTCGGTCGCGTCGCCGCCCGACGAGCGGCAGCGCACCGACCACAAGACGATCCCGGTCGGCCCGGTACCGCTGGGCTCGGGCGCGACCGCCTCGCCGCCCGGCGGCGACCGCGAGGGCGAGGAGCGCGAGCGCGAGGTGCCGTTCGCGCTGCACGCCTCCGACCAGGAGGTCCTGCGCGACAAGCGCTTTGACGCGCTCGAGCCCGACGAGCTCGCGCAGCTGTACCGGGTGATGACCAAGCTGCGGGTCGCAACGCCGTTGCGGCGCACCCGCCGCGCCCGGCGCGACCGCCACGGCGACCGGATCGACATGCGCCGCACGCTGCGCGAGAGCATGCGCACCGGGGGCGATCCGATGCGCCTTGCGCGCCGCCGCCGTCGGGTCGTGCGCCGCCGGATGGTGCTGCTGTGCGACATCTCCGGCTCGATGGAGCCCTATGCACGCGCCTACCTCCAGTTCCTCACGGCCGCCGCCGGGAGCAGTCTCGGGGACGGGCGCTCGGAGGCGTTCGTGTTCGCGACGCGGCTTACGCGGCTGACAAGAGCGCTCGCCTCGCGCAGCCCCGAACGGGCAATCCAGCGCGCGGCTGCTTCTGCGCCCGACTGGTCCAGCGGTACCCGGATCGGCGACGCGCTGAAGGCGTTCAACGACCGTCATGGACGCCGCGGGATGGCACGCGGGTCGGTGATCGTGATCCTGTCCGACGGCTGGGAGCGAGGATCGCCCGAGCTGGTCGGAGAGCAGATGGAGCGGCTCGCGCGGCTCGCTCACCGGATCATCTGGGTCAATCCGCGGGTCGCGGCCGCCGGGTTCGCGCCGAGCGCCGGCGGGATGGCGGCCGCGCTTCCGCACTGCGACGCGCTCGTCAGCGGCCACAGCCTGCGGGCGCTTGAGGAGGTCGCCGCTGCGATCGGCGGAGGCGGCGACAAGCCCGAGGTCGCGCCGCCGCCGGAGATCGAGCAGGAGACCTGGGCGAGCGCGACGCCGGTGCCCGGCAGCTCGGTCGCGATGCCGAGTGGCTACGGGCCGAGCAGGGGTCGCACGACTCCAGGTTGGGGGCTCGATGGCCGCTGAGCCGACCACTGGCAAGCGCTGCATCTACCCCGGTTGCGAGCGGCCGGCGGTGCCGCCGCATCCGTTGGGGGGACCGCAGCCGAGCTTCTGCGACCTCGAGGATCACAACGCTTTGACAGCCCATCAGGAGCGCCAGCGCATCGCGCGCGGGCAGGCGCCAGGGGACAAGAAACAGTGAGGAGAACCAGCCGTGGCTAACGAGGCATACCGGGCGGTGTTCCTGCGGGTGCACCCGACGGGCAAGATGGTGCTGAGCCTGACGATCGAATCAGACGGGCATGAGGCGAAGTACGCGCAGGTCGTCGCCGACGAGCTCGGCGTGCCGCCGCTCGACGTCAAGGTCGTGCCCGCCGACCTCGACCGGTTCGGAACCGGCCACGGTTACAACACCGCCGCGTCGGAGGGGACGCCGGCCGCAGTCGCGAGCGCGGCCGACAAGATCCTCGCCAAGGCGCGGCTGCTCGCCGGCGCCGCGCTCGAAACGTCGCCCGACGGGTTGCAATGGGACAACGGCGCGTTCGTGGCCGCGGGCTCGTCGGCGGAGGCCAGGACGATCGCCGACCTCGCGCTCTACGCCCACGGCACCGGCGCACTCCCGCCCGGCGTCGAGGGCGGGCTCGATGCCCAGACGGTCTACAGAGACTGATGCCCGACTCGACGACCCGCACGCTCGGGCCCGACAACGGGACGCTGACGGTCCGGACCGGCAAGGGCGGCGCCGCCTCGAAGGCCGGCCACGACCTGCTGATCGAGGTCACGAGCTGGCGTGGAACGCTCGATCTCGGCCCCGAGGCTCAGATCTCGCTGACCGCCGACGCTAAGTCGATGCGCGTGCGCGAGGGCAGCGGTGGAATGAACAAGCTTGGCGACGACGACATGGCCAACATCGAGCAGACGATCGACGAGGAGGTGCTCAACGGAACGAAGATCGAGTTCCACTCCACGGCGGTTCAGACGAGCGCCGACGGGCACATGAGCGTCTCGGGTGAGCTTGAGCTGGCGGGCCGCCGAGCGCCGATCTCGTTCGAGCTCGCAGTCGACGACGGGCGGCTGACCGGCACCGCGATCGTCAAGCAGAGCGACTGGGGCATGAAGCCATACTCGGCGTTGTTCGGAACGCTCAAGGTCCTCGACGACGTGCAGATCACAGTCGACGCCGAGTTCGACGCGGATTAGACACATGACATCGACAGCGAGGAGGCAGATACATGGTTGAGCTGGATCATCCGTTCTCGACGGGCAAGCCGATCGATCAGAACTGGGAGGCGATCCTCGACCTCGAACGGCTGGTTCCGTGCGTCGAGGGCGGCAGCGTCATCGAACGGACCGACCCCGAATCGGTCAAGGCCGAGATCAAGGTCAAGATGGGCGCGATGTCGATGAAGTTCACCGGCACGGTGTCGGTCGTCGAGCAGGATTCAGACGCGCACCGCGCGGTTCTGCGCGTCAAGTCCAGGGAGGCCGGCGGCCAGGGTTTCGCAAACGCCGACGTGACCTTTTCGCTGGCGGACGGCGGCGGCACGATTCACACCGCCGCGCAGATCAGCGGCAAGGCAGCGTCGATGGGCGAGGGCGTCGTCGTCAGCGTGCTCGACGCGCTGATCAAGGACTTCACCGGAAAGCTCGCCAACATCTAGGTGACGTGATGGCCACTAAGACGATGCGACACGTACGCGAGGGCGAGATCCCGATCGACGGCGGCACCGCTGTCCAGGAGAACCCTGACCGCCCCGTGTTCCGAGGCAACGGTCCAGACGACCACGTGTGTGTGGAGTGCGGCAACGTGCTCGCCGTGTCGATGCCAGCCGAGTACATGAACCGCAAAGTGCGGGTGCGCTGCGGCCGCTGCAACACCGTCAATGTCGCCGTCGAGGTAGACGGCGTCGACTACTCCGCGGCGTGGAAGCGAAAGCCAACAAGCTGATGGCAGCGACCGAGCAACGACCGATCGGCTTCGGCCGGCTGACCCGCAAGGAGGATGCGCGGTTCATCCGTGGCCAGGGCAACTACGTCGACGACGTGCAGTTGCCGGGGATGCTGCACGGCGCGGTGCTGCGCAGCCCGTACGCCCACGCGCGGATCGTCTCGATCGATCCGACGGCCGCGCTGCAGCACCCGCGGGTGCACGCCGTGATCACCGGCCGCGACCTCGAGGCGCGCGGACTGGCGTGGATGCCGACCATGTCGCACGACGTGCAGGCGGTGCTCGCGACCGACAAGGTCCGCTACCAGGGCCAGGAGGTCGCGTTCGTGATCGCCGACGACCGCTACAGCGCGCGCGACGCGCTCGAGCTGATCGACGTCGAGTACGAGCCGCTGCCGGTTCTGGTCGATCCCGCACGAGCGCTTGATGCCGACGCGCCCTTGATCCGCGACGAGCTCGAAGGCCAGCACGACAACCGCATCTTCGACTGGGAGGCGGGCGACCGGGCAGCGACCGACAAGGTGTTCGCCCGCGCCGACGTGGTCGTCGAGCAGCAGATGCGCTTCCCGCGGTCGCATCCGGCGCCGATGGAGACGTGCGGCGCGGTCGCCTCGTTCGACAAGGTCTCCGAGAAGCTGACGCTGTGGTGCACGACCCAGGCGCCGCACGCGCACCGAACCGTTTACGCGCTTCTGACCGGGATCCCGGAGCACAAGATCCGCGTCATCTCGCCCGACATCGGCGGCGGCTTTGGCAACAAGGTCCCGGTGTACCCGGGATACGTGTGCGCCCTGGTCGGATCGATCTTGACCGGCAAGCCGGTGAAGTGGATGGAGGACCGCTCGGAGAATCTGATGTCGACCGGGTTCGCGCGCGACTACGCGATGAAGGGCGCGATCGCCGCGACCGCGGAGGGCAAGATCACCGGCGTCCGCGTTGAGGTGCTCGCCGACCACGGGGCGTTCAACACGACCGCCCAGCCGAGCAACTACCCGGCCGGCTTCTTCCACGTGTTCACCGGCTCCTATGACCTAGAGGCGGCGCACTGCAGCGTGCGGGGCGTGTACACGAACAAGGCGCCCGGCGGCGTCGCCTACGCCTGCTCGTTCCGGATCGCCGAGGCCGTCTACCTGGTCGAGCGGCTCGTCGATTGCCTCGCACGCGAGCTCGGCGTCGATCCCGCGCAGCTGCGGCTTGCAAATCTGCTTGCACCCGAGCAGTTCCCGTATCAGTGCAAGACCGGGTGGGTGTATGACTCGGGGGACTACGAGACGACCTTGCGCAAGGCGATGGAGCTGATCGGCTATGAGCAACTGCGCGCCGAGCAGGCGCAGCGGCGCGAACGCGGCGAGCTGATGGGAATCGGCGTCGGATTCTTCACCGAGGCCGTCGGCGCCGGACCGCGCAAGCACATGGACATCATGGGGCTCGGGATGAACGACGGCGCTGCGCTGCGCGTGCACCCGACCGGGAAGGCACAGCTCGCGATCAGCGTCCAGACCCAGGGCCAAGGCCACGAGACAACGTTCGCGCAGATCGTCGCCGAGGAGCTCGGGATTCCGCCGGAGGACGTCGACGTGATCCACGGCGACACCGACATCACCCCGTTCGGCCTGGGCACCTACGGCTCGCGCTCGACGCCGGTCAGCGGCGCCGCGACCGCGATCGTCGCGCGCAAGGTCCGTGACCGGGCTCGGCTTGTCGCCTCGGCGATGCTCGAGGTCGCGCCCGAGGACCTCGCTTGGGAGAAGGGCCGGTGGTTCGTCAGGGGCGACCCCGAACAGGGCGCCACGATCCAGGAGATCGCGATGGCGTCGCGCGGCTCGGTGCAGCTGCCCGAGGGAGTCGAGGCGGGACTCGATGCAGAGACCGTCTATGACCCGCCGAACCTGACGTTCCCGTTCGGCGCCTACATCTGCGTCGTCGACATCGACCCGGGTACCGCGAAGGTCAAGGTCCGGCGGTTCGTCGCCGTCGACGACTGCGGCGTGAGGATCAACCCGATGATCGTCGAAGGGCAGGTTCACGGCGGCCTGACCGACGGGGTCGGGATGGCGTTGATGGAGCAGATCGCCTTCGACGAGGAGGGCAACTGCCTCAACGGCTCGCTGATGGACTACCTGATCCCAACCGCGCTCGAGGTTCCCGACTGGGAGACCGACCACACGGTGACGCCGTCACCGCACCATCCGCTCGGAGCCAAAGGGATCGGCGAGTCGGCGACGGTCGGCTCGCCGCCTACGATCGTAAATGCAATCTGCGACGGGCTGGCGCCGTTCGGCGTCAGGCACATCGACATGCCGTGCACACCATCGCGGGTATGGGACGCGATGCACGGGCAAGGAGGGCCACCACAATGATCAGAGGAGAGCTCGCCGGGCGCGCCGCGCAACTGTCGAGCGACAGGATCCCATTCGTGTTCGCGACGGTCGTGCGTGCACGCCAGCCCACGAGCGTCCGCGCAGGCGACACTGCCGTGGTGCTCGCCGATGGCACGATCGAGGGCTTCGTCGGCGGCGTCTGCGCGACTTCGTCGGTGCGCCTGCACTCGCTGCGCGCGATGGAGACCGGCGAGCCGGTGCTGCTGCGCCTCGTTCCCGGCGACGGCACCGACCCGCGAGACGCAGACGCGGCCGACGGCACGATCATCGTGGAGCGCAACCCATGCCTGAGTGGCGGGGCGCTGGAGATCTTCATCGAGCCGCAGCTACCGGCAGCGCGCCTGGTGGTCGTCGGCGAGGCCTCGATCGCACGCGCGCTAATAGAGATTGCGGGGGCGGCCGGCTACGACGTCGTGCCGGCTGCCGCCGACCAAGCCAAACCCCAGTCAAGCGATGCGGCGGTGATCGTCGCCTCGCACGGCTCGGGTGAGGAGAGGGTGCTCGAAGAGGCGCTTCGCGCCGGCGTTCCATACGTCGCGCTGGTCGCCAGCAGGGTCCGCGGGGCCGCCGTTGCGGCGGCCCTCGACGTGCCCGACGAGCTCCGTCAACAGCTACACACGCCCGCCGGGTTGGACATCGGTGCGCGGACACCAGCTGAGATCGCAATCGCGATCCTGGCCCAGCTGGTCACCGAGCACCATGCGCTCCCGGCTTCCGCGCCGGCGCCGATCGCCGTCAGGGCTGCTTCGGCGATCGATCCGGTCTGCGGAATGGAGGTGGCGGTCACGGATGCGACGTTGCGTCTTGATGCCCCCGGCGGGCGGGTGTACTTCTGCTGCTCGGGCTGCAGGGACACCTACGAAAGACAGCTCGCCGGCGATGGCGCCGCGCGATAGACAGTTCGTCGCGGGGCTGGTGCTCGCGGCGGGTGGCTCCAAGCGCCTCGGCCGTCCTAAGCAGCTGCTCCCATACCGCGACGGGACGCTGCTTGAGCACGTGCTCGAGACCGCGCGCGAGTGCGGCTTTGACCAGACCTTGTGTGTGCTCGGTGGCGGCGCTGACGACGTCCGAGCGGGCGTCGAGCTGAGTGGCGTCGAGGTCGTCGAGAACCGCCAGTTCGGCGAGGGCTGCTCGTCATCGATCGCTGCCGCCCTGCGCGCGATCGACGCGCGGGCCGACGTGCTCGTGCTGATGCTCGGCGATCAGCCGGGCGTCACGGAACAAGCCGTCGCGGCGCTGATCGACGGGCGCGGGGATGCGCCGCTCGCGGCCTGTGCCTACAGCGATGGCCGCGGCCATCCGCTCGCGTTTGCGCGGGCCATGTTCGGGGACCTCTCTAACCTTCACGGAGACAAGGGCGTGTGGAAGCTGATGGACCGGCATGCCGACGAAGTCGCCGACGTTCCGGTCGCGGGGCCGGTTCCGCGCGACGTCGACACATGGGAGGACTACGAGGCGGTGCTGGCGTCATGAATTCGGTGCTCGAGGCGATTCGCGAATGGCTCGCGCGCGGCGAGCGCGTCGCCGTCGCGACGGTGGTCGACACCAAGAAGTCGGCGCCGCAGCCGGCCGGGACGAAGATGGGTATCAACGAGCTCGGCGAGGTCGTCGGCGCCGTCTCAGGCGGGTGCGTCGAGGGCGCGGTCGTCGAGATCGCAGAGCTGATCATCGACGGCGCCGCGCCGCAGCTGTTGCACTACGGGATCGCCGACGAGGACGCATGGGACGTCGGGCTGCCGTGCGGCGGCGAGATCACCGTGTGGGTGCAGACGTTCACGCCGGACGACCTGCAGGGGCGCTTCACCGAGCTCGAGCGCGTCGGAGCGCGCGCGGCGCTGGTGACCGTCGTCGAGGACTCGTCGGCGACCGGCCAGCGGATGCTCGTGCTCCCCGACGGCGACCCCGAGGGCTCGCTCGGGAACCCCGAGCTCGATGCCGCCGCGGCCGGATTCGCGCGCGACGCCCTCTGGACCGAGCGCTCGGAGCTTCGCGAGCACGCCGGTACGAAGGTGTTCGTCGATGTCGTCGCGCCGCCGCCGCGGCTGATCGTGGTCGGCGCGGTCGACTTCGCCGCGCAGCTCTGCGAGGTCGCCCGGATCGCGGGCTGGCGGCCGTTCGTGATCGACCCGCGCGCGCGGTTTGCGACCGAGGCGCGGTTCCCGGCGGCCGAGCGGGTGATCGTCGCCTGGCCCGAGGAAGGCTTCGCGCAGCTTGACCCGATCGACCTGGCCACCGCGATCGCGGTGCTCACCCACGACCCCAAGCTCGACGATGCCGCGCTCGGCGCCGCGCTGAGCTCCGAAGCGTTCTACATCGGGGCGATGGGAAGCCGCCGCGCCCAGGCGCGACGGCGCGATCGGCTGCTGGCGGCGGGGATCGACGCCGAGCTGCTGGACCGCGTGTCGGCCCCGATCGGCCTCGACCTCGGCGCGCTGACCGCCGCCGAGACGGCGCTCTCGATCATGTCGGAGATCGTCGCGCTGCGACACGGGCGCCCCGGCGGTCGCCTGATCGGGGCCAGCGGGCGGATTCACGACGTCGTCGCGGCGTAGCGGCGGCCCCCGACCCCCACACGCGGGATAGATTGCGCGCAGTGCGCGTTTTCATCACCGGTGCGTCGGGGTTCATCGGCCGGGCGCTGTGCGAGCGCTACGCCGCCGATGGCCACGAGGTCCGCGGCTGCGACCTGGTATCCGATCCAGACCGCGACGTGGTCGGCGGCGACGTTGCCGAGCCGGGGCCCTGGCAGGACCACGCGGCCGGCTGTGAGCTCGTGATCCACACCGCCGCCAACGTGTCGCTACGGCTCGAGCGCCGCGAGCAGATGTGGCGCGCGAACGTGCTCGGAACCGCCAATGCGCTCGAGGCGGCGCAGCGCGCCGGGGCGCAGCGGTTCGTGCACTTCTCGTCGGTGACCGTGTTCGGGCTCGAGTTTCCCGACGGTGTCGACGAGCGCTACCCGGTCCACAACACGTTCATCCCGTACCCCGACAGCAAGATCGCGTCCGAGCAGGTCGTGCTCCAGGCCCACCTCGACGAGCGCGTGCCGTGCACGGTCTTGCGGCCCGGAGACGTGTACGGGCCGCGCTCGCGGGCCTGGGCGCTGGTCCCCGCCGAGCTGATCCGCCGCCGCCGATTCATGCTGCCAGGCCGAGGCAAGGGGATCCACTCGCCGGTGTTCATCGACAACCTCGTCGACGGCGTCGCGCTGGCGGCCGCCTCATCTGAGGCCGCGGGGCAGGTGTTCACGCTGTCGGACGGGATCGGCGTGCCGTGCCGAGAGTTCTTCGAGCCCTATGCGAAGCTGATCGGGCGCCGGCTGGTGGTGATGCCGACGCCGATCGTGCTCGGCGCGGCGGCGGTGGCCCAGCGCCTGGCACGGTTTGAGTCCGGCGACAACGACGTCAACCCGGAGGCCACCCGCTACATGCTGAGGCGCGGAACTTATTCGATTGACAAGGCGCGAAAGGTGCTCGGCTGGGAGCCCCGTGTTGGCCTGCACGTAGGCCTCGAACGGACAATCGGCTGGCTGCGCGAACAGGGGTACGGGTCGTGACGACTAGCTCTCCGAAACGGTGCCGCGGCTGGCAGCAGGAGGCGGCGCTGCTGATGCTCGAGAACAACCTGCATCCCGACGTCGCCGAGAAGCCGTCGGAGCTGATCGTCTATGGCGGGATCGGGAAGGCCGCCCGCGATCAGGCCAGCTATCAGACGATCCGCCGCGAGCTGATGCGTCTCGGCGACGACGAGACGCTGCTGGTGCAGTCGGGCAAGCCGGTCGGCGTGTTCACGACCCACGAGCAGGCGCCACGCGTGCTGATCGCGAACACCAATCTCGTGCCGGAATGGGCGACCTGGGAGCACTTTCGCGAGCTCGACGCGGCCGGGCTGATCATGTACGGCCAGATGACCGCCGGCTCCTGGATCTACATCGGCAGCCAGGGGATCCTGCAGGGAACCTACGAGACGTTTGCGGCCGCCGCGCGCAAGCGGTTTGACGGGACGCTGCGCGGGCGCCTGGTCGTGACCGCCGGGCTCGGCGGGATGGGCGGCGCGCAGCCGCTGGCGGTGACGATGTGCGGCGGCACCGCGCTGTGCATCGAGATCGACCTGCAGCGGATCGAGCGCCGGCTGCAGACCGGCTACCTCGACGAACGCGCGGCCGATCTCGACGACGCGCTCACGCGCCTGTCGGCCGCCGCGTCGGAGGGCCGCGCGCTGTCGATCGGCCTACTGGGCAACGCCGCCGAGGTACTTCCTGAGCTCGTGCGACGCGATGTCGCGGTCGACGTGGTCACCGACCAGACCTCCGCCCACGATCCGCTCAACGGCTATGTGCCGACGGGCCTGACCGTCGAGCAGGCCGACGCGCTGCGGCGCACCGATCCCGACGACTACCTGCGTCGCGTCGGCGAGGCGGCGCTCACGCACGTCGCCGCGATCCGCGAGCTCGGCCGCCGCGGCGCCGAGGCGTTCGACTACGGCAACGCGCTGCGCGGGCTCGCCGCCGAGCACGGCGACACCGACGCGTTCGCATATCCGGGCTTCGTCCCGGCCTACATCCGGCCGCTGTTCTGCGAGGGCAAGGGCCCGTTCAGGTGGGTGGCGCTGTCGGGCGACCCGCAGGACATCCATACGACCGACGAAGCGATCCTCGACCTGTTCGGCGACCAGGAGCACGTCGCCCGCTGGATCCGGCTGGCGCAGGAGAAGGTCCACTTCCAGGGCCTGCCGGCACGGATCTGCTGGCTGGGCTACGGCGAGCGCCACCTCGCCGGGCTGCGGTTCAACGAGATGGTCGCCAGCGGCGAGCTCAACGGGCCGATCGTGATCGGGCG